>NZ_JAOQJW010000007.1:0-156954 GCF_025567265.1 Dorea amylophila | reverse complement strand
GTGTTTGAGGCGAACGCCGAGTTTGAGCGTAGTTCCTTTGCTTTTAGGTGATTCTGACTCTCTTAGTGTTTCTTATGGTATGGAACCTGAACAAGAAGCCTTATCTATTGTTTCCTTCATGGACTGAGAGGCCGCTTCCCCGTTCATAAATTAAATTCCAAATCAATTTAATTATCTTCCTCCTGAACAGTATAAGTCTGTCTCTTACGAGCCATCTCATCACTTTCAAGATATTCATCATAAGTAGTGATCTTATCGATCAGTTTACCGCCCGGAACAATCTCCATGATACGGTTGGCAGTAGTCTGTACAATCTGGTGGTCTCTGGAAGAGAAAAGAAGTACACCAGGGAATTTTGTCATTCCGTTGTTCAGCGCGGTGATGCTTTCCATATCCAGGTGGTTGGTAGGCTCATCAAGTATCAGTACATTTGCACCACTGATCATCATCTTGGATAACAGACAGCGTACCTTTTCACCTCCGGAAAGAACACGCACCTTCTTCACACCGTCATCACCGGAGAACAGCATACGACCGAGGAATCCACGTACATAAGTGGCATCCTTTTCTTCGGAATACTGGGTCAGCCAGTCTACGATGCTGTAATCATTGTCAAATTCACTTCCGCTGTCAAGTGGGAAGTAGGCCTGGGTTGTTGTGATTCCCCATTTATAAGTACCCTCATCCGGTTCCAGCTCTCCGGCAAGAATCTGGAAGAGTGTTGTCTTTGCGAGCTCATTGCTTCCGACAAATGCAACCTTGTCATCGTGGTTCAGAGTAAAGGAAATGTTATCCAGAACTTTTTCGCCGTCGATTGTTTTGCTTAATCCCTCTACCGTAAGGACTTCATTACCGATCTCGCGGTTTGGACGGAAGTCGATGTAAGGATATTTACGGCTGGATGGCTGGATGTCATCAAGCTGGATCTTTTCCAGTGCACGTTTTCTGGAAGTAGCCTGCTTGGATTTTGAAGCATTGGCACTGAAACGAGAGATGAATTCCTGCAACTCTTTGATCTTTTCTTCCTTTTTCTTATTGGCTTCTTTCATCTGACGGATCAGAAGCTGGCTGGATTCATACCAGAAGTCATAGTTACCGGCATAGAGTTTGATCTTGCCATAATCGATATCTGCGATCTGTGTGCAGACCTTGTTCAGGAAGTAACGGTCATGGGATACAACGATGACAGTATTGTCAAAGTTGATCAGGAATTCCTCGAGCCATGCGATCGCATCAAGGTCTAAGTGGTTGGTAGGCTCGTCGAGGAGCAGGATATCAGGATTACCGAACAGTGCCTGTGCAAGCAGGACTTTTACCTTTTCCGGACCATTTAAGTTCTTCATCATCTCATAATGCATCTCAACCGGAATGCCGAGACCATTTAACAAAGTTGCGGCATCGGATTCTGCTTCCCATCCGTTCATGGCTGCGAATTCGCCTTCCAGTTCGCTGGCTTTCATACCATCTTCATCGGTGAAATCCTCTTTTGCATAGATGGCTTCTTTTTCTTTCATGATCTCATAGAGTCTTGCATTTCCCATCATAACAGTATCCAGTACCGGATATTCATCATATTTGAAATGATCCTGCTGCAGGAAAGAAAGACGCTCACCTGGTGTGATGATAACTTCACCGTTCGTTGGTTCAAGCTGTCCGGACAGGATTTTTAAAAATGTAGATTTACCTGCACCGTTTGCTCCGATCAGACCGTAACAGTTTCCTTCTGTAAATTTAATATTAACATCTTCGAACAGGGCTTTTTTACCAACCCGTAATGTTACATTACTTGTACTAATCATATTGGTTTATATTCTCCTTGTCGTTTGAATCTCTGTTGATAGTGACTGCGTCCGGATTTGCAGACGCCGACTAGCATATAGTATCAAATATATGGGAAAATAGCAAGGGAAGTTCCTCTTTTCCTTCTATGAAAAAGGGTATATAATGGTAACTACGAAGAATAGAAAGCAAAAGAGAGGTATGAAGTTTATGATAAAAGCAACATTAGTATTGGAAGGCGGAGCCAACCGCGGAGTATTTACATCGGGAGTCCTTGATTATCTGATGGGAAAAGAACTTTATATGTCCAATGTGATCGGTGTATCTGCAGGTGCCTGCAATGCAGTTGATTATGTATCAAAACAGGCTGGACGGAGCAGGGAATGCGTGATTCACCGTGAGAAAGAATATGATTATGTATACGGATTGAAGAAGACATTGAAAGAAAAAGCACTGATGGATATGGATATGTTGTTTGATAAATTTCCGAATGAAATCTATCCATTTGATTTCGAGACGTATTTTGCATCCGAGATGGAATGCGAACTGGTTGTTACGAATTGCATCACAGGAGCTGCAGAGTATCTGTCAGAAGATAAGGATCCGGAACGTCTGATGAAGATCTGCCGTGCATCAAGCAGTATGCCGCTTGCAGCACCGATTGCAAATGTAGACGGAATTCCGTATATGGACGGGGGACTTGCAGACTCCATTCCGATCGAGTATGCATTGGAAAAAGGGAATGACAAGATCGTTGTAGTGCTGACGAGAAATCCGGGCTACCGCAAGAAGAGAGCGCTAAAAGCAACAGAACAGCTTTATAAAAGAGCCTATAAAAAATATCCGAATCTGGTACGTGCGATCATGACAAGAAATGCGGTATATAACAGGCAGATGAAGCTGATCGAAAAGCTGGAAGAAGAAGGGAAGATTTTTGTGATCCGTCCACTGATCCCGACCGTATCACGTATGGAGAAGGATTACGATAAGCTGCAGCATTTCTATATGCATGGAAACAGATTAATGAAAAAAGAATATCAGGGCCTGTTGGAATATCTGAACGAGTAGAGGAAGAATGAGACCAGAAACATTATTAGACTTTATGGGTGTGGCAGAACACCTGAAATGTAATATGCGCCATTCCAGAATGACAGATCACAGGCGGGAAAGCGTGGCAGAACACACGTATCGTCTATGTGTATTTGCGTGGCTGGTAAAAGAAGAATTTCCGGATTGTGACATGGATAAGGTGATGAAGATGTGCCTGTTCCATGATCTGGGGGAAGCGCTAACCGGTGATATTCCGGCATTTGTGAAGACGGATGACGACCGGGAAACAGAAGGAGATGCGCTCACACTGCTGACCGCAATGCTTCCGGGAAAAGAGCGGCAGGAGTTGGATGAATTGTTCGGGGAACTGGAAAGAGAAGAGACAATGGAAGCGAAGATCGTGCATGCCCTGGATAAGATGGAGACTTTGATCCAGCATAACGAGGCGGATATTGCAACCTGGCTTCCACTGGAATATGATCTTCAGATGACTTACGGGGAAAAAGAATGTATGGCAGATCCATATCTTACGAAGCTGCGTGAAGTGATCCGGCAGATATCGGAAGATAAGATCACCGCAGAAGGAGAAGACAGAGAATCGTCTTACTATATCAGAAAAGATATAGAGAATATGCATCTGTCGGAAGTGACAGATCTCTTACGGAGTACAGAATGGGCAGAAGACAGAACGGAAGAGATGATCCGGAAAAGTATGGAGAATTCTTGTCCATATGGTCTGTTTCTGAAAGCCGGCACCGGTGAAGGCAGAATCAAGGAAAGCAGTATGGCCGGAAAAGACAGACAGATTGGATTTGCAAGGGTTCTGACAGACGGCGTCACGACGTTTTATCTGATGGATTTCGTTATAGAAGAAAAGTACCGCAGTCAGGGATTCGGAACCATTTTGATGGATCGGATCATGAAAGAGAATGGGCACCTGTATGGAATGCTGCATACAAAAGATGCAAAAGCCTTTTATGAAAAATATGGCTTCCGTGCAATCGGAGATACAAAGAAAACAGAAGAAATATATATGGAAAAACCGTGCAGTTGAAAATAGCTGCGCGGTTTTTTTACAGATCTTCCAGATTGATATCACGCGGTGTTTCCATATGTTTCAATGTAATCTCATAGATGCGTGAAGTATCGCCATTCTTCATACAATCCAAAATAGCCATATGTTCCTCGTATGTCTGTTCCATACGTCCTTTATGTGCAAGAGAAAGTTCTGCCAGACGTTTCATACGGTACATGAACATGGCAAATACATTTGAAAACTGTATATTTTCCAGATAATCTATGATTTTTGTGTGGAACTGAAAATCATATTCGGAAAATTCTTTGATGGAATGTGTGGTTTCCATAATATCTTTCATACATTCCATGATCCAGTCAAGATCTTTAAAAAGCTTTTTTGCCTTACGGGAAGAGAACTCTTTACAGATCTGGACGGTACAATATGTTTCCAGCGCGGAACGTACCTGAAATGTTTCGTTTACATCTTTGCGGTTCATCTGATGCAGCATAAATCCTTTGCTGGGAATGATATCAATATAACCTTCCTGCGCAAGCCGGTGCACGGCATCTCTTAACGGAGTGCGCGAAATTCCAAGTTCTTTTGATAATTTTGTCTCGGAATAGACTTCCTGATAAGAAAAATGATTCTCCAGGATGAGCTTCTGGAGATAATTGTAGGCCTGTTCATTGAGTGGTATCATAGTAACTCCTTATACTTCATGATAATTATTTATTTAACAAAAATCATACATTTTTTCTATCAATATCATACAATACAGTCGCAAAATGGTCAAGAGAAAAGGAAAATAAGGGCTAAAAAAATTGTATATAATGTTAAGAAAATAACAAAAAGAAAATCGACTATATGTTAAAAATACACAAAAATAAAACGAAAAAACTGTTGAAATAAGAGAAAGATAAATAGCACCTTGACCGGTATACCGGTATGTAGTAAAGTGAAGACAGAAACAAGAAAGAACGATACATTTCGATGATACAAACAGAAATGAACATATGTGAAAATGTCATGTGAAATGGAAAAAGAAAGGATGTATGAAAATGAAAGTAGGATTTATTGGACTTGGTATCATGGGAAGACCGATGGCAAAGAACTTATTGAATGCAGGTGTAGAACTTATGGTATCAGACCTGAACAAAGAGGCAGTTGCAGATGTTGTGGAAGCAGGAGCAAAAGAAGCTTCTTATGCAGAGATTGGTGAACAGTGTGAAAGAATCATTATCATGGTTCCAAGCGGTGCAATTTCAAAATCTATCTTATTTGATGAAGATGGTGTTGCATCTACGATCAAAGAAGGAACTGTTGTGTGTGACATGAGTTCCGTAACACCGGTAGAATCCAAAGAATGCTATGAAGGATTAAAAGCAAAAGGTGTAGGATTTGTAGATGCACCGGTATCCGGTGGCGAGCCCGGAGCTGTCGCAGGAACACTTGCGATCATGGCCGGTGGAGATCAGAAAGACTTTGATGCAATGAAAGAGTATTTTGATATTCTCGGATCTTCTGCACTGCTGATCGGCGGAAGCGGAAGCGGAAGTGTTACAAAGCTTGCCAACCAGGTTATTGTTAATAACACGATCGCAGTAGTATCCGAAGCATTTGTTCTGGCAACAAAAGCGGGCGCTGATCCGGAGAAAGTATACCATGCGATCCGCGGCGGACTCGCAGGAAGTGCAGTACTGGATGCCAAGATCCCGATGATCATTGAACGTAACTTCAAACCGGGCGGACCGATCAGAATCAACCATAAGGATATCAAGAATGTCGTAAATACAGCACATTCGATCGATGTACCGATTCCATATACAGCGCAGCTTTATGAGATCCTTCAGACACTGAAGATCCATGGACATATGAATGATGACCACGGCGGAATTGTTCAGTATTTCGAAAAACTTGCTGATGTAGAAGTAAAAAAGACGGAAGAGTAAAGGAGAAGGAAACATGGCATTGAACGCAGAAGTATTAACTTCGTATAAGCAGATAGACGAAGCTTATATCGATGAACTGTTAAAGAAAGAAATTGAAAAAAATAATAAAAAGATTGTTGTTTTAGACGATGATCCGACTGGTGTCCAGACAGTGCATGATATTTCCGTATACACAAACTGGGAAAAAGATACCATCCGTCAGGGATTTGATGAGGAGAATAATTTGTTCTATATCCTGACTAATTCCAGAGGATTTACAGCAGAACAGACAACCAAAGCACACAATGAGATTGCCGCTGTGGTTGATGAAGTTGCAAAAGAGACCGGAAAAGAATATATATTCATCAGCAGAAGCGATTCCACTCTCCGTGGACATTATCCATTGGAGACAGAACTTCTGAAGAAAAATTACGAAGCCAATACCGGAAAGACGATTGACGGAGAGATCCTCTGCCCGTTCTTTAAAGAAGGCGGAAGATTTACGATCGATAATGTACATTATGTAAGATACGGCGAGGATCTGATTCCTGCAAATGAGACAGAATTTGCCAGAGATAAGACATTCGGTTACAGCGCAGCAACGATGCCGGAATATGTAGAAGAGAAGACAAAGGGAGCATACAAGGCTTCCGATGTTACATGCATTTCACTGGAAGATATCCATGATATGAATATCGACAAGATCGAAGAAGCATTGATGGCGGTGAAAGATTTTAATAAGATCATTGTAAATGCTGTGGACTATGCCGATGTGAAAGTATTCTGCGTGGCACTGTACAGAGCAATGGCAAAAGGCAAGGTATTCATGTTCCGTACGGCAGCGGCTATCGTAAAAGTTATGGGCGGAGTAACCGATCAGCCGCTTCTTAGCAGAGAACAGATGGTAGTAAAAGAGACAGATAACGGAGGAATCATCGTTGTAGGTTCTCATACGGATAAGACGACAAAACAGGTAGAAGAACTGAAAAAATTGACAGATATTGAATTCATTGAACTGGATGCAACACTTGTAAAAGACGATGAAGCATTTGAAAAAGAAGTAAAAAGATGTCTGGATCTGGAAGAAACATGTATCAAGGCAGGAAAGACGGTCTGCTGCTATACGACAAGAGCACTGATCACTGCAGATACAGGAGATAAAGAAGATGAATTAAGATTATCCGTAAAAATCTCAGATGCAGTACAGTCGCTGGTCGGCCGTTTAAGTGTGACACCAAGCTTTGTAATTGCAAAGGGTGGAATTACATCCAGTGATGTGGGAACAAAGGCACTGGCAGTAAAGAAAGCCAACGTTCTTGGCCAGATCAAACCGGGAATTCCGGTATGGCAGACAGGAGAAGAAAGCAAATTCCCAATGACACCATATGTGATCTTTCCGGGAAATGTAGGTGAGATCACGACATTAAGAGAAGCAGTAGAAGTATTAACATCCGACAAGCTTGCGTAAAGAATATCTGGAATCCTTTCATAGATTTATATACTTATATACGAAATGAACTGACTGAGAATGAAAAAATAAACAAAAACGAACACGATATACTGTGGAAATAAACAAAAAGATTGATAAAAAATAGATTATATTGACAAAAACGAACAATAGATGTAACATGTAAACATAACAGAACAACAATAAATGTTTGAAAATGTGAAAAAAGGAGAATGATTATGCCACAGTGTGTTGTGATCGCAGATGACCTGACCGGGGCTAATGCGACGGGAGTACTACTGAAAAAGATGAATTATAAAGCATACACAGTCATGAATACAGAACGGATCGAACTGTCGACCTTATCGGATTGTGACTGCGTATTATATCCGACAGACAGCAGAGGAGTGGATGCACAGATCGCATATAACCGGGTACACAATGTCTGTAACCTGCTTAAGAATGATAATGTAAAAGTGTATGCCAACCGGATTGACAGTACACTTCGCGGAAATCTCGGAAGTGAGACGGATGCGATGCTGGACAGCCTGGGAGAAGATTACATAGCAATTGTTGCACCGTGTTTTCCGGCTTCGGGAAGGATCATCTGTGGAGGATATATGCTGGTAGATGGGCTGCCGTTACATAAGACGAATATCGCCGTGGATCCGAAGACACCGGTAAAGATATCGGAAGTAGGGGAACTTTTCAGACAGCAGAGTAAATATCAGGTGTCAACGATCTGTATGAAAGATCTGATGTATGGGAAGCATTATCTTGCGGATCTGATGAAAAAATGCGTTGAAGAAGGGAGCAGGATCATTACACTGGATTGTATTACACAGGAAGATCTGGATCTGATTGCAGATGCAGTGATCACCAGCGGATTAAAAGTCATCGCCGTAGATCCGGGAGTATTTACCGCAACGCTATCCAGAAAACTGATCACTCCGAACAAGAAAAAGCAGAAGACAAAGATTCTTGCAGTGGTAGGAAGCGTGAATGCCAATACCACAGCCCAGATGGAAGAACTGTGGCTCTCACAGAGAACACATAATGAATTTGTTCATACAAGAGAACTTCTGGAAGGTGAAAAACGCAGAGAACTGGAGATACGCAGAGTGGTCAATTCTATCCTTGGTGAATGTGACAGAAATAACATTTCAACAGTAACCGGAGACGGAATCTATCCGGAGAACAGAATTGATTTTGCTCCATATATGGAGAGATACCAGTGTTCATTAGATGAAGTAACAGGAATGATCAACAGCGCATTTGCGGAGATCACATACCGGATCTTCAAGGCAGAAGACACATTCAAGGGACTGTATACTAGTGGCGGAGATGTCACGGTTGCTGTCTGCAAAAGGTTTGATACCGCAGGATTAAGTCTGCAGGATGAAGTACTTCCGCTTGCCGCTTACGGACAATTCTTAAAAGGCGAATTCGAAGGTGTACATATCATTACAAAAGGCGGAAGCCAGGGAAATAAAGATGCAATCAATAAGTGTATTACTTATTTGAAAGAAAAATTATATATCTAAGAAAGGATGAGAGAAATGAAGAAACCAGTTATTGCAATTCCAATCGGGGATCCGGCAGGTGTAGGACCGGAGATCGTGGCGAAATCCATTGCATCCGATGAGGTGTTCCAGATTGCAGTCTGCGTCATTGTCGGTGACAGAAAGATTTTGGAAAAAGCAATCGAGATCACAGGAGAGAACTTAAAGATCAATGAGATAAAAGAGCCGGATGAGGCAGTGGATGAAAAGGGAGTGCTGAACCTGATCGATCTTGACAACGTGGATATGGATACATTTGCTTACGGAAAAGTAAGCGGCATGTGCGGAAAAGCGGCATATGAATATATCGCTAAGAGTATCGAACTGGCAAATGCGGGCCAGGTTGATGCAGTTGCAACGACACCGATCAACAAGGAATCTCTTCATGCAGCAGAAGTTCCATATATCGGTCACACAGAGATATTCGGGGCACTGACACATACGGAAGATCCGCTGACTATGTTTGAGACGAATGGAATGAGAGTATTCTTCCTGACACGTCATGTATCACTGAGACAGATGTTAGATATGATCAAAAAAGACAGAATCATTGATTATGTCAAACGATGCACAAAAGCATTGGAAAGACTTGGCGTGAAAGAAGGGACTATGGCAATTGCAGGATTGAATCCGCACAGTGGAGAACACGGACTCTTTGGCTGGGAAGAAGTTGAAGAGATCATGCCGGCAATTGAAGAACTGAAAGCAGAAGGCTATGATGTGGCAGGACCGATCGGGGCGGATTCGGTATTCCATCAGGCTGCGCAGGGCAAATATACCAGTGTATTATCGCTCTATCATGATCAGGGACATATTGCAACAAAGACGCTGGACTTTGAAAAAACGATTGCGATCACAAATGGTATGCCGATCCTTCGGACATCTGTGGATCACGGAACCGCTTTCGATATTGCGGGAAAAGGAATTGTAAGCGCAGTCAGCATGATCGAGGCAATCAGACTTGCAGCGAAATATGCACCGAATTTTACCGGAAAATAAGTAAAAGAAAACAAAAAAACAAAACGTAAAAAAGGATGGCAGCAAAAACTGCAAAAACAAAAAGAGAGAACGTAGGAGGTCTGAATTATGGTAAACGGACTTAGTGGGGAAAGAATGCTTATCGGACTGGCAATAGGTATCGCAGTCCTGATATTTTTAGTATTAAAGACAAAGATCCAGGCATTTCTCGCCTTGATCATCAGTACAGTTGTAGTCGGCGTGATTGGCGGCATGCCGCTTACAAATATTACAATTGAAGTAGACGGTGTCGAGAAGACATTTGGTATCGTGAATTCGATCACTTCAGGGTTTGGCGGAACTCTGGGAAGTATCGGAATCATCATTGGATTCGGTGTTATGATGGGCCAGATCTTTGAAGTGACAGGTGCGGCCAAGAGAATGGCACATACATTCTTAAAACTCTTCGGTAAGAAGAGAGAAGAAGAAGCCCTTGCACTGACAGGATTCCTGGTATCGATTCCAATCTTCTGTGATTCCGGATTCGTTGTACTGGCACCGATTGCAAAGGCAATCTCCAAAGCAACGAAGAAATCTGTGATCGGACTCGGAACAGCACTGGCAGCAGGTCTTGTAATCACACACTCCCTGGTACCACCGACACCTGGCCCGTTAGGAGTCTGCGGAATCTTTGGAGTAGACGTAGGAAAATTCATCCTGCTGACACTGGTACTTGCACTTCCGATGGCAATTGCATGTATCGCATATTCAAGATTATATCTTTCAAAGAAATACTACAGAATCCCGAACGAAGAAGGCGAGATCGTAGAGATGCCTTACCAGGAGCCTAATTACGAAGCAGCATTTTCAATGGATATGACAGGTGTTCCGGGAGCATTGGAATCCTTTATGCCTCTGATCATCCCGATCATTCTGATCCTGATCAATACCGTGGCAACAGCGATGGGCAAGACAGAAGGATTCATGAATGTACTTGTATTCCTCGGCCAGCCGATCGTAGCAGTCGGACTGGGACTGATCGTAGCAATTCTGACACTTGGAAGAAGCCTTGACAGACATGAAGCTCTTACAGAAATGGAAAAAGGAATGGCTTCAGCCGGAATCATCATGCTGGTAACAGGCGGAGGCGGAGCTCTTGGACAGATCATCAAAGATTCAGGACTTGGAACATTCATGGCGGAAGGACTTGCAAAGACAGCAATCCCGATCATTATCCTGCCGCTTCTGATCGCGACAGCAATGAGATTCATCCAGGGTTCAGGAACAGTAGCAATGACAACAGCAGCAAGTATCACAGCACCGATCATCGCAGCATCAGGTGTAAGTCCGATCCTCGGAGCAGTAGCATGCTGTGTGGGCTCTCTGTTCTTCGGATACTTCAATGACAGTTACTTCTGGGTAGTAAACAGAACGCTGGGCGTGAGTGAAGCGAAAGACCAGCTCCGCATCTGGTCTGTGACATCAACGGTGGCATGGGCAGTCGGAGTAGTAGAAGTGTTGATACTGAATATATTCATGTAATGTATACGGATTATATAAGGATCATAGAAAATAATAAGAAAAGCCTGAGACGGCTGGAAGGAGCGTGTACCGGTTCTTCCAGCTGTTTTTGCATGCCGGAGAATGTAAGAGAACGAACATTCTGTGTTATCTTGTAAATGAAATGCCGGCATGTTATCATAAATACAGAAAAAAAGAAGGAACAGGTGTATTATGAATGAATCAAGCCGTCAGGAACGGATAATCAGAACGTCTGTGATCGGAATATTAGTGAACTTACTGATCGCAGCAGTGAAAATAATGATCGGGACACTGGCATCGTCCATTGCGATCGTGTCGGAAGGTATCAATAATGCAACGGATGCGGGATCTTCGTTTCTGACTTATATAGGAACAAAACTTTCCGGGAAACATCCGGATGAAAAGCATCCATTTGGGTATGGAAGAATAGAGTATCTGACAGGTATGGTGGTCGGCGTCCTGATATTATATGCCGGACTGGGGATGCTTAAGGAGTCTGTGGAAGGAATCCTTCATCCGTCAGATATGAATGTCAGTATACTGACGGTACTGATCGTTGCAGGAACAGCCGTAACCAAATTTATTCTGGGAATGTATACGATAAAAGTAGGAAAATCCGTAGAATCAGAAGTATTACTGGCAGTGGGGGAAGATGGAAGAAATGATTCGTATTTCTCAGGTCTGACAATCCTGTCATCTGTGATATTTTTATTTACAGGTTT
This sequence comes from Dorea amylophila, assembly GCF_025567265.1. Taxonomy (NCBI): domain Bacteria; kingdom Bacillati; phylum Bacillota; class Clostridia; order Lachnospirales; family Lachnospiraceae; genus Dorea; species Dorea amylophila. The sequence goes on along the minus strand of NZ_JAOQJW010000007.1, from coordinate 144,949 downwards.
CTCGCTGGATGCTTATGCAGGTATTGTGTTTTCTTTTGTCGTGATAAAGAGCGGAGTGGACACGCTTAAGAATACGGCATCCGATTTGATCGGACGTTCAGGGAAAGAAGAACTTGCGAGAAAGCTTTATAAAGAAATCCGTGCAACAGATGGAGTGATCAGTGCGATCGATATGATGCTGCACGATTATGGACCGGACCGCTATTCAGGTTCAGTGAATATCGAGATCGATCATAAAAGAAGCATCGGAGAAGTCTATGAAGAGATTCATAGATTGCAGCTTCGGATCATGGAAGAGTATCATGTGACGATGGTGTTTGGAATCTATGCGGTCGATGAAGATACTGCGGCTATCGTTGATATCCGCAGATACATTGGGAAATTCGTACGCGTAAATGAGCACGTGAAGAGTTTTCATGCGTTATATCTGAGCAAAGAGACCGGTACACTCTACTGTGATCTCATCGTGGACTATGCACTCAGAGACTGGGAAGAGTTGAGGGAATCTTTTGTAGAATACATGAAGAAGCAGTATCCGGAATATGAGATATCACTGACAATAGAGACAGAATTTGTATGATTTTTATAAAGTGGAAGAATAAAAGGACTGCAGGTAGCAGATCCGGCATAAGTTAGGAGGGAATAATATGCTTGCGGCAGAAAGACAGGCCATGATCGTTGAACTGATCAGAGAGAACGGAAGTGTGCAGGTAGACGAACTGGCCAGAGAACTAAATGTAAGCTCCATGACGATCCGAAGAGATCTGGTAAAGCTGGAAAACAGCAATATGATCGAACGATGCCATGGAGGTGCGGTTGCAAAGCAGGAAGTGGCTTATGAGAAAAAGCAGACTAGCAACAAAAAAAGCAAAGCAGCAATTGCAGGAAAATGTACGGAATTCGTACATCCGGGAGATTCGGTATTCCTGGATGCCGGAACGACAACCTGTGAGATCGCAAAACGGATCTGTGACATCCCGGATATCATCGTTGTGACAAATGATCTGGAGATTGCACAGGTATTAAAAAACAGCAATGCGAAAGTATATATCTGTGGCGGTATGCTGCAGAAAGAAACGGGCAGTCTGTTCGGCAGATATGCTACAGAGATGTTAAAGGACTTCCGGTTTGATGTGGGATTCTTTGGAGCGGCTTCCATTAACGAAGACTTCCAGGTGACGACACCGACACATGAAAAAATGTGGCTGAAACGGCAGGTGCCAAAGCAATGCGCAAGATCCTATCTGGTAGTAGATCAGTCGAAATTTGGCAAACAATCTATGACCTGGATCAACCAGCTGGAAGACTACACCGGTGTAATTACGGACCGGCAGTTCACATCGGAGGAAATAGAAGTATTAGAGATGCGGGGAGTAAGGATTATTGGGATTTAATTCAGGAAGGCTGTGGATACCCGAACCGGAATAAAGCTTGGAAAGGCGTTCCTGCTCAGGTTCCATCGGCGGGTCAATTCTAAAGGGGCAAAATTCTGCTAAAAGCAGGCTTTCAAAATTTGAAACTCGGCATACGCCTCAGACAGTCAAATTTTGAAAACCTAACGCAGAATTTTACCCCTTAAGAATTACCAACGCCTCTTTCACATTCACTGGAACGCCTTTCCAAGTTTTATTCCGTGTGTATCAAATGCCTTACGAATGAATGGCAAATACGTAACCGTAGTGGCTTCCACCGGGTTACACTTCCGGGCATTTCATTTATTAACATCCGCTGCCAGTCACGACTTGAAGAAAACAGTATAAAGTGGTTCTGGTGAATGTGAAATGCTCTTAGAAAAAGTTAGAGAGTCAGAATCTCCGTTAAAGGAACGAAGCGAACGTGTTTGAGGCGAACGCCGAGTTTGAGCGTAGTTCCTTTGCTTTTAGGAGATTCTGGCTCTCTTAGTTTTTCTTAGAGCGTGGAACCTGAACCAGAACCACTTTATACTGTTTTCTTCAAGGATCGAGAGGCCAACTACGTTAATAAATCAAATCCCAAATCAAATTAATAGGTAACCTCCTGCAAATACAACCCCTTCGGATCGCAAGGCGCACTGGCTTCCAGGATTCCGGCAAAGATATCATCGATATCCTGCACAGAGCGGTTGCCGAGTCCGATATCCATCAGTGTACCAACGATGATGCGGGCCATGTTGTGAAGAAAATCATCAGCATGGATCAGGATCTGCATTTCCTCAATGTCTCCATAGATATCAATATCAAAGATCTCTCGGACTGTAGATTTCGTCTTCTTCGCACTGGAGAAATTGCGGAAATCGTGACGTCCGGTGAGTTTCTCGGCAGCCTGCTGCATCGTGCGTTTGTCCGGGATACGGTAGCAGTGGTAGGTATATTTACGGTCAAAGACACTTGGCACATCATCAATAGTCATGCGGTATACATAAGTCTTGGATGTAGCATTGAGCTGTGCGTGGAAACGTTCCGGCACTTCTTCCACTTCGATGATCGCAATATCCATCGGAAGATAACGGTTCAGATAGTGCTTGATGTTCTGTGTGCTGATAGAACAGGATGTCCGGAAGTTGGCAATCTGCGCATAAGCATGTACGCCGACTTCGGTACGGCATCCACAGAAAAGTTCCAGATCATCTTCTTCTGTCATTTTCTTTAAAACTTCTGTGATTTTATTCGATATGGTATTGCCGGATTCGTCTTTTCCCAGTCTTGTCCATCCCTGGTAACGGCTTCCATCGTATTCGATCGTTAATTTTATATTTCTCATGAGAACTCCATTCCGCTGTGAAACAGCTTTTATTGAAATTAGTTTAAGTATAACAAATACGGTGCTATAATAAAAGAGTTTAAAAAGAAAAGAGAGGTGTTTTTTTGTGGAAATGGAAAAAAGAAAGGTATCGGATTCAATTGTAGAGACGGTTCATATGGTAAGACCGCAGCACCTGAATGCGTCTGACCGTTTGTTCGGAGGGGCACTTATGCAGTGGATCGATGAAGTGGCAGGTATGGTGGCAAAACGCCACACAAGGAGAAATGTGATCACAGCATCTGTAGACAGTCTGAGTTTCCTTAGGGGTGCATATGTCAAAGATACAGTTGTGATCATTGGAAAAGTGACTTATGTCGGGAATACCTCTATGGAAGTAAAGGTAGATACTTATGTAGAGGCATTGAGCGGGGAACGTACGCCGATCAATCATGCGTATTTTACAATGGTGGCACTGGACAAGAATGACAGGCCGGTAAGAGTACCGAGACTGGAACTTGAGACAGAAGAAGAAAAAGAAGAGTGGGATAAGGGAGAAAAGAGAAGAGAACTCCGTATGATGCGTAAAGAAGAAGGACTTTAAAGCCCTTCTTCTATTTTGTTATGTATGATTCTTCATATGTGTGCGGACCATCTGCACCATCTGGTCAATCTGCTCCTGCTCTTTGGCGGGGCGTCCCTCTTTCAGGATGTCGAGGATGAGAGACATTTCCTGAGGAGTGAACTGGATTCCTTTTTTGTTTGCGCTGGTGATGAGTGCCATCATCACAGGAGCCAGTGATCTTCCGCTTTTGCCGGCAGTCTGTTTTGCGGCGAGCCGGATCAGCTCCAGTTTGACAGGATCCATTCCATTTATAGCCGGATGATCCATCCAGCTGTTGCCGGTGTTGTTTCCGGAAGAGTCCGTTGTATGAGTGGTTCTTTCATTCATGTGAAGAGTCTCCTTTCTTTGCCGGTGTTCCAGATGCGGAAAGTTCCTCGTCGAATAGTTCCATGTAATTCTGGAACATTTCCATATCTTCGCCGGACATCATTGCTTTCATAAGATCAACAGGGTTTGCAGGACCGGAAGCACCGGGATCTCCGGTTGTGGAACCGGCCTGCGCCATCGCCATCATTTCCGCCATCTGCATCACAGAAGTCATCTGATTCATCATATCCCGTTCATTTTCATCCATATAAGGCGCAAGCTCGCTGATCGATTGAAAAGAAAATGCATGGAAAGGAAGTCCCCGGAAATAGTCCATCGTATACCGGAATTCGGTAAATTTGATGTAGACGGCAAGAAAGCGCTGAATGGAAGGAGGCAGGAAGGCAAGAAACAGCTTCCATTTATATAAATAGGAGGGTGTGACAGATTTATCGAAGGGTGTCATTGGTTTAGAAGGTTTTCCGGCCATGGTGACTCCTTCCGGTATCAGCGTTATAAATATATATGAAAAAAGAGACGGGAAAATGACTCCGTCTCTTAAGTCCTATACAGGAAAATGTAAGTTGTCTAGCATCCACATCCACAGCCGTTGCCGCAACCATTGCCAAAGCCGCCGCAGCAGCAGAGAAGAAGGATGATCCACAGGCAGCTGTCGTTACCATTGCCCCATCCACATCCATTGCCGCATCCATTGCCAAAGCCGCCGCAGCAGCAGAGAAGAAGGATGATCCACAGGCAGCTGTTGTTGCCGAAGCCGCATCCGCTGTTACTGCATCCACAACTGCATCCGCCGCATCCACAGTCCCCGCCGAATCTGTCGCGTCCTTCGCATCCGCATCCACAGTTTGCTGTACTCAAATCGCTCATATTGAATCCTCCAATAATGATGTTTACAGTACATAATATGCAGACGGTGCAGATGTGTGAGCGGAATATTAAGTATAACTGACCAGCCGTTTCAGAGAATACTGGAAATGAAGCAGTTCTTTCTGAAGCTTCACACGTTTGAATCCACTGAGTTCTTTTTTTGAATAATCATCGTAAACCTTCAATAGATAAGATACCGGGAGATTCCGGTTCTTATACCAGGTGAAAAGCAGCCAGTCCATGATCGGAGGCAGCCAGTACTTTTCGGGAATCTCTGCCTCTCGCAATGTTATGGCATAGCGGAGTGCCTGAGAGGAAAGATCCGACAGCCGGTCCGCTGCCTGTTTCTTATTTTTTTCTTTGAAAAGCTGTTCGCTTTCCAGCGTGATATCATATAAAGAATCAGCTGCCCGCCAGTAATTCACAAATGGTGTACCGGTGACCGGCGCTGTTTCTTCCATATTATGAAGATTGAACAGATCAAAGTTCCGGTCTGCACCTGCAGATGGCTTTCCGAATACTTTGCGGTCATAAGAAGCACGTTTCTTCGGATCGGAAAGTATTCGGTAGGCTTCCAGGATCTGCTGCATTTTTCTGGTTGTATCGATACCATTCTTCATGTTGGCATCGGGATGATATTTTTTCGCAAGTCTGTTCTTGGCGGCAGAGATTTCTTCAGGAGAAGCCGTTCTTGACACACCAAGCATCTTGTAATAATTCTTTTTTGCCATTATATTCTCCCCTTATAATATATGGACATGATCGGAAGATACTGCATCCGGCAATATCTCCCATCAGATATATTACGACAAAGCCGGTGGGAAATCAATTTTATTTTGAAAAAACAAAGGTGTAAAGAAAAAATACTTGACACCCATCCGGAAGTGTTATATGATATCGGAGGTGAAAGACATGAATGAAATATTAGAACAGGCATTATTATATGATTTTTATGGAGAACTTCTTACGGATCATCAGAAAGAAGTGTATGAGCAGTTTGTCCTGGAAGATTTATCACTCGGCGAGATCGCAAGAGAGGAAGGAATCAGCAGACAGGGTGTACATGATCTGGTAAAGAGATGTTCCCAGACACTGAAAGGCTACGAAGAGAAACTTCATCTGGTAGAGAAATTCGTGTCGGTCAGAGAAAAAGTAAAGCAGATTGATGAATTGCTGGATGGATATGAGAAGGAGAATGCAGAAGAACTTGTTGCAGACATCCGGAAGATATCCGATGAAATTATAGAGGAGTTATAGCATGGCATTTGACAGCTTGACAGAGAAACTTCAAAACGTATTTAAGAACCTGCGAAGCAAAGGACGTCTGACAGAAGATGATGTCAAAGAAGCTTTAAAAGAGATCAAGCGCGCATTACTCGCAGCGGATGTTAACTTTAAAGTGGTAAAAGATTTCATCAAGAGCGTGCAGGAGCGTGCGATCGGTCAGGATGTAATGAATGGTCTGAATCCGGGACAGATGGTGATCAAGATTGTAAATGAGGAACTGATCAACCTGATGGGTTCGGAGACTACAGAGATTCAGCTTCAGCCTGGAAAGGCCATCACGGTCATCATGATGGCAGGTCTTCAGGGAGCAGGTAAGACGACCACGACAGCAAAGCTTGCCGGAAAGTTCAAGTTAAAGGGCAAGAAACCACTGCTGGTTGCATGTGACGTCTACAGACCGGCTGCGATCAAGCAGTTACAGGTCAATGGTGAGAAGCAGGGTGTGGAAGTCTTCTCCATGGGAGAGAACCACAAGCCGGCGAATATCGCCAGGGCGGCGATCGAACATGCGCAGAAGAATGGCAACGACCTCGTGATCCTCGATACAGCCGGACGACTTCACATCGATGAAGATATGATGGCAGAGCTTGAAGAGATCAAAGAGGAAGTAGAAGTACATCAGACCATACTTGTTATTGATGCAATGACCGGACAGGATGCCGTGAATGTGGCAAAAGAGTTCAATGAAAAGGTCGGCATCGACGGTGTGATCGTTACCAAATTAGATGGTGACACAAGAGGTGGTGCGGCACTGTCCGTAAAAGCAGTTACCGGAAAGCCGATCCTGTATGTAGGTATGGGAGAAAAACTTTCGGATCTGGAACAGTTCTATCCGGACCGTATGGCATCAAGAATCCTCGGAATGGGAGATGTCCTGTCACTTATCGAGAAGGCAGAGGCCGAGATCGATGAAGAGAAAGCCAGAGAGATGACCCAGAAGCTTAAGAAGAACCAGTTTGATTTTGACGATTATCTGGAAAGCATTAAGCAGATGAAGAATATGGGTGGTCTTGGAAATATCATGAACATGCTGCCGGGTCTTGGAGGCATGGGCAGTAAGATGAAGGGATTGGACGACGAGCAGACAGCGGAAGCCGAGAGGAAGATGGGAAGGATGGAAGCGATCATTCATTCCATGACACCGGCGGAAAGAGCTAATCCGGATATTCTTTCTCCATCCAGAAAGCACAGAATTGCCAAAGGTGCAGGGGTGGACATCAGCGAAGTGAACCGCATGATCAAGCAGTTTAACGAGATGAAAAAGCTGATGAAACAATTTGGCAAGCCGGGAAAGAAGAAAAAATTCGGATTCCCGTTTTAAACATGATATACCGCGGATCCCGCGTTATATAGATTCCAGATTATACATTAGAAGATGCCAAAGGCAGGTTCTGGGTATAAGAATAAACTATGAATATTATAATTTTACGGAGGTAAACTAACATGGCAGTAAAAATGAGATTAAGAAGAATGGGACAGAAGAAGGCTCCTTTCTATAGAATCATCGTAGCAGATTCTAGAGCACCAAGAGACGGAAGATTCATCGACGAAATCGGAACATACGATCCGAACTGTGATCCAAGTGCTATCAAAGTTGACGAAGAAGCAGCTAAGAAATGGCTTGCAAACGGAGCACAGCCTACAGAAGCAGTTGCAAAGATTTTAAAGGCAGCAGGCATCGAGAAATAATTATGCCACTGGAGGTGTGCATTTATGAAGGAATTAGTTGAAGTAATTGCGAAAGCATTAGTCGACGATCCAGAAAGCGTTGTTGTAAATGAACGCGAAGAGAAGAAGACGACAGTTCTGGAAGTACGGGTTGCTGAATCTGATATGGGAAAAGTAATCGGAAAACAGGGCCGTATTGCGAAGGCGATCCGCTCAGTTGTGAAAGCCGCAGCAGCGAAGGAAGATAAGAAAGTTATCGTAGATATCATGGACTAGAATAATAATGGGGATTCCCATTTTGTCCCGGGACAGGCCCGTTTGTGGTCTGTCCCGCTTATCTTATATCAGAGTATGTGAACAGTATCTGTTATGAAAGAGGAAAAGAGCGGTATAGAAATGCCCGCAACATATAAGAAAAGGAGTATCTATGGAAGAATTGTTACAGGTAGGCGTCATCACTTCGACACACGGAGTGCGCGGGGAAGTCAAAGTATTTCCGACTACAGATGACCCGGAGCGTTTTAAGACGTTAAAGCATGTGCTGTTAGACACCGGGAGAGAAAAAAAACCTCTGGAGATTCAGGGGGTCAAATTCTTTAAACAGTTTGTGATCCTGAAATTCAAAGGAATTGATAATATAAATGATATTGAGCGTTACAAGAGATGCCCGCTTCTGGTAGAACGAAAAGATGCGGTGGCACTGGAAGAAAATGAATATTTTATCGCCGATATGATCGGTATCCAGGTTGTAACAGAGGACGATGAACCATTCGGAACATTAAAAGATGTCATGGAGACCGGTGCGAACGATGTCTATGTGATCGATACCGAGGAACATGGAGAAGTGCTGGTTCCGGCAATCCGCGAATGTATCCTGGATGTTGATATAGAGAATCAGAAGATGAAGATCCACCTGATGGACGGGCTGATCTAGAAAGAGGATAGTATATGAATTTTTATATTATGACATTATTTCCGGAGATGGTCATGGACGGGCTGAACACCAGTATCATCGGGCGTGCGGTGAATAAAGGACTTCTGTCTATAGAGGCTTTGAATATCAGGGATTATGCGTTCAATAAGCATCACAGCGTGGATGACTATCCGTATGGCGGCGGTGCAGGGATGCTGATGCAGGCGGAGCCGGTATATCAGTGCTATGATGCACTTGCAAGACAGATCCGGGAAAGGAAAGCCGGGGAAGAAGAAGGATCCGGAGAACAGCCGGACATGGCGTGCGGAAAGAAACGCACAAGAGTCATCTATCTGTCCCCGCAGGGGAAGACATTCAACCAGTCTATGGCAGAAGAATTCGCACAGGAAGAAGATCTTGTATTCTTATGCGGACATTATGAAGGGATTGACGAACGTGTGCTGGAGGAGATCGTGACCGATTATGTATCCATCGGGGATTATGTCCTGACCGGGGGAGAACTTCCGGCGATGATCATGATCGATGCGATATCCAGACTGGTTCCTGGAGTCCTCCATAACGATGTATCTGCCGAATTCGAAAGCTTTCAGGATAATCTGCTGGAATACCCGCAGTATTCCAGACCGGAAGTGTGGCATGACAAAAAAGTACCGGAGATATTGATGTCCGGTCATCATGCCAATATTGAAAAATGGAGACGCGAACAGTCTGTGATCCGCACTGCGAAGAACCGGCCGGATCTGCTTGAAAAGGCAGAGCTTACCGAGAAAGAAAAAAAGCTGGCAAAGGAAATACAAAGAGACGGGCAGCCGGTTACAGAGTAGGATCATATAAAGCAGAAAAGAGTGCAAAAAACAAGAAAAAATCCTTGTAATTTTGCACCGGGTATGATAGAATATAGCGTGTTGTGAAGAAAAATAGATGGTCCTCTGGTACAAATGTATTAAGAACATCCAAGTAAACAAGGAGGTCACACATAATGAACGATATTATTAAAAACATTGAAGCTGCTCAGTTAAAAGAAGTAGCACCAGAATTCCACGTTGGAGATACTGTTAAAGTTTACGGAAAGATCAAAGAAGGAAACCGTGAAAGAGTACAGATTTTCGAAGGAACAGTCCTGAAGAGACAGGGTGGCGGAGCAAGAGAGACATTTACAGTTAGAAAGTTTTCTAACGGAATCGGTGTTGAGAAGACTTGGCCGGTACACTCACCAAACGTTGAGAAGATCGAAGTAGTAAGAAGAGGTAAAGTAAGAAGAGCAAAACTGAACTACTTAAGAGACCGCGTTGGTAAGAAAGCTAAAGTAAAAGAATTAGTAAAATAATCAGGAAAATGAATGTAAAAAGGACAACTACATAATGTAATTGTCCTTTTTTGATATTGCCATGTATTTCGCAAGGAGCTGCCCGTGGCAAGTCATGAAGATAAGGGGATTATATGAGACGCAGAAGTAATCTGGATTTTGAAAGACGAAGAAGATCCCGGAGATCAAGTTACCGCAGACGTCAGGCAAAAAAGAAACTGTTGGGAAAACTTCCGAAGGAGAAGAAAAAGATTCATCTGAATCTGGAAAAGATCGTATCCGGCATAAGCTGGGTGTTTAAGATCGCAGTCACCTGCCTGATCGCATTTGTCGCAGTATGGTACTGGGGACAACAGGTGAGTACCGTGGGAGATTCTATGAGACCGGTACTTAAGAATGCGGATAAAGTGCTGGTAAACCGTATTGTATATAATGCATCTTCTCCAAAGCGTGGAGATATCATTGTCTTTAAGCCGAAGGGCAATGAAAGTTCGCATTATTATACGAAGAGGATTGTTGGACTTCCGGGAGAAACGGTACAGATCGTAGAGAACCGGATTTATATCAATGGAGAGAAACTGGAAGAAGATTATACAACCACGAAGATCGATACCGCAGGCATCGCAGCCGAGAAGGTTAAGCTTGGCGGGGATGAATATTTTGTGATGGGTGATAACAGAAAGAACAGCGAAGACAGCCGGAGTGCAGATATCGGAGCGGTAAAACGGTCTTATATTTACGGAAAGGCCTGGTTTGTGGTATCACCGAAGAAGAATTTCGGATTCGTGAGATAATAGATAAGAGGAGAACAAAGATATGCATTTTCAATGGTATCCAGGGCACATGACGAAAGCAAAGCGCATGATGCAGGAGAATATCAAACTAATAGATCTGGTCATTGAGCTGGTTGATGCCAGAGTACCGATTAGCAGCAGGAACCCGGACATTGACGAACTTGGAAAGAATAAAGCAAGGCTGATCCTTCTGAACAAGTCAGATCTGGCAGAAGATAAATGGAACGATGCCTGGTCGGAATATTTCCGCGAAAAAGGGTTCTCCGTTGTAAAAGTGAACTCTAAAAAAGGCGGGGGGATCAAGTCTATCAACGGCGTGATCCAGGAAGCATGTAAAGAAAAGATTGAAAGAGACAGAAAGCGCGGTATCCTGAACCGTCCGGTCAGAGCCATGGTAGTAGGAATCCCGAATGTCGGAAAGTCAACATTCATCAATGCACTGGCAGGAAAAGCCTGTGCGAAGACGGGCAACAAGCCGGGTGTGACCAAGGGAAAACAGTGGATCAGACTGAACAAGAATGTAGAACTTCTTGATACACCGGGAATCTTATGGCCAAGATTCGAAGATCAGGCAGTAGGTCTTAAGCTTGCATTTATCGGTTCGATCAAGGATGAGATCCTGCAGACGGAAGAACTGGCAGCAGAACTTGTGACATTTATGAACAAGAATTATCCGGGAGTTTTGGAGAGTAAATATAACGTAGAAGAAGATGCGGATCCATACGGCATGATTGCAAGGATCGCTGAAAGCAGACATTGCCTGGTGCGTGGAAATGAACTGGATACAGAGAAAGCATCTGTCCTTCTGATGGATGATTTCCGTAACGGACGCCTGGGAAGACTGACTCTGGAATATCCGGATGCATATTAGAAAGGATACGCACGAATATGTCCAGACATTCAAAGAGAGAGGAAGAAGAAAGAGACATCCTGGGGGAACTCGGCGGATGGCTTGTGTATATACTGCTTATCATCGGTCTGACCTATCTGATCATCACCTTTGTCGGACAGCGGACGATGGTAAGCGGATCTTCCATGGAGACGACATTACAGGATGGAGACAATCTGATCGTTGATAAGATCAGTTACCGGTTCCGGGATCCGAAACGCTATGATATTATTGTATTTCCGTATAAATATGAAGAAGATACATATTATATCAAACGTATCATCGGAATGCCGGGTGAGACTGTGCAGATCCGGGACGGATATGTGTATATCGATGGAAAACGCCTGACCAGTGATATCTATGGGAAGGAGAAGATCAAGGATCCGCAGACGGCTGCAGAGCCGGTTACGCTGGGAGATGATGAATACTTTGTGATGGGAGATAACCGTAATCACAGTATGGACAGCAGAGATCCGGGGGTAGGAGTGCTGACCCGGAAGGATCTGATCGGCAGAGCCTGGGTGCGTATCTATCCATTTGACAATATAGGAGTGATCCGACATGAATAAACGAGAAGAAGAAAAACTGAAAAAACAACAGGAAAAGCTTCAAAAAGAACTGGAGCGTACCGAAGCAATGAGCGTCTATGAAAAAGAATACAGCGACTGTACCTATATCTGTGGGATCGATGAAGTCGGCCGCGGTCCATTTGCCGGTCCGGTGGTAGCGGGAGCAGTCATTCTGCCAAAAGATGATCCGATCCTGTATCTGAATGATTCGAAAAAGCTTTCGGAGAAGAAGAGGGAGGCACTTTACGATGAGATCATGGAGCGTGCAGTGGCGACAGGAATAGGGATCGTAAGTCCGGCAAGGATTGATGAGATCAATATCCTGCAGGCGACTTATGAGGCGATGCGCATGGCGATAGGGAACCTGAAGGTAGAGCCGGATCTGCTTCTGAACGATGCTGTGACGATACCGGGCGTCGATATCCGGCAGGTGCCGATCATCAAAGGAGATGCCCAAAGTGTGTCCATTGCAGCGGCAAGCATCATTGCCAAAGTGACCAGGGACCGCCTGATGGTAGAGTATGATGCAGTGATGCCGGGGTATGATTTCGCTGCCAATAAAGGATATGGCACGAAGAAACATATCGAAGGCCTGAAAGAATTAGGACCATCACCGATCCACAGAATGACATTTATAAAAAAATACATATAAAAATATATCACAGACAGCAAAGTTGTAAGAATGTTTGCTAAAATGAACGGGAGGACTATGGCCGGAGATACAGGAAGAGAACGGAAGAATAACCGGGAGACCGGAAGCCATTATGAACGGCTTGCCGGTGCATATCTGGAGCAGGAAGGATATGAGATCCTGGAGTATAATTACCGGTGTAAGACCGGAGAGATTGATATCATAGCAAGAGAAGCGGGATATCTGGTCTTCTGTGAGGTGAAATATCGCGCTTCAGATAAAAAAGGACATCCGGCGGAGGCTGTAAATCCAGCCAAACAGAGAACCATTTCCAAAAGTGCACTTTGCTATATGACGGTCAACGGAATCGATGAGGTACCATGCAGATTCGATGTGGTGAGCATCGAGAATCATGAGGTGACACTTTACCGGAATGCATTTGATTATACAGGATAGGAAGAGATCCGGAACAGAAAGGATGAATATGGCATGAATCTGGGCTTACATTATAAAAATCAGGACCATATATTTGATGAAAAAGAAGTGAACGGTGTCCCGTTCTTAAGTTATCCGATGCTGGAAGAGACCGGAATCGTGAATCATGGATTCTCGACCAGACTTGGCGGTGTCAGCAAAGGATGCTGGGCAACGATGAATATCAGTACAACCAGAGGTGACGATCCGGAAGATGTCAGGGAGAATCAGAGAAGGATTGCCGGAGCTATCGGTGTACAGCCGGAAGATATGACATTCACCAATCAGACCCATACGACCAATGTAGCGGTAGTAAAAGCCGGAGACAGGGGAAAGCGTTTTCAGGAGACCGATGGAATGATCACAGATGTGCCGGGAATCTGTCTGGTTACATTTTACGCAGACTGTGTGCCGTTGTATTTTGTTGATCCGGTGAAGAAGGCGATCGGTCTTTCACATTCCGGATGGCGAGGAACCGTCGGTAAGATAGGAAAAGTTACCATAGAACTGATGCAGAAGACATATGGCTCTGATCCGGAAGATATCATTGCGGCAATCGGTCCGTCCATCTGCCGGGACTGCTATGAAGTGAGCGGGGATGTGATACAGCAATTCAGGGAAAGCTTTGACGAAGCGTACTGGCCGGAGCTGTTTTATAAAAAAGAAAACGGGAAATACCAGTTGGATCTCTGGCGTGCCAATGAACGGATATTCACAGAAGCCGGAATACGCGAAGATCATATTGCGGTAACCAATGTATGCACACACTGCAATCCGGATATTCTGTTCTCGCATAGAACTACCGGAGATAAAAGGGGAAATGTAAGCGCATTTCTTGCGCTGAAACAGATGACAACAAGAGGAGTATAACATATGACAGATACAACAATTGCAGATACGACGCAGGAAGTAACCGATGCGACCCAGGAAGCGGTCAAACAGGTTAATCAGCTGACACAATATGTACAGGACAGCATACCGGGACTGATCACGTTCGGATTGAAAGTGCTGGCGGCACTGGTGGCATTCTTTATCGGCCGGCTGGTGATCCGGTGGATCCGGAAGATCGTCAGACGTTCCTTTGAGCGCTCCGGTGCGGACAAAGGAGTGGAGCAGTTTGTAGATTCCCTGCTAAAATATGGACTGTATGCCCTGCTTGTCTTCAGTCTGATCTCCAGTCTTGGATTCGATACAACGTCCGTAGCGGCAGTACTGGCATCCGGTGGTGTGGCAATCGGTCTTGCATTACAGGGAAGCCTTTCGAACTTTGCAGGCGGAGTCCTGATCCTTTTATTAAAACCGTTTGTAGTCGGAGATTATATTATCGAGGATACCAACGGAAAAGAAGGAACCGTAAAAGAGATCCAGATCTTCTATACCAAACTCAGTACAATTGATAACAAGACGATCGTAATCCCGAATGGAATGCTGACCAACAACAGTATTACCAATGCAACGGCAAAAGATGAAAGGCAGCTGGATCTGCGTGTGAGTATTTCTTATGATGCGGATATCCGACAGGCAAAATCAGTGATCGAAAATCTGCTGATCAAAGATGAATGTATCATCAAGAACGAACAGATCAATGTATTTGTTCATGAGCTGGCAGACAGTGCGGTTGTACTGGGAATCCGTGCATGGGTGAAGAATGAGGAATATTGGGAAACCAGATGGAGACTGCTCGAAGAGATCAAGCTTTTACTGGATGAGAACGGTATCGAAATTCCATATCCGCAGATGACTGTACACATGCAGAAGAACACATAGAAACATATCGAAACATATAAAAAAATATGCCATACAATACAGGAAGCAGATCAGCAGGCAATATGCCTGCGGCAGGCTTCTATATTGTATGGCGTATTTTGTAATTATCCTAAGACAACCTCTACCTTACAGGTCTTCTTGCCGGCATCGAACGGAATAAGAGTTCCTGTTACCGGCTGTCCGTCAACCGTGACAGACGCGACTCCGGACTCTACATGTGCACTGTTATCAATCGTAATATCGTAAGAGACACCACGGTAAATACGGCGGCAGGTATAGCCGCTCCAGTCAGACGGAATACATGGATTGATACGCAGTCCCTGTAAAGTCGGCTGGATACCGAGAATATACTGGCTGATACAGGTAAATGTCCAGGCGGCTGTTCCGGTAAGCCAGCTGTTCTTGCCTTCTCCGTGAGTCGGAGCATCCCGGCCGGCCATCATCTGACAGTAGACATACGGCTCGGTCCTGCGGATCTCACTTTGATCTTCCAGATAAGCAGGACAGGTCTTTTTGAAGACCTCGAAAGCCCGGCTGCCATGACCGAGAACCGTCTCGGCACAGCTGATCCATGGATTATTATGGCAGAAGATTCCGGCATTTTCCTTATATCCCGGCGGGTAAGAAGAGATCTCTCCAAATTCTACATGATAGGTTGTATAAGCAGGAGTCTGCAGGATAATGCCGTATCTGGTATCCAGGCGTTCTTCCACACTTCTGAGCGCACGGGCAGCAGCAGACGGACTTCCATCTTCCGTAATATCCGTGCCGATTCCGGCCATCACACACATTCCCTGTGGTTCGATAAAGATCTGGCCTTCTTCGCAGACCTTGCTTCCTACCGGATTGGACATGGCATCATAAGCACGCAGGAACCAGTCGCCGTCCCAGCCGGCATCCATAACAGTCTCTTCCATAGCAGCCACTTCTTTTAATACAGCATCCCGCTCATCGTTCAGGCGGAGGGCATCACAGATCTCTGCATATTCCCGTCCGTATTTTACGAACATACCGGCGATGAATACACTTTCGGCTACCGGTCCGTCGTTCGGTCCTGTCGTCTGGAAACTCTCACCCGGTTCTTCGGAAAAGCAGTTCAGATTCAGACAGTCATTCCAGTCTGCACGTCCGATGAGCGGCAGTCCGTGAGGACCTTTATGGGTTGCGGTATACTGAAAACTCCGTCTTAAGTGTTCCATCAAAGGAGCAGTGTTATTCTCGTCATTATCGAATGTACAAGGTTCCTCAAGGATAGAGAAATCCCCTGTTTCGCGCAGATAAGCAGCAGTTCCCGCAATCAGCCACAAAGGATCATCGTTGAACCCGCTTCCGACATCCATGTTACCGCGCTTGGTGAGCGGCTGATACTGGTGGTAAGCGCTTCCGTCAGGAAATTGCGTGGCTGCAATATCCAGGATACGCTGGCGGGCGCGTTCCGGGATCAGATGGACAAAGCCGAGCAGATCCTGGCAGGAATCGCGGAATCCCATCCCGCGTCCCAGTCCGCTCTCGTAGTAGCTTGCACTGCGGCTCATGTTAAATGTAACCATGCACTGATACTGGTTCCATATATTCACCATACGGTTCAGTCTGACATCTTCGGTCTGAACCGTATAAGCGGATAGAAGCGTTGTCCAGTAATCTTTCAATTCCTGAAATGCGTTCATTACCTGTTCCGTTGTCTGGTATCTGGCAAGCAGTCTGTCAGCAGGTTCTTTATTGATGACGCCAGGTGCACTGAACTTTTTATCCTTTGGATTCTCGCAGTATCCCAGGACAAAGACCAGAGATACCGAATCGCCGGGGCTTAGCTTCAGGTGGATATGGTGGCTCGCAACAGGAGCCCATCCATGTGCAATGCTGTCGGAGCAGGAGCCGTTTCTGACGGCCTGCGGATCAGCAGGACTGTTATACAGTCCGATAAAGGCATCTCTGGAAGTATCAAATCCGTTGACCGGATGATTGACCGAATATACCGCATAGTGATTGCGGCGTTCCCGGTATTCCGTCTTGTGATAAATGGTACTTCCGGCAACCTCCACTTCACCCGTAGAAAAATTCCTCTGGAAGTTCGAAGAATCGTCCGCTGCATTCCAGAGACAGAATTCAATATAGCTGAAAAGATCGAATTCCTTTTCCACATCCGTATAATTGGTCAGTGTAAGAAGATTGATCTCACAATTGTCATGGACGGGAACGAAAGCAAGAAGCTTCGCATACAGGCTGTTCTTTGAACTTTCAAAGACGGTATATCCGAGTCCGTGGCGGCACTGGTAAGAATCTAACGGTGTCTGGACCGGCTGCCATCCGGGATTCCAGATGGTATCTCCTTCTTTGATATAGTAATAGCGGCCGTTCTGATCCATCGGACTGTTGTTATAACGGTAGCGCGTCAGCCGGAGAAGCTTGGCATCTTTATAGAATGAATAGCCGCCGGCAGTATTGGATATCAGGCTGAAAAAGTCCTGAGTACCAAGATAATTGATCCAAGGCAGCGGTGTCTTAGGTGTGGTGATGACGTATTCTTTGTTGACATCATCGAAGTAACCGAATTTCATATAATAGCCCCTTTCTAATAAAAATATTCCGAACACGATTTCGTAATCTATTTTTATTATAAGAGCGTTGTAGTCAAAATGTAAACAAAAATAATAGTATAAAAGAAACCTTTGTGCAAAATACACAAGAAAAATGTGAAAAAATTGTGTATTTAAAAGGATTGACGAAATTGTATAGACGATTTATTATAAAACTACGAAAACGTATTCGGGACGTTCGAAAAACCGGGAAAGGAGGAAACGCATGGTAACGATCAAGGATATATCGAAGCGCTGCAACGTGTCACCTGCTACCGTTAGTAAAGCACTGAATGGTTATGAAGATATCAGTAAAGAGACAATAGAGCTGGTAAAGCGGACGGCACAGGAGATGCACTATATGCCGAATGCAGCAGCAAGACAGTTGAAGACGAATTTTTCACATAATATCGGAGTACTGTTCGTAGATGATACCATGTGTGGACTGACACATGAATATTTCTCGGCAATCTTAAACAGCACGAAAGAAGAAGCAGAACGGCTTGGGTATGATATAACATTTATCAGCCAGAACATAGGAGGTGAAAAGATATCATTTGCCGAACATTGCCGGTACCGCAAGTGTGACGGAGTGGTAATAGCAAGCGTAGATTTTTATAATCCGGGAGTTGTCGAACTGATGAGGAGCGACATCCCGACTGTTACTATTGATTTCGCAGCAGATAATCTGAACTGTGTCATGTCGGATAATGTTGACGGCACATGCAGTCTGGTGAATTATCTGGCAGGAAAGGGACACCGCAAGATCGCATTCATCCATGGAGAACATACATCCGTTACAGAAAAGAGACTGCTCGGATTCTACAGAGGATGTGAACAGAACGGAATAGAGGTTCCGGAAGAATATGTTATAAAAGCGGTGTATCATGATCCGAAATCCAGTGCAAGGGCGACAGAGTATCTGATGCAGCTTGACGATCCGCCGACGGCGATCATGTATCCGGATGATTTTTCTTATATTGGAGGGATGAATCAGTTAGAAAGAATGGGGCTTTCCATTCCAGATGATGTAAGTGTGACAGGATATGACGGAATTACATTATCTGAAGTGTTGCGGCCGAAGCTGACAACTTATTATCAGGATGCAGAAGCGATCGGAAGAGAATCGGCAAGAAGACTGGTGGATGTAATTGAGAATCCAAAGACCAGCATACCGGAGAAAATAATGGTAACAGGACGGCTGATAGAAGGAAAAAGTGTAAAACAAATTTGAAAGGGAGGTACATCTTTATGAAAAAAAGAACAAAAAAACTCATTAGTATGTCATTGGCATCTATCATGGCACTTTCTCTTGCAGGATGCGGAGGTAGCAGCGGTGGAAGCGACAGCTCGAAAAAAGACGATTCGGGCGATGCCGGCAAGACCTTGAACATCTGGTGCTGGAACGATGAATTCCAGAGCAGGTTCAATGATTACTATCCGGAAGTGAAGAAAGTTGCAAAGGATAAGTCCACAACAACATTAAAGGACGGAACCGTTGTAAAATGGACGATCAATCCGAATGAGAACAACAACTATCAGAACAAACTGGATGAAGCTCTCCTGAATCAGGAGAAAGCATCTGCAGACGATAAGATTGACATATTCCTGATCGAAGCAGACTACGCATTAAAGTATGTAGATTCTGATTACACAATGGATATCAAGGATCTCGGACTTACAGACGATGATCTGTCAGAACAGTATCAGTATACAAAAGATATCGTAACTGTAGACGGAACACAGAAAGGTACGACATGGCAGGCAACACCTGGACTGTTCGCATACCGCCGTTCCATTGCCAAAGATGTTCTCGGAACAGACGATCCGGAACAGGTACAGGCAGCAGTTGCTGACTGGGATAAGTTCAACGCAGTTGCTGAAAAGGCAAATGAAAAAGGATACAAGATGTTATCCGGATATGACGATGCATACCGTACATTCTCAAACAACGTAGCTGCTCCTTGGGTAGATGGCAAGACAGTAAAAGTTGATGAGAACATTATGAAATGGGTAGACCAGACCAAGACATTTACAGATAAAGGTTACAACAATAAGACATCTCTGTGGGATGACGCATGGGCAAAAGATCAGGGACCAGAAGGAAAGGTATTCGGATTCTTCTATTCAACATGGGGAATCAACTTCACACTTCTTGGCAACTCTCTTGCAGATCCTGACGGAGAGAAAGAAGTCGGAAATGGTATCTATGGTGATTACGCAGTATGCCAGGGACCGGAACCATATTACTGGGGCGGAACATGGATCTGTGCAGCAACAGGAACAGACAACAAAGACGAAGTTGCTGATATCATGAAGAAACTGACATGTGACAAAGATATCATGAAACAGATCACACTTGATACAGAAGATTATACAAATAACAAATCAGCTATGAAAGAGATCGCTGACGATCCGGATTATGGCTCAGCATTCCTCGGTGGACAGAACCACATCAAACTTTTCGCAGAACAGGCTGAAAAGATCGATATGAGCAATGCAGGCAAATACGATCAGGGATGTAACGAAAAGATTCAGGCTGCATTCAAAGATTACTTCGATGGCAAAGTAGATGAAGATACTGCTAAGAAGAACTTTGAGAAGGCAATCACAGAGCTTTATCCAAATCTGGAAAAAGTTGAGTGGCCATCTAACTAACAGTAAGACCGGACAGGGTGGGCATCATCGCCCACTCTGTTTTGCTTAAAAATGGAAAGAATATTCATATTTTATATACGGCAAGAAAGGAGGATGCACATGAAGGCAACAGCAACGAAAAAGAAAGTAAGTTACGCAAAATGGGGATACCTCTTCATCTTGCCGTTTTTCCTTGTGTTCCTTGTGTTCCAGCTGATACCACTGGTATCTACATTCTACTATAGTTTTTTCGAATATTACAGAGACGGACTTACCGTAGTAGGACCGAATTTTGTAGGACTTAAGAATTATCAGGAACTTCTGTCCGCGGATCTGCCGAAATACATCGGTAATACGATCATCATGTGGCTGGTCGGATTCATTCCACAGATTATTGTATCACTGGTTCTGGCAGCATGGTTCACGGATGTAAGGCTCCGGATCAAAGGAAAGACATTTTTTAAGGTTGTGATCTATCTTCCGAACCTGATCATGGCAAGTGCATTCGCAATGCTGTTCTTCGCTCTGTTCTCTGTGAACGGTCCGGTAAATGGATTGCTGAAATCTATGGGTGTGATACATACACCGATCCGGTTCCTGTCAACGGTTGCGGGAACGAGAGGTCTGGTAGGACTGATGAACTTCCTGATGTGGTTTGGTAATACGACGATCCTTCTGATGGCGGCAGTCATGGGAATCAGCCCGTCGATGTTCGAAGCGGCAGAACTTGACGGCGCAGATCACAGACAGACATTCTTTAAGATCACACTTCCGCTGATCCGGCCGATCCTGGTATATGTACTGATCACATCCATGATCGGAGGTCTGCAGATGTTCGATATTCCACAGATCCTGACAAACGGAAAAGGAAGTCCGAACCGTACTGCAACAACCGTTATCATGTATCTGAATAACCATTTATATAGTAAGAACTACGGGGCAGCGGGCGCAATATCTGTAGTATTGTTCATCATTTGTGCAATTCTGTGTGTAGGTGTCTACTTCACACTGAATCAGGAAGATGAGAAGAAGAAACATCATCACAAGAAGGGAGGAAAATAACATGGCTGAAAAGAAAACGAACGGAACTAACAGAGTTCATAAAGGAAGAACGACGCTTGCCTATGTTGTGCTGATCATACTTTCCTTCCTGTGCCTGTTCTTCTTCTATGTATTGCTGGTCAATGCGACAAGGAATCATTTCCAAATCCAGAAAGGATTCTCGTTCATTCCGGGAAAATCTCTGATGCGGAATCTGAAAGCGGTTCTGAATGATGCCAACATCCCGGTACTTTCGGGAATTAAGAACAGTCTGATTGTGTCCGTATGCACGGCGGCACTGTCTACATACTTCTCTGCAATGACCGCTTATGGGTTATATGCTTATGATTTCAAATTAAGGAAACCGGCATTTTTATTCATCCTGCTGATCCTGGTAATGCCGACACAGGTATCTGCACTTGGTTTTGTTAACCTGATCACCAAGATGGACTTAATGGACAGTCTGGTTCCGTTGTTTCTCCCATCGATTGCGGCACCGGCGGTATTCTACTTCATGTACAGTTACATGCAGTCATCACTTCCGCTGGAACTGATCGAAGCAGCAAGGATTGACGGAAGCGGAGAATTCCATACATTTAACAAGATTGTAATTCCGATCATGAAACCGGCGATGGCAGTACAGGCGATCTTCACATTCGTTCAGGCATGGAACAACTACTTCCTGCCGGGACTGATCTTAAGCAGCAACGAGAAGAAGACGCTTCCGATCCTGATCGCATCTCTTCGAAGTGCAGACTTCCTGAAGTTCGATATGGGTAAAGTATATATGCTGGTAGCGATTGCGATCGTGCCGATCATTATCGTATATATCCTGCTTTCCAAATATATTGTTGCAGGTGTGACACTTGGCGGTGTAAAAGAATAAGAAATAGAAGAGACGTTGTGGATAACAACAAAAAAGGAATCCTGATCAAAGGATTCCTTTTTTTAAGCTGGAAATCGGATTTGAACCGACGACCCCTTCATTACGAGTGAAGTGCTCTACCGACTGAGCTATTCCAGCATGTGTCTGTGACAGCCACGAATATAATTATACTGCATTTTGCCAGATTTGCAAGTGTTTTTTTAAAATATTAAATGGGATATGAAATGATGTGAAATGGCAGGAGATTTTGTGTATAATAGCAATGTGGGTGTGAAAGGGGAAAGATAAAATGATACAAGTATTAAAGAAAACATGGAGACAGAGACTGATGTCCCTGCTGCTTCCGGTCCTCCTGGTATTTGCAATGGCAGGTGTGGGAATGAAGGTTCCGGTACAGGCCGCCGGGAACACGGCAGGAGCGCAGACAGGAGAGATGAAAGTACATTTTCTGGATGTGGGTCAGGGGCTGTCCATTCTGGTACAGTCGGAAGGAAAGACGATGATCTATGACGGCGGTGACAAAAAGACATCGAGATTCGTCGTGGCTTATCTGAAAGAACAGGGAGTGACAGAGATTGATTATCTGATCAGCAGCCACTATGATGCAGACCATATGGCGGGACTGATCGGATGCCTGAACGTATTCGACGTGAAGAACGTCATATCCAGCAACTATGTCCACACAAGCAAATTATATAAATCTTTTGTGAAGGCAGTAAAGGCTGACGGGCTGAAGATGAAGCATCCGGCAGTCGGAAAGACGTATGAATTCGGAAGCGGATCATTTGAGATCCTTGCGCCGGCAGTTATCGAGAAAAACGGAAGTAATAACAACTCGGTAGCAATCAAGCTTACAAATGGCGGAAACAGCTTTGTATTTACCGGAGATGCCGAACATGAAAGTGAAGAAAGGATGTGCAGTTCAGGGGTAGACTTAAGCTGTGACGTGCTGGTTCCGGGGCATCACGGATCGGCGACAGCAACGTCCTGGGATTTCCTGCAGAAGACGGTTCCGGAGTATGCGGTGATAAGCTGCGGGGCAGATAATAAATACGGCCATCCGGATAAAGATACCATGGATAAATTAAAGAGTATGGAGATCCAGGTATACAGAACGGATAAGCAGGGAACCATCACCGTGACCAGCAACGGGACAGATCTGAGCTGGAGCGCATCGCCGTGCAATGATTATACGCCGGGAGATGCATCGGATCAGGGGACACAGGTACAGCAGACAGAAGCACAGAGCGTGCAGGGGCAGGCTGGACAACCGGCTGCATCACAGGCGGCGGAAGGAGAGAAAGTATGGGTTTCGGCAACCGGTTCCAAATATCATAAGACGAACCATTGCGGCAGCATGAATCCGGACACAGCGAAGCAGGAGACGGAAGCAGAAGCCAAAGCCCAGGGACTTGAACCATGTAAGAAATGTTACTAAATGAGATAAACAGTGAGAAAACGGAAAGGAATGTTTGAAAATTACAGAGTATGGAATTACGGTTGTTTACCTGATGATCTTATGCCGTATTGCTTATGCGGACTGGAAATATCAGATCATTGAGCCGTGGACACATATAGGAATCCTGACACTTGCCTGTATGGAAATGTTATTCCGTGTGGGAGTGTCTGTCCAGGAACGGTGTCTGGGTGCTGTGGTCATTGCAGTACCAATGCTGGTGTTGACAGTTCTGTTAAAAGGCGGATTTGGAGGCGGCGATATAAAGCTGATGGCGGTATCCGGTTTCCTGAACGGCGTGAAAGTTATCACATATGCAGGAATGCTGGGAATCATATTGAGCGGTATATATGTAAGCATGATGCTGGCAGCAGGAAAGATGGGACGAAAGGACAGTTTTGCTCTTGGTCCCTTTCTTGTTATGGGAATTATTGGAATGAAATTATGGACTTCAATTAGTTGATATGGTAGTATATTATATTGGAGAATATATTTTTAGACACAATTAGAGGAGAATATAGATAAATGGGAGCGTTAAGTATCAAGCGTGGGACAAAGATGCAGAGGAAAAGAATCTGCCGGAGCTGATCCATTGTGCTGCCGAGAAGATGTATAAAGACAAAAAGAGGATAAAAGAAAATACACCTTCTGCATAAATGATAGTTTGGAAATGATAGAAATGCGCAATGTATGATTACGAGGTGACGTATGAAATTACTGGTGACCGGAAATATCGGATATATTACAACAGAATTTATCGAGGAGGCTTTCCCTGAGTGTCAGATCCTTCTTCTTGGAGAGACTGAACAAAAGTCAAATCGTAATAAGAGCTTATCGGTATACCCGATGCCGAAGACGGAGGAAGAATTCAAAGACATTTTCAAGACGTATGAATTTGAGGGAGTGATTTATTTTTCTAATTATCTTACATTTCATGGGACGATGGAGGGTGAGATTGAGACTTTACGCAAGCTATTACATTACTATAAGGGGAATCTGAATTCCAGGCTTCTGTATATTACAGGACCGGATAGTTTATATGAAGATACAACAGGAAAGACGCTGATGGTCCGCTCGGCAGAAGAGTTCTGCAGGCAATACGGTGAGCTGCATCAGATCGCTGTCAAGATTCTGCGTGTGCCGTATCTTTATTCCGGTACTTATGAGGAGGATTATTTTTTCAAGCTGTTCTCAACTGTGATCAATAAGAAGCAGATTACATTTGAAGAAGCACCGGCACAGGAGATGCATTTTCTTGCTTTGAGTGATCTTGGGGATTTATTATACAAGATTTTTGATAACTGGGGAGAGGGGAGCGCCTGTCTTCAGGTTCCGCAGGTATTTCATTTTACTTTTCAACAGTTCGGGGAGAGACTGGCACAGATGTTTCCGGCTGCAAACATTACCTATTTGTCAGAGGTGCTGATCCGGGATGGGATATCTGATGACCACGTTCTGAGAAATGAATACGGTTGGTTTCCGAAGATTTCTCTTTTGGAGGAACTCACAGAAATTTATGAGGATTATTGTGAGAAAACGAACCATAAGACACGGAAGATCGATGTAGTAAAAACTTTTTTGAAAGTACATGATAAAATCGTGAAAATCGCGGAATTGCTGCTCACATTTTTTGTTTTTGAAGCACTGAACCGGGTGGCGGGAAATCAGGTGCAGTTTCAGATGATCGATCTGAGGCTTGTTTACATCGTGCTGTTCAGCAGTCTGTACGGCATTAATTACGGGCTTGCGGCAGCGGGGCTGGAAACACTTTCATTGCTGGCAGCATATACGAAAACCGGGATCGGCTGGACGACACTTTTCTACGAACCTTCGAACTGGATTCCGTTTATCTTCTATTTTGCAGTTGGCGCGATCTGTGGTTACATCCGACTGAAAAACAGAGATAATATTCAATTCATGAAAGAGGAGAATAAACTGATCCTGGATAAATTTCTGTTTATGAGAGAAATGTATCAGGAGACGCTTTCTGATAAACGGCAGTACAAGAAGCAGATTCTGGGAAGCCGTGACAGCTTTGGTAAGATTTTTGATATTACGAAAAAACTGGATATCATTCTTCCGCAGGAGCTTTTTATTGAAACTCTGCATGTGATGGAATCAGTTCTTGAGAATCATACATTTGCGATTTATTCAGTTGGAAAGAATCAGAGCTATGGACGTCTTGAGATCGCATCCCAGGGAATGACAGATGTGTTGAAAAAATCCATTTGTCTGGATGATTATCTGGAAGCGAAAGAGACGATTGTGTCCGGAAAGGTGTGGGTAAACCGGAATTTCCTGGACGGCTATCCGATGTATATGAACGGGATTCACAAAGATGGAGAGCTCGTGATGCTGATTTTCATTCAGGAAGTGGGAAATGAACAGCTTTCCCTCTATTATCTGAATCTGTTCCAGATTCTCTGCGGTCTGGTAGAAACAGCACTTTTGCGCGCATTGGAATATCAGGAGGCAATCAAGAACAGGCAGTACGTGCAGGGTACACGTATATTGAAGCAGGAGTATTTTGAAGAACGGCTGTATTCCTTCCATTCTATGAGGGAGGAGAATCGGGCATCCTATGTGCTTTTGAAGCTGGAGTATCCGAAGATGACACTGGAAGAGGCAGACACAGCGCTACAGGCTTCGGTCCGTGAAAATGATGTCAGGGGGATTTCTGAAAAAGGAGAGCTCTTCCTCATTCTTTCACAGACGGACAGAAGTTCCTTGCCGATCATTCTTGCAAGACTGGAAAATAACGGCTTCGTCTGTCATGAGATCGATACCATGGAGAATGCAAATACAGGAGAAAAATTATGATTCAGACAGTGCTTGGAGTATTCCTGATCCTGTTACATATTGTCTGCTGTGTGCTGGTCTGGCTGGGGATAAAGACACATCTGCTGAAGGTGAAAAAATATCTGATGGCACTTGTGATCTTCGTTCCTTTCTGGGGAACAGTGTGCGTGCTGCTTTTGCATTTGCAAATGCTGACCAGAAGAGACAATAGGATAGAACCGGGAGTGGAAAAGCTTCGTGTAAATGAAGAGATTTATAAAAATATTTTTCAGGCAGTTTCGGATACGGACAAAAAGATCGTTCCGTTAGAGGAAGCACTTTTGATTAACGAACCGGGAGTGCGCCGTGAACTGATCATGGATGTGTTAAATGATGATCCGGAAGAATATATGGATCTTCTGAAACAGGCCCGCATGAATGAAGATGTAGAGGTTGTCCATTATGCGATCACAGCCATGGTTGAACTTTCCAAGGAATATGATTTTCGTTTGCAGAAGATGGAGAAGCTGTATGCGGCATCACCGGACGATCCGGAGATCCTGGAGCAGTACTGTGATTTTATGGAAGAGTATCTGAATCAGGGGATTCTGGAAGCCCAGATGGAGAGAGAACAGAGAAAACGTTATATCCGTCTTTTAAGACAAAAGCTGAAGGTGAAAACGACGCTTTCCACATGTGTGCGTCTGTTCCAAAATCTGATGAAAACAGGAGATTATGTTCAGGCGGAAGAGATTCTAGGGCTGATGGATCAGAAATGGCATCGGAAAGAGGAGTTCTGGATTTTGAAGATCCGGTATCTGGCAGAACGAAAAAAGGGAGCGGAGTTGCAGCAGTGTTTAAGACAGATGAAAGAGGAGCAGATCTATCTGTCGTCTAAGAGTAAGGAGGTATTGGCTTTTTGGCTGGATTAAAATCATTGAAAACATTTCCGTTTAAAAGTATGCTGGTGATCCTGGGTGTATTTCTGATGATCGCGGTCTTCCTTTTTGCTGAACGAAGTGGAATTCAATATACTGAAAAAAACAGAAAAGTCGCATATCTCAGTCAGGAAGAAGTGGTTACGGAACAGATGGCTGCGAAATCACTGCCGAAGACCTGTCTGGTACTTCGTAACAGTGAAGATGAGGCGAGTGTGGCTGCATGGGAGCAGTTTCAACAAATTTTTAAAGATATGAAGGTTGGAACAGATGTGGTAGACCTGCAGAGTGCATCCTCTATTCCAGATTATCATGCTTATGAAACGGTTGTTGTATTACTGAGCGATGTAAGTCCGTTGAAAGAGAATCTTATGGAACTGTGTGATTGGGTGTCAGAGGGTGGGAATGTACTTTTTGCCCTGACACTTCAGAAAACAGCGTATTCATCAGTGATTGAGCAGAAGCTTGGAATCGTTTCTTCCGGATATGACAATATACGTGTAGACAGTATTTATTTTGAACCGGAATTTATGCTTGGCGGCGGACAGGCTTATGCAATCACGGATCCGTATGACTCTGCCTGGGCAGTGCAGCTGAGTGAGAATGCGAAGGTTTATGCGCGTGTTAATGAAAAAAACGGTCAGCCTGTCATTTGGGAGAACCAATATGGAAAAGGGAAGTTTGTAGTAGACAACTTTGGACTGTATGAGAAAGCGGTGCGTGGATTCTATGCGGCTTCCTACAGTCTCCTTACTGATGTGGGGGTTTATCCGGTGATCAATGGATCAGCATTTTATCTGGATGACTTTCCGTCACCGGTTCCGGAGGGAGATGGTACTTATGTGAAGCGGGACTATGGAATGAGCATTAGTGATTTCTATATGGATGTGTGGTGGCCGGATATGCAGGAGCTTGCATCTGATCACAACGTTCGCTATACCGGTGTGATTATTGAAAATTATGAGGATGCGACGGATGGAACGATTAAGAAACAGAAGGATACCAGACGTTTTCAGTATTTTGGAAATATGCTGCTTCATCAAGGTGGAGAACTCGGGTATCATGGATACAATCATCAGCCGTTGAGTCTTTCAAATGTAGATTATGGTGACGCGCTTCCGTATGATACATGGAAAAATGAGGCGGCCATGAAAAAGGCTGTAAAAGAATTGATCCATTTTGGAGAGGATACATTTCCCGGTGTATCAATGTCAGTCTATGTACCGCCGTCCAATGTATTGTCAGCAGAAGGAAGGGAGATGCTCGCGAAAGATTTCCCGGAGATCCGGACGATCGCCAGTAATTATTTCACCGGTGAGTTTGCGTATGTGCAGGAATTTGAAGTTGCAAAGGATGGGATTGTAGAACAGCCGCGTATCATCTCCGGTGCAATTATCGATAATTATATGAAGATGGCGGCACTGTCGGAATTAAATATGCATTTTGTGAACAGTCATTTTATTCATCCGGATGATCTTCTGGACGAAGACCGCGGTGCGGCGCTTGGCTGGGAAAAGATGAAGGGCAACCTCGCTGATTATATGGACTGGCTGGTGGATTCGGCACCGTCCTTGAGACAACTCACCGGTTCAGAACTATCCGGTGCGATCCAGCGTTATGGAGCGGTTACATTCACAAAGACAGTGACAGAGCGGTCTATAGAATTGAAGCTTAAAAACTTCTATGATGAAGCATATTTTATGGTGAGGATCAATGAAGGAACACCGGGTGAAGTTTCGGGAGGAAAACTTACACATCTGACAGGAAATCTCTATCTGCTTCAGGCAAAGGAACCAACAGTAACTATTGAGAAATTAGAAGATTGAAATACAAAGCGGTAACACGCGACAGATAAGGAGTTAATTGTGAGAATCTGTCTCATATTGGAGGGGTGTTATCCCTACATATTTGGAGGTGTATCCACCTGGATGCACCAGTATATCAATGAAATGAAAGAGCATGAGTTTGTTCTGTGGGTGATTGGGGCAAATGCGAAGGATAAAGGGAAATTTGTCTACGAGCTTCCGAAAAATGTTGTAGAAGTTCACGAGGTCTTTCTGGATGACGCTTTGCGGCTGAAGGATTCTGGAAAAATGCTTCATGCCTTTACAGAGGAAGAGACGAACAGCCTGAAAGAGCTGATGCTGTGTAGACGCCCGAATTGGGAAATCTTGTTTCGGCTCTATCATGACCAGAAGCTGAATCCTATGTCTTTTTTAAGAAGTGAGGAATTCCTGAATATATTGACGGAGTGCTGTATAAAAGATTATCCATATACTCCGTTTGCGGATGCATTTCACACAATGCGTTCTATGCTGCTTCCGGTCCTTTATCTAATGGGAAGTGAAGTGCCCAAGGCAGATGTCTATCATGCAATCTGTACAGGATATGGCGGACTTCTTGCATGCCTGGGCGGGCATGTTTATAAGAAGAAAGTGCTGCTGACAGAGCATGGAATATACACAAGAGAGCGTGAAGAAGAGATCATTCGTGCAAAATGGGTACAGCCGGCATTTAAAAAGCAGTGGATTTCTTTCTTCTATATGCTGTCGGATATTATTTATACGAGAGCGTTTCTAGTCTCAGCATTATTTACCAATGCCATGCATGCACAGATCCAGATGGGATGTGACAAGGGGAAATGTCGTGTCATTGAGAATGGAATCAACTATGAAAGGCTTTCCCCTATTCCATTGAAAGAGGAAGACGGATGGGTTGACATCGGTGCGATCGTGCGTCTGGCACCGATCAAGGATATCAAGACGATGATCTATGCGTTTTATGAGCTTTGCACGACAAGAGAGCATGTGCGTCTCCACATTATGGGAGGCGTCGATGATGAGGAGTATGCGCAGGAGTGCTATGCGCTGGTCGATCAGCTTCATCTGGAAAATGTGATCTTTACAGGACGAGTGGATATCATCTCTTATATGGAGAAGCTGGACTTTACAATTTTGACGAGTATATCGGAAGGACAGCCGCTGTCTGTTTTAGAATCATTTGCTGCAAGGCGGCCTTGTGTGACTACAGATGTAGGATGCTGCAGGGAACTTCTGAATGGTAACGAGGAGGATCGATACGGAAAAGCAGGATATTGTGTTCCACCGATGTATCGAGAGGGGCTCGCGCAGGCAATGGATCGTATGTGCGCTTCCAGAGCTCGGAGACTCCGCATGGGGGAGAATGCACAGAAACGAGTGAAAGCATATTATCGAAAAGAAGAAATGATTGAAAAGTACCGGAAGATGTATCAGGAGGTGGAAGAGGCAGATGGCCGGAATCGGATTTGAGTTAAAAAAGTTATTCCAGAAGCGCGGACTTGCAGCGACGGCAAAAGCGTATGGGTATGCAGGAGTGATCTGTACAGGTCCGATGCTGCTCGGTATCGTGCTGTTGGTAGGAATCGCTTTTATCTGCGATCATACCGGTGCGACGAGACATAACCGGGAACTTCTGAACTGTATGATTACTTACACACTTCTCGCTTCGTTGACCGTGACCAGTTTCTTCTCTATGGTCGTGACGAGATATATTGCGGATATGCTGTATGAAGAACGCCACGAGGCGGTGCTTTCTTCTTTCTGGGGCTCAACAGCGCTCCTGCTTGTAGTCGGCGGAATCATGTATGGGATTTTTCTTCTGTTTTCAGGAATCAATCTGATCGATCAGTTTTTGTGCCTGGAGTTTTTCGGAGAATTGATCGTCACCTGGAATGCGATGAGTTATCTGACAGCGATCAAGGATTACAAAGGGATTCTTATTTCATTTATTACAGCGGTAGCGGTATCATTGTTGGTCGGATTCCTATTGATCCTGATTGGGATTCCACATGTAGAGGCGTTGATGATCGCAGTTACGATCGGTTATGGAATCATGCTGCTTTGGGATGTGACGCTGTTGTACCGTTATTTTCCGCAGAGAGAGATCAGTGCATTTTTCTTTTTACGCTGGGTGGATCAGTTCCTTCCGCTTGCGTTTACAGGCTTGTTCACAAACATCGGACTATTTGCACATCTTGTTATCATGTGGTGCGGACCGATCCGTGTACATGTTCAGGGATTATTTTATGGTGCACCGTATCATGATGTACCTGCGATGATCGCCTATTTGACGATTCTTATTACAACCGTTAATTTCGTTGTATCTGTGGAAGTGAATTTCTATCCGAAATATCGGAATTATTATAGTTTGTTTAATGACAAGGGAGAAATCAAGGATATCCTGCAGGCGGGAAATGAGATGAGAAAGGTCTTAAACATGGAGCTGAAATATACGGCGTTAAAGCAGCTACTTACAACGGCACTGGCTATTTCGATCGGACAGCTGCTTTTGACATATCTTCCGCTTGGATTTAATGATCTTATGGAAGGATATTTTAGGACACTCTGTGTCGGCTATGGACTCTATGCAATTGCTAACACAATGATGTTGATCTTACTTTATTTTACAGATTACAAGGGAGCATTATTTGCAACAGGAATGTTCGCCGCATGTACGACGACATTTACCTGTGTGTCTTTATTCTTCCCACAGGTGTATTATGGGTTTGGATTTTTACTGGGAAGTGCAGTGTTCTTTTTGATCTGTACACTGCGTCTTGGATATTTTATAAAAAAACTTCCGTATTATATTTTGAGTGTACAGCCGATTGTGGCAGAGGATAAAACAGGTTTCTTCACACGGCTTGGATGCTTTTTGGAAGAGAAAATAGAGAGGGGAGATAAGCTTGAAAAAATATAAATTACTTGCGTTGGGATGTGCCCTTTTATTAGGAATGTCCTGTTGCCTGACGGGATGTACCACCCCGGAGAAAACAGGGGATACTTCAAAGAAACAGACAGAACAACAGGAAGAGATAAAAAAGGCAGAGACACAGGATATCAACGACGTTCACCTCAGGGATAAGGATAGGCTCTATGAAAATGATGACGAGACAAGTGTTGTGACGATGTATCTCACCGTTTCCCGCGGAAATTCTTCAGAGGGTACGGATCACACCTGGAAGGAGATCAACAGTTATTCGGCCTATGATTATGACAAGATGGGAGTAGACCGTTACCAGACAGCGGCGCTTCTTCAGGTTGGTGATGAGTCAGGTCCGCAGAGCGGGGAGGTTGGATATGGTGAAAATGTGCCGAATGCTACCGTGCAGATCAGAGGACAGACATCGAGCCGTAATTCGCAGAAAAACTATAAGATTGAGCTGAAGAAGAATAAGGGAACTTGGCGTGGACAGCGCACGATCAATCTGAATAAACATCAGACAGATGGAATGCGTTTCCGTAATAAGCTGTCCTACGATCTTCTGAAAGGGATACCGCAGCTGATGTCACTTAGAACCCAGTTCGTACATTTATATGTAAGAGATCTTACTGAAGGAAACAGCGCAGAGTTTCAGGATTATGGATTGTACACACAGGTAGAACAGCTGAACAAGACAGGAATGGAGAATCACGGAATGGATTCGAAAGGACAGTTATATAAGATCAATTCGTTTGATTTTTTCCGTTATGAAGATGTAATAAAAAAAGAAGACGATCCGACCTATGACCAGAAAGCCTTTGAAAAGCTCCTGGAGATCAAAGGAAATTCAGATCATACGAAACTGATTCAAATGCTGACAGATCTGAATGATATTTCTCAACCGATTGCGGATATCCTGAATCAATATTTTGACAGAGAAAATCTGACGTACTGGATGGCGTATCAGATACTGACCGGAAATGTAGATACACAGAATCGTAATACATATTTATATAGTCCACAGAATTCGGACACATGGTATCTGATCGCGTGGGATAATGACGGCTCTTTCATGAGAACCGAATACAACATTCAGAATCGTTTCGATCAGGGAAGTTGGGAATGTGGAGTCAGCAATTACTGGGGAAATGTTCTTTTTCAAAGATGTCTGCAGTCCGAGGATTTCCGTGAGGAACTTGACGCGGCGATCCAGGATCTGAGATCCTATCTCAGTGTGGATCGGATCAGTAGTATGATAGAGGAATATCGTACAGTTACTCAGAAGTATTTAAATCAGATGCCGGACCAGATGTATGCACCGTTGACTGAAGCGAAGTATGAAACAATTGCATCGGCAATCCCTTCAGAGGTAGAACAAAATTATAAACTTTATAAGGAGAGCCTGGAAAAGCCAATGCCGTTTTATATCGGAAAACCGGTGATCAAGGGAAATATTTTGAAGTTCAACTGGGACGCATCGTATGACTTTGATGCAGAGACGATCACTTACACAGTTGAACTGGCAAAAGATTATAAGTTTAATGAGATTGTATTTCGTAAGGATAATATTCAAATTCCGGAAGCGGAGACTACAGTTCCGGCAGATGGTCAGTATTTTGTGCGTATCCGTGCGACAAATACATCTGGACAGACGCAGGATGCTTTTGATTATTATGTAACAGACGCTGGAAAGAATTATGGTATGAAATGTTTCTACATTACAGGCGGCCAAAATGTTGAGGAAGATATTTATGAGGAATGATTTATCAAAAGAACGCTTCCGTAATGAATGGAAATATCTGATCAGTACCAGTGAGAAAGAATTGCTGGAGCTGAGGATGAAGCATTTGCTGAAAAAGGATCCAAATGCAAAGGGAAATGGCTACATGATCCGCAGTCTCTATTTTGATGATTATTTCAACAGTGCCTATGCGGAAAAGGAGTCAGGTGTTCTGATGCGTAAAAAATACCGAATCCGTATATATGACTGTAGTGACCGTTCGATCAAGCTGGAGCGGAAGAAGAAATTCGGAAGTTATATTTATAAAGAAAGTGCTCCGCTGACAAAGGAAGAATTCTATAAGATCCTTGATGGAGATTATAAATTTTTGTTAAGCAGTCCGTATTCATTGTGCAGAGAATTTTATGTGGAATGTGTCAGCAATCTCATGCGTCCATGCACGATCGTTGACTATGACCGTGTACCGTGGATCATGGATGAGGGGACAGTCAGGATTACATTTGACAGTGATGTGAGGGCTGCGGTCGGAAGTTATGACATCTTTGATCCGTCCCTTCCGACACTTCCGGTGCTTGAACCGGGAAAACTGGTTATGGAAGTGAAATTCACAGAGATGCTTCCACAGATCGTGCGTGACTTGCTTCCACCAAATGCACAAGAATTCACAGCAGTATCAAAATATGTACTTTGTTATGAAAAATCGCAGTATTTGCATGGATTTGAATATTGGAATGAAACACAGGAGAGAAAACTATTATGAGTATACAAGATATGATTAAGAAGTCGGTGCTGGAATCCGGCGTATTTGACAGCTTTAATGCACCGAAGATGGCAATTTCGCTGATCGTGGCGTTGCTTCTCGGAGCAGTGATCTATATGGTTTACAGCAAGTTTTATGTAGGGGTGATCTTCTCTCGGAGCTTTGCAGTTACGTTGGTCGGCATGACACTTCTCACTTGCATGGTTACTCTGGCAATCAGTACGAATATCGTGATTTCCCTTGGTATGGTCGGTGCATTGTCTATCGTACGTTTCCGTACGGCGGTGAAGGATCCGATGGATCTGCTCTATCTTTTCTGGGCAATCACGACAGGTATCACGACTGGAGCGGGAATGTATCCGTTGGCACTGATTGCAGCAGCGGTTATGATCATTATGATTTATCTGTTTTATCATAAGCAGCAGAAAGGCAGAATCTATATCGCCGTGATCCATTATCAGGGAGATGAAGCCGGTGATGAGATCATCCGCAGCTTTGGCAGAATGAAATACTTCATAAAGTCAAAGACGATGCGTGGGGAGAAAACAGAGATGGCAGTTGAGGTATTCTGTCGGCAGAATGATCTCGATTTCACAGAGAAGATCCGGAAGATCACAAATGTAGAAGATATTACATTGATCCAGTATAATGGAGAGTATCACGGATAAAATGAAAAGACTATAACTGGTTGATTCATTAAGAATATATATTCCCTTTCGTGGACAGAATGGATGGAAGTGCAATCCGGTCACTGAAACATCCAGATGCTGAGACGATCCCGATTGTTGCCATGACTGCCAATGCTTTTGAGGAAGATAGAAAAAAGGCATTTGAAAAAGGAATGAACGGACATATTGCAAAGCCTGTTGATGCAGAAAAGGTTAAGAAAACCATTCTTTCAGCTATACGATGAGATGAAGGGAATGAGGAGAAATAAGAGATGAACGGAGAGGCTCATCTCTTATTTCTTTTTAGGTAGCAGGATTCAAGTTGATTGATGAGTGCATACAAACACATGGCAAACAGGCAGAGAAGACAGATGCTCATGAGGAGCCAATCCATTTTGAACACCTGACTGGAATAAATAATCAGATACCCCAGCCCTTCTTTCGCAGCAAGAAATTCCCCAATGATCACCCCGACCAGACACAATCCGATATTTACCTTCATATTGCTGATGATCGCTGGAATCGAACTTGGAAGCACAACTTTAGTCAGTACCTGATGCCGTTTCCCGCCAAGTGTATAGATCAGCGTCATCTTTCCCGGGTCCGCGGACATAAAACTGGTATACAGATTCAGGATGCTTCCGAAGATAGCCACCGACATACCGGCAACAATGATGGTGGTACGTGTGGCACCGAGCCATACGATGAGAAGCGGGGCCAGGGCGGATTTTGGCAGACTGTTTAGAACAACCAGATACGGCTCCAGGATCTCTGAAAGCTTCTTACTGAACCACAGAAGCACCGCCGTCAGGATACTGAAGACGATAACCAGAAGGAAACTTACGATCGTCTCATATAAGGTGACGCCAAGGTGCAGGAAGATGCTGCGGTCTGCGACCATGTCGAGAAAACACCGGGCAATCTTAGAAGGACTGCTAAAGATAAATGAATCGATGATTTGATGTGAGGCGGTCAGTTCCCAGACAGACAGGAAGGCAACCAGAAGGAGAACCCGGGCAGCAGCTATGAACTTTTTGTGCAGCCGGTACTTTGATAAAAAGGTTCTTTGCGCTGTAGAAGATGAGGCGGCGGTAGAGATGGCACTTGCATTGGAAGTGATATTTGTGCCAGAGGCAGCAGGAATCTCAGTCTTTGACATTCGGTTCATCTTCATTTAACTCCTTCCATATCAGATTAAAATAATTCTTGAATTCCGGCGCACTTCTGCGGTTCAACGGAGTATCGTGCTCCAGATGGAACAGCAGAGGAATCGTTTGTTTGATTGTTGCAGGACGATTA
Organism: Dorea amylophila; assembly: GCF_025567265.1. Taxonomy (NCBI): domain Bacteria; kingdom Bacillati; phylum Bacillota; class Clostridia; order Lachnospirales; family Lachnospiraceae; genus Dorea; species Dorea amylophila. The sequence continues at coordinate 108,570 of NZ_JAOQJW010000007.1, read as the reverse complement.
GAAAGGACAATGACACGGTCGGCAAGTGAGATCGCTTCCGACAGGTCGTGCGTGACCAGAAGTGCAGATTTTCCTTCATTCCGGATGATCTGCCCGATGTCATCGCCAACCTGAAGCCTGGTCTGATAGTCCAGGGCGGAAAAAGGTTCATCCAGAAGAAGAAGCTCTGGCTCCAGGACGAGTGTGCGGATCAGGGCAGCACGCTGCCGCATCCCGCCGGACAACTCCGAAGGCCTTGCATTCTTAAAGTCACCGAGTCCATAGATGTCAAGAAGCTCATGTGCCCGTTGCTTCGTACGCGCTGTCAGTGCGTGCTGGACTTCCAGCCCAAGGATTACGTTATTATAAATCGTGCGCCATTCAAAGAGTTCATCGTGCTGCAACATATAGCCGACATTTGTCGTGCTCTCTTTCAAAGGCTTTCCGTTGATCTTAATCTGCCCCTCTGTACAAGGCAGCAGTCCGCAGATCAGCGAAAGCAGTGTGGATTTGCCACACCCGGAGGGTCCCACAATGGCGGCAAATTCGCCCTTTTTCAATGAAAATGAGATATCAGACAGAGCCAGGGTCTCCCCTTGCAGAGTATGATACGTGTAAGAAATGTGCTGTAGATTTAATATCTGTTCCCGAACCGGTTCCATAGAAGACCTCCTACAAGCGAAAAATAACCTATATAAGTAAGATATGCCGCAGACAGAAAACAGGTGAATAAATGTGGTGTGTGTGGTAAAATGCTGATATGGAAATGCTAGAAAGACATTAACACACCAGGAGAGGTCATTACATGTTACAAAAAATAAATTATCAAAAAGAACTGGATAGATTAATCACGGATCTGCAAAAAGAAGAAAAAGTCCCGACGCTTCTGCTTCACAGCTGCTGCGCCCCGTGCAGCAGTTATGTGCTGGAATACTTAAGCAATTACTTCAAGATCACGGTACTTTATTACAACCCGAACATTTACCCGGAGAGTGAATACAGCAAGCGCATCATCGAACAGCAGACACTGATCGGGGCGATGCATACGAAATATCCGGTGCAGTTCATTGCGGGCAGCTATGAGAAAGAGAAATTCTATGCGATGGCAAAAGGACTGGAAGAAGTAAAAGAAGGCGGCGTGCGCTGCTTCAAATGCTATGAACTCCGCTTAAGAGAGGCCGCAGAGATTGCAAAAGCCGGAGGATATGAGTACTTCACGACGACGCTCAGCATCAGCCCGCTTAAGAATGCAGCAAAATTGAATGAGATTGGATTAAAACTTGCAGAAGAGTATGGCGTGGCATATCTGACGTCAGATTTCAAAAAGAAGAACGGATATAAGCGGTCCGTAGAATTATCCGCACAGTACGGGCTTTACCGGCAGGATTACTGTGGCTGTGAATTCTCCATGCGTCAGCGTCTGGAAGAACAGCAGGCGGAAAAAAACAGTGAAAATGCATAAATCAAATTAGAAAATTGCATGGATTAAGAAAAAAATCACGTTTCAGGGTGAATAAATATGTAAATTTCTGTAATAATATTTGCTTTTACGCGGAAATGTGTTAAAATCGGAAACAGTAAACTTAAAAATGAAAGGAAGAAATCCATATGGCACAGTTATGGGGAGGCCGTTTCACAAAAGAAACAGACCAGTTAGTATATAATTTCAACGCTTCCATTACATTTGACAAGAGATTCTATAAGCAGGATATCAAAGGCAGTCTTGCACATGTAGCAATGCTTGCAAAGCAGGGAATCTTAACGGAAGAAGAAAAAGAACAGATCACAGACGGACTGAATGGCATCCTGGAAGATGTAGAATCCGGGAAATTAGAGATATCAGATAAATATGAAGACATCCACAGCTTTGTGGAAGCAACACTGATTGACCGCATCGGCGATCCGGGAAAGAAGCTTCACACCGGACGGAGCAGAAATGACCAGGTTGCATTAGATATGAAACTTTTCACCAGAGACGAGATCCATGAGATCGATGCCCAGGTAAAGGAACTTCTGGAAGTGATCCTTCACGTGATGGAGGAAAATGTCGAGACATACATGCCTGGATTCACACACCTTCAGAAAGCGCAGCCAATCACACTGGCCCACCACATGGGAGCATATTTTGAAATGTTCCGCAGAGACCACGAGAGACTGCAGGACATCGCAAAGCGTATGAATACCTGTCCGCTCGGTTCCGGAGCACTTGCGGGGACAACCTATCCGCTGGACCGTGAGTACACAGCCGAATTACTTGGATTCGACGGACCGACACTGAACAGCATGGACGGGGTGTCTGACAGAGATTACTTATTAGAACTGTTATCTGCACTCAGCATCATCATGATGCACCTGAGCAGATTCTGTGAGGAAGTCATCATCTGGAATTCGAATGAATACCAGTTCGTGGAGATCGATGACGCATACAGCACCGGAAGCAGTATCATGCCGCAGAAGAAGAACCCGGATATCGCAGAACTCGTAAGAGGTAAGACAGGACGCGTATATGGTGCATTAAATGCACTGCTTACAACGATGAAAGGTATTCCTCTTGCATACAATAAAGACATGCAGGAAGATAAAGAATGGGCATTCGATGCCATGGATACCGCAAAGGGATGCATCACATTATTTGCCGGTATGTTAAAGACCATGCAGTTCAACAAAGATCGCATGGAAGAAAGTGCAAAACACGGATTCACCAACGCAACAGATGCAGCAGACTATCTGGTAAATCACGGTGTACCATTCAGAGATGCACATGGCATCGTAGGAAAACTAGTGCTGACCTGTATCGAGAAGAAGATCCCGTTAGATGCACTTCCGCTGGAAGAGTACAAGAAGATCTCACCGGTATTTGAAGAAGACATATATGAAGCAATTGATCTTGAGACATGTGTGAATAAGCGTATCACGATCGGAGCACCGGGAAAGGATGCGATGGAGAAGTCGATCGCAGCTTATAAGAAATATATGGCTGAATAAAAAACAAAAGAAAGGGAGAGAAAGAAGATGGAGAAGAAATTAAGAGTAGGTATTTTAGGAGCAACAGGAATGGTTGGACAGCGTTTTATCTCATTGCTTGAAAATCACCCTTGGTTCGAAGTAGTAACAGTAGCAGCAAGCCCGCGTTCAGCAGGAAAGACATACGAAGAGGCAGTCGGCGGACGTTGGAAAATGGATACACCAATGCCGGAAGGCGTTAAGAAACTGATCGTAAAGAATGTAAATGAAGTAGAAGAAGTATCTTCTACCGTAGATTTCGTATTCAGTGCCGTAGATATGACAAAAGACGAGATCAAAGCAATCGAAGAAGCATATGCAAAGACAGAGACACCGGTTGTATCAAACAACAGCGCACACCGTTGGACAAAAGATGTACCGATGGTAGTACCTGAGATCAACGCAGCGCACTTCGACCTGATCAAGACTCAGAAAGAGCGTCTCGGAACAACACGCGGATTCATCGCAGTAAAACCAAACTGCTCAATCCAGAGCTACACACCTGCACTTGCAGCATGGAAAGAATTCGGACCAAAAGAAGTTGTTGTTACAACATATCAGGCAATCTCCGGAGCAGGTAAGACATTCAAAGACTGGCCGGAAATGATCGAGAACATCATCCCGTACATTGGCGGAGAAGAAGAAAAGAGTGAGAAAGAACCTCTGCGTGTACTCGGAACACTGGAAAATGGTGAAATTAAACTTGCAGAAGAGCCAAAGATCACATGCCAGTGCTTAAGAGTACCTGTACTGAATGGACATACAGCAGCTGTATTCATCAACTTCGAGAAGAAGCCAACCAAAGAACAGCTGATCGAGAAACTGGAAAGCTTCAAGGGATTCCCACAGGAAGCAGAACTTCCAAGTGCTCCAAAGCAGTTCATCCAGTACCTGTCAGAAGACGACAGACCGCAGGTAAAAGCAGATGTTAACTACGAAAACGGAATGGGTGTATCTATCGGACGTCTGAGAGAAGACAGCATGTATGACTACAAATTCATCGGACTGTCACACAATACTGTCCGTGGTGCAGCAGGCGGAGCTGTGCTTTGTGCCGAAGCACTTACTGCTAAGGGATATATCCAGGCGAAGTAGCCAGGGGGACGGGAAATCCGGCTTTTTTAGTGTCCCTGGTGGTACACTCACCTGCTTAGCATTCATAAGGCGAAGACATAAAAAGGCAAAAACATAAAAAAGATGAAAGCATAAAATATAAAAAGGCGGGAACTGCAACATGTAAAAAGGCGCAGTTCCCGCCCTTTTTATACGTTATATCTCCAGAAAAGAAGCCGGTCCCGCCTGCCGATACAAAATCCGATCACAAGTCTGAACACGATACATCTCAGTGTTGAGAATAAAAGATGGTTTTGCTATAATAAAGTATACAATAAACTCGCTGATTACAAAGTGCCGGTGGGGACACTGAAAAAACCAAAAACACCGTCCCCATGGCCCATGGCAAGAAACGGAGGAAGCCCCTATGGACCGAGAATTATTGAACTACACACAGAACCGAGAACTTTCCTGGCTGAGATTCGATCAGCGTGTATTGGAAGAAGCAAGAGATAAGAGCGTGCCGCTATTAGAACGTATGAAATTCGTAGCCATCTTCACCAGTAACTTAGATGAATTCTTCATGATCCGTGTCGGAAGTCTCTATGACATGGTGCAGACAGACGACAGACACAGAGACAGCCGGTCGGGAATGACACCGCAGGAGCAGCTGGATGCGATCTACGCAGCAGTTGCCCCGTTATATAAAGAACGTGACAAGACCTACGCCGGGATCAAGAAAGAACTGTCCCCATACGGAGTCTGCGGACTGGACTTTAAAGAACTGGAGACAGACGAGAAGAAATATGTTAAGAAATGTTTCAAAGAGCAGATCCTGCCGGTACTGTCTCCGCAGATCGTAGACAGCAGCCACCCGTTCCCGCATCTTATGAATAAAGATATCTACGTAACAGCCAATCTGAAGCATATCAATAGCAGGAAGAATAAAGACGACAAAGAAAAAGAACAGATCCTCGGAATCGTACCGGTTCCGACCTATGTATCCGATATCCTGATGCTTCCGGGACATGACATCCGTTATATCCGCATGGAGAAAGTCATCATGGAATACCTGGATCTGGTATTTGACCAGTACGAAGTATCCGACCCGAACTACATCTGCGTGACAAGAAATGCAGACGTATCTCCGGACGATGAGGCACTGGAGGTTACCGATGATTTCCGGAAACTCATGCAGAGTACCCTGCACAAACGCCGCAGGATGGCGGTAGTAAGATTAGAAACAGCGGAGAAACTGACACCGGAAATGCAGGAATACTTCTGTAAGAAATTCAAGATCACACCGGAGCAGATCTTCCGCACGAAGATGCCGATGAAACTGGATTATATGTTCTCCATCGCAGGAAATCTCCCGGAGTCCATGAAGAAAGCACTGGTCTACGAACCATTCTCCCCGCAAAAATCAGCACATGTACAGGACGGAAACATGTTAAAACAGGTGAAAAAGAATGATATCCTGTTGTTCTACCCATACGAAAGCATGGATCCATTCCTGAAGCTGATCAAAGATGCCGCGGCAGATCCGAACGTTATGACGATCAAGATCACCATCTACCGCCTGGCGAAGAAGGCAAGACTGGTGGAATACCTGTGCGCAGCTGCGGAAAATGGAAAAGAAGTCACCGTGCTGATCGAGCTGCGTGCAAGATTTGACGAGCAGAACAACATCGACTGGTCGGAACGTCTGGAAGAAGCCGGATGCCGTGTAATCTACGGATTCGACGGTTACAAAGTGCATTCCAAGATCTGTCTGATCACATACAGGAACCGCAATGACATCCAGTATATCACACAGGTCGGAACCGGCAATTATAACGAGAAGACAGCTGCCATGTATACCGATCTGTCCTTGATGACTGCTGATCCGCGAATCGGACAGGACGCCGCAGAATTTTTCAAGAATATGTCCATCGGCAATCTGCAGGGCAGCTATCAATACCTGATCGTATCACCGGTCAGCCTAAAAAGCCGTATCTTACAGATGATGGACGAGGAGATTACAAAAGGAAACGAAGGACGCATCATTATGAAGATGAACTCCGTGACAGATGTGGACTTCATAAAGAAAGTATCCGAGGCCTCCTGCGCCGGAGTAAGGGTAGACTTGATTGTTCGCGGAATCTGCTGTATACTACCGGGAGTGCCTGGATTTACGGAAAATGTCAGAGTGATGAGTGTGGTTGGCCGCTATCTGGAACATCCACGTATCTTCAGCTTCGGAACTGGCAAAGAGCAGAAGATCTATATCGGCTCCGCAGACATGATGACAAGGAATACAGAAAAAAGAGTAGAAGTAGCCTGCCCGGTATTAGACGGGCAGATCAGACGCCAGATCAACCATGACCTGAAGATCATGTTAAGTGATAACGTGAAAGCAAGGATCATGCAGAAAGACGGCACATATATGAAACGGACCGGCGGCATAAAAGCTGTGGACTCCCAGGCAGTCTTCATGGAAGAAGCACAGCATGGCGGCCGAGAAGAAGACCAACGGGGACGGGGATTACTGGCTTTTTTCCTGTCCCTCCGGCACAGAAAAAAATAAAAGCCATCAGGGACAGGAAAAAAGCCAGTAATTCCCGTCCCCATCGGCTCACCAAGGAGTAACACAATTACATGGGAAAATCACTATACATTGCCGAAAAACCCAGCGTAGCGCAGGAGTTCGCCAAGGCATTGCATATCAATACACAGAGAAAAGACGGATATCTCGAATCAGCAGAAGCAATCGTAACATGGTGCGTCGGACACCTGGTCACAATGAGTTATCCGGAAGAATACGATCCGGCATTAAAAAGGTGGAGTCTTGAGACTCTGCCTTTTATCCCGCAGGAATTCAAATACGAAGTCATTCCGGCAGTGTCAAAGCAGTTCCGAATCGTATCGGGACTGCTGAACCGCACAGACGTAGACACCATCTACGTCTGTACTGACTCGGGACGGGAAGGAGAATACATCTACCGTCTGGTCGAGCAGCAGGCAGGCGTAAAAGGCAAGAACCGCCGCCGCGTATGGATTGACTCCCAGACAGAAGAAGAGATCCTGCGCGGGATCAAAGAAGCAAAAGACTTAAAAGAATACGACAACCTGGCAGCATCGGCTTACCTAAGAGCCAAAGAAGACTACCTGATGGGAATCAACTTCTCCCGCCTTCTGACATTGAAATACGGCAACAGCATCTCCAATTATTTGAATACGAAATATTCTGTCGTATCCGTAGGCCGCGTTATGACCTGCGTCCTCGGCATGGTCGTGCGCAGAGAACGGGAGATCAGGGAATTCGTAGAGACCCCGTTCTACAGAGTCCTAAGCACCATCGGAGAGAAAGGGGCAACATTCGAAGGCGAATGGCGGGCAGTCAAAGGATCAAAATGGTTCGAATCCTTCGACCTCTATAAGGAAAATGGATTCAAAGAAAAGGAAAAGGCAGAAGAACTGATCCGCTTCCTAAGCAACAGCGAGTCAGACGCCAGCCAGCCCCTGACTTGCCAGATCGTGTCCATAGAAAAAAAGAAAGAAAAGAAGAACCCGCCGTTATTATTCAACCTGGCCGAGATCCAGAATGAATGTTCCAAGCGGTTCAAGATCAGCCCGGATGAGACCCTCCGGATCATCCAGGAACTATATGAAAAAAAGCTCGTCACCTACCCAAGAACGGACGCCCGCGTGCTGTCAACAGCAGTGGCAAAAGAGATCCACAAGAACTTGAACGGTCTGATGCAGTACGAACCGGCAAAGCCATATCTTCAGGATATCGTGAAATTCGGCAGCCACAAAGGACTGGAGAAGACGAGATACGTCAACGACAAACAGATCACAGACCACTATGCGATCATCCCGACCGGACAGGGCATGGGAGCACTAAAAGGACTTCCGAATCTGTCACAGAGGGTGTATGATGTGATTGTAAGACGATTCTTAAGTATCTTCTACCCACCGGCTGTCTATCAGAAAGTATCGATCGTGACGAAAATCAAAGAAGAATCCTTCTTCTCAAGCTTCAAAGTACTGGCAGAAGAAGGCTATCTGAAAGTTACAGGCGTGCCGGGCAGGAAGAACGACAATAACGATAATACAGACAGTACCGAGGACAAAGACACTGATGCAGCCTTCTTCGCCAGGATCCAGAGCCTCAAGAAAGGCATGACCCTTCCGGTGCAGTCCCTGGACATCAAAGAAGGCAAGACCTCGCCGCCGAAGCGCTATAATTCCGGCTCGCTGATCCTTGCCATGGAAAATGCAGGACAGCTCATCGAAGACGAAGAACTCCGCGCCCAGATCAAAGGAAGCGGAATCGGCACCAGTGCCACCAGAGGCGAGATACTGAAGAAATTATTCAATAATAAATATCTGGCCCTCAATAAAAAGACCCAGATCGTCACGCCGACGATGTTAGGGGAAATGATCTACGATGTCGTAGACCATTCTATCCGGCCGCTCCTGAACCCGGAACTTACGGCAAGCTGGGAAAAAGGTCTGACGTATGTGGCAGACGGAGATATCACATCAGATGAATATATGAAAAAGCTGGATGATTTTGTATCAAGACGCACACTTGCAGTCAAAGGTCTGAACAATCAGTATCAGATGCGGGCGTGCTATGATAAGGCAGCGCAGTTTTATAAGAAGCCGGTGAGAAAGACCGGAAAAACTAAAAAATAAAAAAGGAGAACCAACATGTCAGAACAATTAACCATCAAAAACCTCTACAACCACATGGATGAAACCATCGCAAAAGACATCTTCGAAGGAGCCACCTACCCATGGGAAATCCTTCCAAAGATCAGCGGCTTCATCAAAGAATTCGGAAAGACCCTTCCGGCAGATGAATACGATCAGGTCGGCGAAGACGTATGGATCGCCAAATCCGCAACCGTATTCCAGACAGCCTACATCCACGGACCGGCGATCATCGGAAAGAACGCAGAAGTCCGCCAGTGCGCATTCATTCGCGGAAATGCGATCGTCGGCGAAGGTGCAGTCGTAGGTAACTCGACAGAACTTAAGAACGTCATCCTGTTCAACAAAGTACAGGTGCCGCACTATAATTACGTGGGCGATTCCATCCTCGGCTACAAATCCCATATGGGGGCCGGATCCATCACATCCAATGTCAAATCCGACAAAAAACTCGTCGTAGTAAAAGCCGGAGACGAAAGGATCGAGACAGGTCTTAAGAAATTCGGAGCCATGCTCGGAGACGAAGTAGAAGTCGGCTGCGGCAGCGTACTGAATCCGGGAACCGTGATCGGAAGCCACAGCAACATCTACCCACTGTCAAGCGTCAGAGGATTCGTACCGGCACACAGCATCTACAAGAGACAGGGCGAAGTAGTGGAGAAAGTAAAAGAGTAATCAACACACGGAGGAAAAATCAATGAACAAAATAGCATTCATCGGCGTAGGCATCATGGGCAGATCTATGGTCCGCAATCTCATGAAAGCAGGATTCGAATTACACATCTACGCCAGAACCAGATCCAAAGTCGAAGACGTGATCAGCGAAGGAGCCACCTTCCACGACACCATCGCAGACTGCGTAAAAGACGCAGAAGCAGTCATCACCATCGTAGGCTTCCCGACCGACGTAGAAGAAGTCTACTTCGATGCAGGCAACATCTTAGACAGCGCAAAAGAAGGCGCATACCTGATCGACATGACGACCACAAGCCCGATGCTGGACCAGAAGATCGCAGAAGAAGGAACCAAAAGAGGCTTCCACGTACTGGACGCCCCGGTCACCGGCGGTGACACCGGGGCAAAGAACGGTACACTCTCCATCCTGGTCGGCGGTTCCAGAGAAGACTACGAAGCCTGCATGCCGTTATTCGAGGCGATGGGAACCAACATCAACTACCAGGGAGAATCCGGCTGCGGTCAGCACGCCAAGCTTGCGAACCAGATCATGATCGCCGGCACCTTATCCGGAGTCTGCGAGGCACTCACCTATGCGAAGGCAAAAGGCCTGGATCTTCAGACGGTCCTTGATTCCGTATCGACCGGAGCGGCAGGAAGCAAGCAGTTAGATACCTTCGGCCCGAAGATTTTGGCAGGAGATTATGCACCAGGATTCTTCCTGAAGCACTTCGTCAAAGACATGAAGCTTGCCCTTACCGAAGCGAACATGAGCAATCTCAATCTGGACGTATTAAGCCAGGTGCTTGCCAACTACGAACTCCTCCAGGCAGAAGGTTGCGGAGATCTCGGCACCCAGGCACTGATCAAGTACTACGAAGAAGAGATGGACGTATAAAACATGTCGAAAAAAAGGCAAAAAATGGGTAAAATTGTACAAATTGTTGATACATAGTTGAAGCCTGCTTAAAGGTATGATAAAATCATACATGTTTATGAATGGATGAGGGATGTAGGCAAAAAATGATATATAATAATCCCAGTTATTTGTGTTTTAAAGACAGAAAGCCAAATATAGAGATATTACATAACACTTATAAAATGTATAAATATACGAAGAGCTTGAGAGATACCCTTCCTTCCATTGGTATGAAATGATAAGAATACCGGGGGGGGGTATTTTGGTGTGCAAAAAATTGCACAGAGAAGAAAAAGATATAATGAATTTATTCCAACTTATAAGAAACCGATAAAAAAGCAGAGAATAAAGGAGTAACCACCAGATGAAAGAATGTTACATAGATATGCATTGCCACATTCTGCCGGGAGTCGATGACGGGGCGAAAGACCTTGCCGAGACGAAGAAGATGCTTGAGATCGCATACGCAGAAGGAATCCGGTGTATCATAGCAACCCCTCACCACCATCCGCACCGCGGAAAGGCACCGGCAGAGAAGCTCCGTGAAAGGGCAAAGCTTGTGCGCGAAGCAGCACACGAGATCGATGAACGCTTCCGGGTATACCTTGGAACGGAAGTCTATTTCGGACAGGATGCTGCGGACAAATTAAAAGAAGGAAAGATCCTTTCGATGAACCGCAGAGAGTATGTACTGGTAGAATTCCCGCCCTCACAGACATACAGCTACATCAGACAGGGGATCCAGCAGCTGCAGTTCGCAGGATACGAAGTCATACTGGCGCACGTCGAGCGCTATCACTGCATCGCCGAAGATGTAGAGCTTGCGGAAGAACTGTGCGATATGGGTGTGAACCTGCAAGTCAATGCAGACAGCATCACCGGTGGATCCGGACGTAAGATCCGAAAGTTCATCGAAGAGCTGATGAACCGCGACCTGGTATTCTGCGTCGGAACCGATGCACACGATACAAAGCACAGACCGCCGAAGATGAAGAAGGCGGCCACTCACGTAGAAAAACGATACGGAGAAGATTATACAAGGAGGATATTCTACAGCAACGCGAAGGAAATGCTGAAGAAGAGAGATTAAGATGAATCAGGAAAATTATGAAAAGATGAATCCAAGAATCGTGGAAGAAGATGAACTGACGATTGACCTGGGCGAACTGTTCCGGGTACTGCTGTCAAAAGTACATATTATTATACTGGCAGCCATACTGATGGCATTAGTGGCTTTCGTCGGAACAAAGCTCTTCGTTACACCGATGTATACATCGGTGACCAAGATGTATGTACTGGCAAAAGATGAAAACAGTACAACGTCTTCTTCAAATTACAGTGAGCTGACAGCCGGCAGCATGCTGACCAAGGACTACATGGAACTGGTAAAGAGCCGCCCGGTACTGGAGAAGACAATCTCTGTACTGAATCTAAAGATGCAGCCAGCTGAGCTTGCCAACATGATCTCCGTATCTACACCAACCGATACTCGTATCATGACGGTAAGTGTAGAAAGTGCGAATCCAAAACAGGCTAAAGAAATCGCAGATGCAGTCAGAGAAGCAGTCAGTGTACAGATCAAAGAAATCATGAGTGTTGACTCTGTTAATACCGTAGAAGAAGGAAACCTTCCGACTTCTCCGTCTTCGCCAAATACGATGAAGAATATGATGCTTGGTGGAATCCTCGGATTCGTGATCGCAGCCGGCATCATCACACTGATCTATCTATTAGACGATACGATCAAGACACCGGAAGATGTAGAGAACTACCTTGGATTAAATGTACTGACTTCCATTCCAATCCAGTCAGGTGCAGCAAAATCTAAGAAAACAAAACATCAGAGAGAATCCCGAAAAGCAGTTCAGAAGAGGAGATAAGGAACATGGCAGACGTAATTTTAAAAAATCTAAAAGAAATTAATGATTACCGCAGTAACGAATCCTACAAGACACTGCGAACCAATATTGAATTTTCCGGATCGGACAAAAAAGTGATCGTATTCACAAGTTGTACACCGAACGAAGGAAAGAGTACCGTAACATTACAGTTGGCAGCATCACTTGCCGAGGCAGGAAAGAAAGTACTGTTCCTGGATGCCGACCTTCGTAAGTCGGTACTGATGGGAAGACACCGCGTTGCGGGAGAAGTAAAAGGATTGTCACATTTTCTGTCCGGACAGGTTGAGATCAAAGACATTATTCTGAAGACACAGGAGCCAAACTTGTATGTAGCATTTGCCGGAGTCGTTCCGCCTAACCCGTCAGAGCTTCTCGGCAACAGACGATTCGAGGCGTTGTTAAATGGTGCGAGACAGGCATACGATTATGTGATTATCGATGCGCCGCCTCTTGGAAACGTTATCGATGCTGCTGTCATCGCAAAGAACTGTGATGCATCCGTTCTGGTTGTAGCATCCAGAGAAATCAGTTATAAATATGCCCGTGTTGTGAAAGAACAGCTGGAACTGGCAGGATGCCCGATCCTAGGAGTTGTACTGAATAAGGTAGACCTGAAACAGAATAAATATTACGGAAATAAATACTATAGCAAATATTACGGCAAATATTACGGAGAATACAAAAAAGAAGACTAGAGGGTGAACGTTATGAAACAGTGGTTCCTTACAGGAGTGCTGGGAGCCGGATGCATAGCAGTTGCGGCAGTAGGATTTCTTGTGACAATGGGAAAAGATCATACTGCACCGGTGATCACAATAGAAAAAACACAGAAGATACATTACACAGAGGGCGAAGCTTACGATAAGCTCTTAAAAGGTGTCAAAGCAGATGACAACCGTGACGGAGATCTGTCTGACCAGATATTTGTAGACAAGATCATTCCGGTCAGCAAGAAGAAAGCAGTCGTCTATTACGGCGTGATGGATCATGCCAACAATGTAGGCACGGCAAAACGCACGGTATCCTATACGGCGGCAAATGCTGATGCGGAGGAAAATGTAGCAGCAGATGAGAATACTGCACCGAATACCGATGAAGTTGTACAGGAGAATACAGACGACAAGAAGACGGATGCAGAAGAACAGACAGATACAGAAAAGAATGCACAGGATAATCCTTTGCAGGCAGATGGAGAAAAACCGGTGATCGCACTTACAGAACAGACCAAAACCATTACAAGAGGTACTACATTCAATCCGCTCAGCGAAGTGACAGAGGCAGTTGACGACAAAGACGACAGAGATACCTTGTTCAAGAGTCTCCACATCGACGGAGAATATAATGTAAATAAAGCAGGTACATATACTCTGCAGTATTATGTACAGGACAGTGACGGCAACACCTCCGATCCGATCGAATTCACACTGACAGTACAGTAGAAAAAGGAATGAGAAGATGAGTTTAAAACAGTCCATGACAGGAAAAAAGAATATAGCAGGAAAGCTTATTACACTGATCCAACTTGCAGTATCGGTCATCTGTATCGCACTGATCTGGAACAGCGGACTGGCGCCGGTAAAATATCTGGTGCCGCTGATTATTGTATTGCTGATCTTATTCATGATCACACATGCATTACAATATCTGAAAAACAATGTTTCCAGATATCTGGGACAGATCATCAGCCTTCTGATGACGATTATCCTGGCGGTCGGAAGCGTTGCACTTCTGAAAACAGACGATGTACTGAAAGCAGTCGGCGGAGCAACCTATAAGACGGATAACATGGTCGTAGTTGTGAAAAAAGATGACAAAGCGGACAACATCATGGATGCCGAGAATTACCGTTTCGGTTATCAGACTGTTGTAGATCAGAAGAATACCAAGAAAATGGTCAAAGATGTAGAAAAAGTCATCGGAAGGGATCTGAAAGCAGAGACATATGAATCCCTGACCGATGAAGCAAACGGTCTTCTGAACGGAAATATCGATGCTGCAATCTTCAATGAAGGTTACATAAGCCTGATCGATGAGTCGGTTGAAGGGTTCTCTGATCAGGTGAAGATTCTGTATCAGTATGGAATCAAGACAGAGATTAAAGAAGAAAAACAGGCAAGTGTAGATGAGCCTTTCAATGTATTTATCAGTGGTATTGACGTTGCAGGACCGATCACAACGAACAGTCGAAGCGATGTGAATATTATTATGACGGTAAATCCACAGACAAGAAAAATCCTGTTATCAACAACACCGAGAGATTATTATGTAACCATTCCGGATATATCCGGTGAGTCGAGAGATAAACTGACACATGCCGGAATCTACGGCGTGGACAGATCAATGGCAACACTGGAAAATCTGTATGGTATCAATATTGATTATTATGCGAGAGTGAACTTTACATCGCTTGTAAACATTGTGGATGCACTTGGCGGTGTGGATGTGAACTCGGATTATGAATTCACAACACTTCATGGGAAATACAAGATCCAAAAAGGTATGAACCATCTGGATGGGGATATGGCACTGGGATTTGCCAGAGAAAGATACAGCTTTGAAGATGGTGATAATCAGAGAGGAAAAGATCAGGAGATCGTGCTGACAGCTATCATCAAAAAAGCATGTTCTCCGGCAATCTTAAAGAATGCCAATGAGTTGATCGCAGGAGTGAGTGATTCCGTTCAGACCAATATGACAAGTGAAGAAATTTCGAAATTCATCAGTAATCAGATTGCAGATCCGACGAACTGGGATATCGAATCACAGGCAGTCAGCGGAACGGGAGATACACAGACATGCTTCTCATCCGGAAGCCAGTTATTATATGTCATGTGGCCGGATGAAACAGCAGTACAAAATGCGGCGAAGAAGATCAAAGCAGTAGAGAAGAACTAGAGATAAGATTAAAAAAGAAGTAAGAGAAAACATAGTTATAATGTGAGGAAAAGTGAGAAAGATATATGTACAGGAAAGATAATGATGGATGGTTAAAACATGCAGATTTCATTATATGGGATATGATATGCTTACAAGTGGCATTTCTATTAGCTTATATGATTAGCGGAAATGGATTTAATCCGTATATTAATATGTTATATCGAAATATGGCTGTGTTTATTGAATTTATAGATTTGATTATCCTTGTTACATCCAATACACTGAGAGGAGTATTGAAACGAGGACATTATGTGGAATTCATGATCACGATCAAACATTGCATCGTAGTAGGTGTGGTATCTATTATGTTTCTGTTTCTGCTTCAGAAAGGTCAGGAATATTCCAGGCTGGCACTAATTTTATTGATTGTATTGTACATAGTCATATCGTATCCTGTACGTGAACTTTGGAAACATAAGTTGAAGAGTAAGATGGACGAGGGAAGCGAAAGAGCACTGCTTATCGTAGCCACATCCGATATTGCAGAACAGGTTGTACGCAATATCAAGGCAAATAATTATGCAAGATATGTCATTGCCGGTGTTGCAATCATTGACTATGACTGGGTAGGCAGTGTCGTAGATGGTGTTGATGTCGTGGCAGATGCAGAATCGGCTCCAATGTACGTTTGTCGTGAATGGGTAGATGAAGTACTGATTGTTACTTCGGGAACAGTTCCTTATCCAAAAGAATTGATCGAACAGTTCACAGAGACTGGTGTGACGGTTCACTTAAGCCTTGCAAAGATTTCTAATGTACCAGGAAAGAAACAGTTTGTAGAAAAGATTGGGAATTACACGGTTCTTACAACAAGTATGAACTATGCATCGCCCAAACAGTTGATGGCAAAACGTCTTATGGATATTGCGGCTGGACTTGCCGGATGTATCCTGACGGGAATTATCTACATCTTCGTGGCACCGGCAATCTACATCTCATCACCGGGACCAATTTTCTTCTCACAGGAACGAGTTGGAAAGAATGGTAAGAAGTTCAAGATGTATAAATTCCGCAGCATGTACATGGATGCGGAAGCTAGAAAAGCAGAGCTTATGAAAGACAACAAACTCGGGGACGGAAAGATGTTTAAACTGGACTTTGATCCACGAGTGATTGGAAATAAGGTGCTTCCGGATGGAACGAAAAAAACCGGAGTGGGAGACTTTATCCGTCGTACAAGTTTAGATGAATTTCCTCAGTTCTTCAATGTACTGAAAGGAGTCAGCGGTATAATAGAGCCAACCGAGAAAAAGCTTGATTTTACAGGGTTTTCGCTGGCTTAGCTAGGTTCCTTAGTATGATTCTTATGATTTATCATTAGAGGAAACCAATCGTATTTCCAGCGGGAATATATATAATAAAGTGGTTTCCTGGATGCTTATTTTGACCCAATCATAAATAAGTAAATGAGAATCATAAATAATAGGAAGGTAATGGCTGAGCCTGCGAATGTCCCTCGAAAGACGTTCACAGGTTATCTGTCGTTGGAGAAAAATATAAGAAATAAATGAGAAAAAAGAGATAAGAAAGTAGCCCTCGATTTTGTCGGGGGGGGTACAGTAAGGGAGATATGAAATGCTTGGAATATCAAAACGAAAGTGTACGATGGATACCCCAGTACATATTAATGGGAATGAAAAGAAAAAGAAAACTGAATATCGAAATTCTTATATCGCATATCTAAATATTCAAAATGTGATTCTCATGTGCTGCTTACTTGTGTTCGGGGTATGGCTATGGACGGAATTACATATCTTAACAAATCTTAACATATTCCGGATTAATGCTCTTCTTGGTGTAGCAATAATCCTATCTAGTTTTAAATCACTCAAATTTGAAGGCAATTTCTACAATTGTGGGGACGATTGTAGATTAACAAATAGATTACAAAAAAATGGAAGGGGAAAGAAAAAAATCTATGTATAGAAAAGATTCTGAAGGATGGTTAAAACACACAGATTTTATAATCTTAGACATGATCTGTTTGCAATTAGCGTATGTTCTGGCATATGCAATTAGCGGATATGGATTTAATCCATATGAAACAATTATTTATCGCAATATGGCAGTTTTCCTTGAACTGGCAGATCTGGTTATGATTTTTGCGTATGGCACCATGAAAAGTGTATTAAAAAGAGGATACTATCGTGATTTTGTAGTTACGTTAAATCATGCGATTATGGTAGGTGCATTGGCAGTTTTATATTTATTCCTGCTTCAGCAGGGACAGGACTTTTCAAGATTAACATTGATGCTGACCATAATAATTTATTTAGTAATGACGTATATTGTCAGAGAACTTTGGAAAAAACTTCTGCGAAAACAGATGAAGGATGGCGGAGAACGTAAATTACTGATTGTAACATCAGAAGATGTGGCTGAACAAGTAGTGTTAAGTATGCAGGAAAACAATTATGCCAGATTCTCATTGGCTGGTGTAGCTGTAGTTGATGCGGACTGGACTGGAAGAGAAATTCATGGAGTTCCGGTAGTTGCCAACGAAGAGACTGCAGCAATGTATGTATGTCAGGAATGGATTGACGAAGTTCTGGTTGTTGTTTCAGAAGTTCTTCCGTATCCGGCAGAGTTAATTGAGCAGTTATCAGAGACAGGAGTAACCATTCATCTTAATCTTGCAAAGATTACAAGTGTGCCAGGGAAAAAACAGTTTGTGGAAAAGGTTGGTGATTACACAGTCCTTACGACAAGTATCAATTATGCATCAACCAGACAGTTAATGTTAAAACGCTTAATGGATATTGCGGGTGGATTAGTTGGATGTATTTTTACCGGAATCATTTGTATTTTTATCGGACCGGCAATTTATATTGCATCACCGGGACCAATTTTCTTTGCTCAGGAACGAGTAGGAAAGAATGGAAAGAAATTTAAAATGTACAAGTTCCGAAGTATGTATATGGATGCAGAAGAACGTAAAGCAGAGCTTATGAAAGATAACAAACTTGGAGATGGAAAGATGTTTAAACTGGACTTCGATCCTCGTGTTATCGGAAATAAGATACTTCCAGATGGGACACATAAGACAGGAATCGGTGATTTTATCAGACGAACAAGTTTAGATGAATTTCCGCAATTCTTTAACGTATTACGAGGAGATAGCGGTATAATAGGGACAACCAAGAAAAACCTTGATTTTACAAGAGTTTCGCTGGCTTAGTCGAATTTCGTTATGATAATTTTTCTTTGTGTTGTGTCGATTGAGCGGGGGAACAAATATAAAAGAATGGTTTCTTGGATGCTTATTTTGACCCACACTATAAGCTGAAAAATTATGATAAGGAGGTTTGACCTAGCCTGCGAATGATCTTTTTAATAAGAACATTCACAGGCTAGTCGTCGTGTTATAGAACTTACCTAATAAAAACGAATAATTATGAGGAGTGTGTTGAAAATGGGAAGAAAATTATTAATTGTAGCCTCTAAAAGATATGGAGATTATGTAAAAGAGATAGCAGAGTCAATGGGTTGCTTTGAGGAAATCTCCTTTGTAGATAATGACAGAGAAGGAGCTATTGGAAAACTGGAGGATGTGGAAAGTTTTTATCCGGAATATAACTGTGCAATAGCTGCATGTGACGATGGAACAGAAAGACTTGAGTGGAATAAAAAGTTGGAGGCACTTTACAATATTCCAGTTTTATTTCATATGGATTCTACTATTTCTCCATCAGCTAATTTAATGCCTGGCTGTATTGTTGAACCAAGAGCTGTTGTTGGCTGTGGAAGTACTATTGGGCAGGCAACGGTTGTTGGTGCCAACAGTGTAGTAGAGCCATATTGCCTTGTTGGGGATGGCTGTACATTGAAGTCTGGAACAATTGTTAAAAGCACCAGTGCATTGAATATAGGAACTGAAACAGAACAGGGAACTGTTTTGTTTACACCAATTGATAAATAGTAAAACAGATAATTAGAAATAAATATATGAAAGGATGAAACCTCCCCGATTTTCGTGGGGGGGGGTACACGATGAATAGAACGAATGAAAAAAACAGGGAATTAAAACGTACACAACAGAATAGTGCGCCGAATATACGATGGATGTTGGTCGGGTATGACCTGATCGTATATGCAGTAGTAGCAATTATACTACTGGTTATTTATGGTGGAATGGATAAGTTATCGTCTACGGGGATACTTCAACAAGTATGCTTATCTGCACTGTGTATTTTTGCGGCACGTCTTTTGGGTAAGATCTATGAACAGGTATGGAGATATGGTGGAATCCAGTGCTATATCCGTCTGTTATTTACCGACTCTATCGCTTTTATAGTGTATCTATGTCTGGAACTCATGCTTCCGGTTCAAAAAATTACATTTGCCAGAATGCTCTCTTTAGCAAGTTTGAATTTATTAGGTGCTTTAGCATTGCGTATGATGTATCGCTACGCATATAAATGTGGAAACCGGAAAACTGTCGGTGGAAAAATTCTTTCTATATTATTGCGTCTGTTTTCAGGAATGGAAGCTGGAAATGAAAAAGAAGTACAGAAAATTAAAGTTGCGATTATAGGTGCCGGACGAGTAGGAGTTGGTCTTGCAGAAGATCTTTTAAATAACGCTGAGGCGGCATATATACCGAGAGGTTTCATTGATGTCAATAAAGAAAAAGTCGGACGTGAAATACATGGTATTCCGGTGTGGTCAGAGGATGAAGCGACTTTCCAGAAATTAGGAGAGTTTGAGGTACAGGAAATTATTTTTGCAATCCCATCAATGGATGCAGATAAAAAGAAAGCACTTTATGAATATTACAAAAATGCAGGTTATAAATTAAAAGTTTACGATTATCCGACGATGTATGCTGCCGGCGGGAAACGTCATCTTAGAGAATTTGATATAGAAGAACTTTTATTTAGAAAACCTCTGGTTGTTTCGGATGAACGTACCAATGCATATTACAAAGATAAAGTCGTACTGATTACAGGTGGTGGCGGTTCCATTGGGTCAGAACTTTGCAGACAGTTGGCAAAGATGAATCCAAAGAAAATCATTATCTTAGATATTTATGAGAATGGTGCATATGATGTTCAGCAGGAATTGAAGATTGCCTATGGAAATAAACTGGATTTACAGATTGAAATTTGCTCTATTACTCATAGAAAAGCACTGGAAAAAGTATTTGAAAAATATCATCCGCAGATCATCATCAATGCAGCTGCTCATAAGCATGTTCCTTTGATGGAGCATAACTGTGTAGAAGCTATTTACAACAATGTATTTGGTACACAGAATCTGGTAGAGCTTTGTGAGGAGTATGGTGCAGAACGCTTTATGATGGTATCAACGGATAAAGCAGTTAATCCTACAAATGTTATGGGTGCAACTAAAAGAATGTGCGAGATGATTGTCCAGAGTGCAAGCACACACGGAAAAGTAAAATACAGTGCAACACGATTTGGAAATGTACTTGGCAGTGCCGGATCAGTTATTCCGTTATTTAAACGCCAGATCGCTAATGGCGGACCGGTTACAGTTACAGATAAGCGAATCATCAGATATTTTATGACAATTCCGGAAGCATCACAGCTTGTACTTCAGAGCGGTGCGATTGCCAATAATGGAGAACTGTTTGTTCTGGATATGGGACAGCCAGTAAAGATTATGGATCTGGCAGAGAATATGATTCGTCTGTCCGGTGTACAGGGAATTGAAATTATTGAAACTGGATTAAGACCAGGAGAGAAACTGTATGAGGAGCTGTTAGTTAAGACAGAGGAACTGGATAAAACAGACAACAGCATGATCTTCATTGAAAGAGATACTGCACTGAGCCAGGAAGAAATATACCAGAAGATTCAGGTACTTAAAGATGCCTGCGATACAGGGGATGATCTAATTGCAAAAGAAGCACTGAGGAGTGTTGTTCCAACATTCAAAAGACCAGAAGATGTAAATAAAGAAATTGCTTAATATCAAAATGGATGAAAAGAGGTAGGAGTCATGTTTAAAGAAAGTAATAAATTTGAGAAGTTTGAGTCTAAAGTATGGTTAAGCAGCCCGACTATGCACGGTCCGGAGATTGAATATGTGAAAGAAGCATATGAAACAAACTGGATGTCAACAGTTGGAAAAAATATCAATGAAGTTGAAAGAATGGCATGTGAATATATAGGATGTAAATATGCAGTTGCATTATCTGCAGGAACAGCATCATTGCATCTTGCTATGAAATTAGCTGGTATTGAAGCATATGGTATGCCAAAAGTTGGACATGGTGCATTGGAAGGAAAGAAAGTTTTTTGTTCAGATATGACTTTTGATGCCACTGTAAATCCTGTTGTTTACGAGGGCGGTGAACCGGTATTCATTGACACGGAATATGACACATGGAATATGGACCCGGTGGCACTTGAAAAAGCATTTGAAATTTATCCGGATACGAAGGTAGTAGTAGTTGCTCACCTTTATGGAACACCAGGAAAAGTAGACGAATTAAATGCCGTTATCAAGAAACATAATGCAATTCTGGTAGAAGATGCTGCAGAATCTATGGGAGCTACATATAAGGGAGTACAAACTGGCACATTTGGAAAGTATAATACGATTTCCTTTAATGGAAACAAGATTATCACCGGAAGTGCAGGTGGATGTTTCTTGACTGATGATGAAGAAGCTGCAAACAAAGTTCGTAAATGGTCTACACAGGCAAGAGAAAATGCAGCATGGTATCAGCATGAAGAACTGGGATACAACTACCGTATGAGCAATGTAGTAGCTGGTGTAGTTCGTGGACAGTTCCCATATCTGAATGAACATATTGCACAGAAGAAAGCAATTTATGAGAGATATAAAGAGGGATTAAAAGGATTGCCAGTATCTATGAATCCGATGGATCTGGAAAATTCTGAACCAAATTATTGGCTGTCTTGTCTGATTATTAATAAGGAAGCCATGTGCAAACAGGTTCGTGGCGAGCAGGATGTGTGCTATGTAAAAGAAACAGGAAAGTCTTGCCCGACAGAGATTCTGGAAGCAATTGCATCTATTAATGCTGAGGGGCGTCCAATTTGGAAACCAATGCATATGCAGCCGATTTATCGTTTGAATCCATTTGTTGTCAGAGATGGAAACGGACGTGCCAGATCAAATGCGTATATTGCAGGCGGAGTAGCTGATGTAGGTATGGATATTTTTACAAGAGGATTATGTCTGCCAAGTGACAATAAAATGACAGCAGAGCAGCAGGATAGAATTATTAAAGTAATAAAGGCTTGCTTTGAATAAGGAAGTGTTTTAGGAGAGATTTATGAAGAAAGAAAAAAATCATAAATTGTACCGTAAAATGGGATTTTACGAAAGATACATAAAAAGAGCGATTGATATTTTTTGCTCTGGATTGGCAATTATTGTATTCTGTTGGCTGTATGCAATCATCGCTCTGCTGGTTCGAATCAAACTGGGAAGTCCAGTGTTGTTTACTCAATATAGACCTGGACTGATTGATCCGAAAACGGGAAAAGAACGAATTTTTAAAATGTATAAATTTCGGACTATGACAGATAAGAAAGATGCAGAGGGAAACTTGCTGCCCGATGAAGTGCGTCTGACAAAATTTGGTGCATGGCTTAGATCTACCTCTTTGGATGAACTGCCAGAAGCATTTTGCATTTTAAATGGCACGATGACACTGATAGGGCCACGTCCGCAGTTAGTTCGAGATATGGTGTTTATGTCAGAAGAACAAAGAATGCGTCATACTGCAAAACCTGGATTGTCTGGGCTTGCACAGATAAGTGGCAGAAATGCAATTTCATGGGATAGAAAATTGCAGTATGACTTGGAGTATATAGAACATGTTTCTTTTAGGCGTGATTTAAAAATTCTTTTTAAAACTGTTGAAAAAGCATTTATTAAGCAGGAGGGAATTACAGAAGAAGGTAGTGTAACTGCTGCAGATTATGGGGATTATCTTCTCCAAACAAAACAGATAAGTAAAGAAGAATACGATAAAAAACAGAACGAAGCAAAAGAACTACTAAAAGGATTGAAGTAATGAACGAGTTAGTTTCAATAATAATGCCCTCATATAATACTGCGAAATTTATTAGTAAGACAATAGAATCTGTATTAGAGCAAACATACAAAAATTGGGAACTGTTGATAGTTGATGATTGTTCAACTGATAATACAGATGAGATTGTATCGAAGTATGATGATGACCGAATTATTTATTTAAAAAACAAAAAAAATTCTGGTGCTGCTGTATCAAGAAATAAAGCATTAAAAAATGCAAAGGGTAAGTGGATTGCATTTTTGGACAGTGATGATTTATGGTATCCGACTAAGCTGGAAGAACAAATAAAGTATATGAAAAAAAATAAATACTCTTTTTCATATACTAGTTATGAAGAAATTGATGAAAATGATGTGACGAATGGAGTGAAAGTAACCGGACCTAAGAAGATTACGAAAATGGGAATGTATCGTTATTGTTGGCCGGGGTGTTTGACCGTAATGTATGATGCGGAGAAGATTGGCAAAATACAGATTGCAGATATTAAAAAGAATAACGATTATGCCATGTGGCTGAAAGTAATCAAAAAGGCAAACTGTTATCATTATGATAAAGTGCTGGCACAGTATAGAAAACGGTCAGGATCAATATCTAATCATGGCTATTTAAAATTAGTAAAGTGGCACTATAAGTTATTTAAGGAAGCAGATAATAAGAATAGTATTGCATCGTTATTTTTGACTTTACAAAATTTAATTTATGGATGCTGGAAAAAGGTGCGGTACGTTAAAAAGGTGAGTTAATTATGGGTATGAATGATATGCTGCGTAAAATGGCTGTTCTTTTGGAAAGAAGGCAAGACGCATTATTCTCATATGATGTCAGTAAACAAAAAAAATACATTGCTAAATTAGGAAATCCACGAGATGAGATTGAAAGATCGTATTTTCAGTATAAGTGTCAGATGCAGTTTAATGGAAAAGGAATCACTTTTTTGTTAAATCTGGTTTCATTTCCAGTGGCGATTCTCTACTGGTTCAAATATGGAAAAAAGGTTCAGGTGAATCAGCTAGAGCATAAAAACTTGGTATTTTTTAGAGATGGTAAACCGGAAAACATTTTGCCAAAGTCTTTGAAAAAAAGGTATAAAGCAATTGAAAGTAATCCAGTAGAAGGAACTTTATTAACTGCAAAAGATAAAAAGTTTATAAAAGGAATAATATGTAGATATCCATTTTCTTGGCAGTTTATTTTAAAATGTTTGATTAAAATTGGAAGATATAGTTTTGCCATTGAAGAATATTCACCTGAAGCAATAGCGGTTTGTGCGGAATACTCTTTTACGTCTTCAGTACTGACAGCTTACTGTAAACAAAGAAATATCAAGCATATAGATGTCATGCATGGAGAAAAAATGTACTATATGAGAGATTCGTTCTTTAAATTTGATGAATGCTATATTTGGGATGAATACTATGGAAAAATATTAGCTTCTATGAAGGCAGATAAAAATCAGTTTGTTGTTGAAGTTCCGGCTTCTTTGAAATTCGATGGAGAGCTGATCAGAACACAGAAATATGATTATACATATTATTTAGGTGCAGAATCGGAAGAGGTATTAAAGGAAATATCAAAAATATTGGAACAGTTATATAAGAGTGGAAATAAAATTTCAATACGTCCACATCCGAGATATTCTAATATGGATATTGTTAAAAAGATATTTACTTTTGCAGATGTAGAGGATACAACCCAAACTTCGATAGAGCAATCTTTATTACAATCTGGTGCTGCAATTTCGCTTTATTCAACGGTATTGAATCAGGCATTATGCAATTCAATTCCAATAATAATAGATAATATGAGTAATCCTGAAAATTTTAACAAATTGAAAGAATTGGGATATGTTTGTCTTTATAAGGAACATAGACTTTTATCAGAAGTATTGGAGAAAAGCGTATGATAGGAAAAATTATAAAAAAAATACGAACAGGTTTTTATACAAATCTATGTAAAAAAACAGCCAAGCAATATGGAAAGGGATTACATATAAACCATTGGAGTAAATTTACATCTAAGACTTATATCGGAGATAATTGTCATTTTAATGGGATGAAAGTTACAGGAAATGGAAATGTTACTATTGGAAATAATTTTCATTCAGGAGGAGGAATATTGATATTAACCTCTAATCATAACTATGAGGGAAAATCTATTCCTTATGACGAAACGACTATAGACGGTGATGTCGTGATAGAAGATAATGTTTGGCTTGGGCAAAATGTTACAATTTTACAAGGGGTTAAAATTGGTGAAGGGGCTATTATTCAAGCTGGAAGCGTTGTTGTATCGGATATTCCATCATGTTCAATTGCAGGAGGACATCCGGCGAAAGTATTTAAAATGAGAAACGAACAACATTATTATGAATTGAAATCAGAAAACAAATTTTTTTAGGTGACGATATAAATGAAAGTAATGATTATTGCTCCGTATATATATGATGACAATATAATTGAATTTACTAAAAATAAGACTGGATTTGGAATAATGGTTCAAAATATAGTAAGTTCAGTGGCTGAATTAGAAAATGTTATTTTATTAACACGAGTTATTACAAAGGGAAAAAATGAAAAGAATTTTAAAATCCTTTCTCATACATGGGGACAGTTCTTTTCTAATGCAAAATTAAAGGATTGGTTAATAGGAATAAAAGCATTTTTTGCGAATGGTGTTACAGTAAAAGATAAAGCCAGACATGTTTTTTATGAAGTGGATGGCGGATATGTTAGAAAACAAATTCAAAAGGAAAAACCGGACATAGTTCATATACATGGTATAGGAACTATTACAGAAAGCTATATTAGAATTTGTGAGGAAATGAAAGTAAGGTATACAGTTACTTTACATGGTTTAATTGGTTTGAATGATTCAGTTTCTGCACCGGCATACGAAAAGCAGATAGAACGTGATTTTTTAATAAAAGCAGAAAAAAATAATATACCAATTAGTGTGATTAGTAGTGGTATGAAAGCCAGAATAGAAGAAAAGTATTTAGGAAAAAAAGCAAATAATATCACTGTTATCACGAATGGAACGAAAAAAAGCGACGAAAATGATACAAAGTTTATTCGAGAAGAAGGCACTTTAACGCAAGAAAAGTTTCAAGAATATTATAGCGATTGTTTGAAGCAGAATGATTTATATCCAAAGTTGAGTGATACATATGCTTATTTGCAGTATAGCAAAAAAAATGGTAAGAAAATTCTCTTTTTCGTGGGAAATATAACCAAAAACAAAAATCAAATGCAAGCAGTAGAAATATTAAAAAATACAAAAGTATTTGAAAATATCCTGTTGGTGCTTTGGGGAAGAGAAGTAGATAATGGAGAAGTCCGAAAAAAAATTGCGGAATATCAATTACATAAAAATGTTATTTTAGGCGGATTTAATGATCGAATGGATATTTTTTGGAAATTTTGTGATGTAAATTTATTTTTGAGTTTAAATGATGGATTTGGCTTGCCTATTGTTGAGGGATATATGCATGGAGTACCATGCGTTACCTTTGAGGATTTAGATGCAACACAGGATTTATATTATCCGGAGGCAATGTTAAAAGTAAAGGATAGAAGTAATGAATCAGTTACAGATACATTAAAGATAGCATTGGATAAAAATTGGAAATATGAAGAGATTATTGAAATCGGTAATATGTTTTCGATTGATATTATGTCTGAAAAATATGTGAATTGGTACAAAGAGGTCATGGCGTAGTCAAAGCCTTAGAAAGATTATTGATGTGAGGGAAAATAATGAATGAAGGAATAAATAATAGACGAAAAAAGAAGATAAGTTTGATGGAAATTTTTATCCCATTGTTTTGCCTGATCAATCAGTATGAAATTGCAGGTCTTCATTTAGGTTTAATTTGTGTAATTGCTGTTGTAGCTATTTATTTTATAAAGTATAGAGAATTTTATTTATATAAACCTTTATTTATCTTCTTCTTATTTATGATAGTGCATGATTTTTTCAGGATGTTTATAACTGGATTTAATACAGGACTCTGGGTAGAGAGAGTTTTATACTTATTAATATTATCGTGTATATATAAAAAAGTTGATGAGGAAAATTTATTTAGGGTCTGGAAAATTATAGGAATCATTGTTATGGCTGGAATTTTTTACCAATCTTTCCAGGTATATATATTGGGACAATCAGTGTCTACAATTAATATATTTCCATTTTTGCAGTCAAATAGCGAAAATTATTTATTGGGTTATGATAGACCACATTCTTTCTTTTTAGAACCGGCAGCATACTGTACATGGATATTACCGCTTTTATGTATGTGTATGAAAAGAAAAAAGCATATTTGGATGGTATTTATTTCGATAAGCATTTTATTATCGACATCTTCAACGGGAATATTAATGACCGGAGTAATATGGCTGTTTTATTCGTTTGTAAGTGCCAGAAGCGAAGGGAAATATTTTAATTCGTTAATGATAGTAGGTGTTTTGATAATAGGTATAGGAGCATTTTCAAACTTGAGTATTTTTTCAACGGCATTAAATAAGTTGATGAATATTTCGGTTACAAATACATCTAATTCAGTTAGGCTTGTGTTGGGATTTCAATTGTTTTGGGCTGCGCCTTTGATCTATAAAGTATTAGGAATACCATATATGAATGTAGAGAATTATATGCGTTCTGGAGAAGTGGCATTAAGTAAATATAAATTAAGTCTTGATCTTTCATATTTGGGCTTTGTTAATGCTATTGGAAATTGTATGTTAATTTACGGTGTATTTGGATTGCTTTTATATTTGAAACTTTTTTGGAATATATGGAAAGAATCAGATTTATATAGTAAATGTTATGTTTTAACATGTATCATTTCAATATTTGGTCAATCGGTATTTTGGAATAGTCTTTTCGTAACGCAATTTGCGGTGATGTTATGCTCAGTAGAAAGGACATCATTTATTAGAGTGACGTTGGGTCAAGGAGTAACGAGCAATTCATATGAATAAGAAATATAAATATTTATCGAAAAATTTTATTTTATTTGGGATAAGTAGTTTTGGTCCTAAGATAATAGCATTCCTTATGGTTCCTTTATATACTAATTGTTTATCTACAGCAGACTATGGAATCGGGGACATAGTAAGTACTTCTGCCAATTTGGTATTACCAATCATTATCCTTTGCATCGAAAGTGCAATATTAAGATTTTGCTTTGATAAAGAGTATGAATCCGATGAAGTAATATCAAGCGGGTTATTTGTTTGCCTGAAAGGAATGGTATTATGTGCTATTTGTACAATTATAATAGGAATACTTCCTTTCTTTAAAATTAATACATCATATTTAGTTGCATTTTATTTAATGGTATTGTCTACAGGGCTGTATAATGTACTGACTAATTATGCCAGAGGTATTGATAAAGTACAATATATGGTTGAAATGAGTTTGATTACCACAATAGCATCATGTGTATTAAATGTTGTTTTGTTGGTTGTGCTGAAGTGTGGGTTAAATGGATATTTAATAGCTAATTACCTGGGAACCTTTATGGCTGTAGCTTGGGGATCTGTACGACTGAAAATACATAAACACATTAAGTTTAATAAAGTAAATAAAACTACAGTTAAGGAATTGCAAAAATTTGGGTTTCCGTTAATTTTTAATAAAATTGGTTGGTGGATTAATAGTTCATCGGATAGATATATTGTTACATGGATTTTAGGTGCAACTGCGAATGGAATTTATACGGTATCATATAAAATACCGACTATGCTGACTGCATGTAGTGATATATTTACGCAGGCATGGCAGTTATCAGCCATAAAAGATTTTGATCCAGAAGATAGTGATCATTTTGTTGCTGATATGTATGAGGCATATAATGGTTTTTTAGTTTTGTGTTGTTCAATGTTAATTATATTAACTATTCCATTTGCACATATTTTATATGCAAAGAGCTTTTTTGTAGCATGGAAATATGTTCCTCCATTGATGATTTCTTTCGTCTTTGGTGGTTTGGCTGGCTTTTTAGGGAGCATTTTTACAGCAGTAAAAGATACTAAAATATTCTCATATTCAACTATGATAGGTGCAGTCGTAAATACCATATTAAATTTTGTATTAGTGTCTTATATTGGTGTAATGGGTGCTGCAGTTGCAACACTTGTGTCTAACATTGTTATTTGGCTAGTTAGATTACAAAGAAGTAAAAGGTATATACATATACGAGTGAATTTTCTAAAACATACAATAATGTATATCTTGTTAGTTGTACAATTCATAGTCTGTTTAGGTGGATTTACTATAGTGCCTGTAATAATACAATTAATCATTCTTGTTGCTTTGATTGCTGCTAATAGAAAATTGATAATTAATATAATGAGAAAAGGAAAAATAATGTTAGCAAAATATTTAGATCGTTAGGAGAAATAAATTATGAAAACAATAGGAATAATTACATATCATCATTATTATAATTACGGTACAATGCTGCAGGCTCTTGCCTTGCAGGAAAAGGTAGAACAACTAGGCTATCAGGCAGAGTTAATAGATTTTAAACAAGATAATTCTCTATCAAGATATGAAATGCTTAAATTAAGAATAAAAAGAATGCCAGTGTATATTAAAGAAAGAAAAAAATATCGAGCGTTGGCTGATTCGAGAGAAAAAATAAAGGAAAAGAATGAATTATTTGAACAGTTTTATAAAACATATTTGCATGTAGGAAAAAAGAAATATACAACCACACAGCAGTTAATGGAAAATCCACCAGTATATGATGGATATGTAGTAGGTAGTGACCAGACTTGGAATCCTTTTGTTGCGAACTCGCCGGAAGCATTTTTTTTGCCATTTGTTGAAAACAAATCGAAAAAAGGCAGTTATGGTCCGAGCTTAGCGGTAAAATCATTATCTGACGAGAAAGAAAAGGAATATAGAAAAAAATTATCTAATTTTTCCTTTTTATCATGCAGAGAGCAGGATGGAGCGCAATTGTTAAGCCGTATTACACAAAAAGAAGTTAAATGTGTATTAGATCCAACATTGTTATTATCTGCTAAAGAGTGGGGAAAATATTGCGAGTTTGAGATACCTAAAGAGCCATATATTTTGGTTTATTTTTTGGGAGAAAAATCAGAACATAGAAGGGCTGTAGAAAAGATACAAAAATTAACAAATTGGAAAATAATAAGTCTTCCGGCAGCATATTTAGAAATGGAAAATAATGATTATAAAAAAGTATGGGGAGGTCCTAAAGAATTTTTATCATTGATAAGAGGGGCTGCTTTAATTTGTACAGATTCATTTCATGGAACTATGTTTTCGATAAATTTCCAAAGAAATTTTTTCTCTTTTTGTAAAAGCAGTGATTCAGAGGAATCATCTGAAAATTCCAGATTATATAGTGCTTTAAATATCTTTGGATTATCAAATAGAATAATTCATAATATGGATAATTTGACTGCAGAAGATATTTCTATAGATTACAAAAATGTGATTCCGATTTTGGAGGAACAGAGAAGGGATTCGATTGAGTATTTAGAAAACATGTTATTCGAGATGACGAAAGGATAAAAAATGAAAGTTGCTATTCGGGATGATGATACATCATATTTTACAAAACCTAAAGATTTACAAAGAGCATATGATTTTTTAAATGAGGATGATTGTGTATCTCTTTCAGTTGTGCCGTATACGGTTCCAGTTCATAGAGATGATGTGTTTCCATATGGAAAAGAAATTGGAATGGGATATTATGATATAGCTGAAAATACAGAATTATTAGAATATTTAAAGGAAAAATATAAACAGGGAAAAGTTGATATATTGTTACATGGCTATTCACATGAATATCAGCTAAGTGAAAACAAATGGCTTGCTGAAATGAAATGGAAAAGTAGTAGTCAATTAAAAGAGGAAATACCGAAAGGAAAAAAACATTTAGAGAAATTGTTAGGTATGAATATATCAGTATTTGTTGCACCTAATAATAGTATTGATAAAAAAGCTATTTCAGTATTAGAAGATCTTCAAATGAATTACTCTGGCATTATTGGGGTGAGAGATAGAAAAGTAAATTTAAGATATATATATAATTTTATAATTCGTTGGGGATTTAGGATAGTAAAAAAAGTACAGTATCCAGGTATTATGAACTATGGAAAGCATAAAGAACTGAATGCATATACAATAGATAATTATGAACGGCTGATTTATGAGTACCATATTTGCAAAGCAAGAAAAGTGCCATTTGTTATATATACTCATTATTGGCAATTAAATACAGATGAAAAAGCGAAAAAGTTAATTAAACAAATATATAATTATGTAATTAAAGATGGTGCAGAAATAGTTCCTTTAAGTGAGTGTTTTAAATAATATGATAAATTTTGATTTTAAAGAAAAATGTTACTCTTGTTCAGCATGTGCAGAAGCTTGTCCAACCAAAGCAATATCATTTGATGAAAACATACATCCAGAAATTGATTTGCAAAAGTGTATTAATTGCAATAGATGTGAAAGAGTATGTATTGAATTGAATAAACCTGAAGATATAGAAGAACTGAATTGTATTGAGGGATATATAGTTAAAAACAAAAACAATGAAATCAGAAAAGTAAGTTCGTCAGGCGGTGTTTTTTTTCAAATAGCACAAAAAGTATTAGAAATGGACGGATATGTTTGTGGTTGTATATATGATGACGAGTTTATGCCCAAACATATTGTTTCTAATGAGATAGAAATTTGCAAAAAAATGATGGGATCAAAATATGTGAAAAGTGATTTAAATGATTGCATAGTGAAAATCAAGCAGATTGTAGAAAAGGGAAAAATAGTACTTTTTTCAGGAGTCCCATGTCAAGTTGCAGCAGTAAAAAAGTGTGTTAAAAGTGATAAATTAATTACGCTGGCAGTTGTATGTCATGGATCTATAGAACGTAAAATATGGAAAAAATATTTAGCTGAAGAAGAAAGAATGAGTGAAAGTTCAATTATTAAAGTGTCTATGAGAGATAAAACAAAAGGATGCTTAAATTATGGATTGAAGTTTCAATTTAAGAATGGAACTGAACATATAACGTTTAGAAAAAATGATGGTTACTTTTTGAAATGCTTTACAGATGGTTTGTTTGAAAGAAATAGATGTTTGAGTTGCGAATATAAGGGACAGAATATTATGAGTGATCTATTGATAGGAGATGCGTGGGGAATGGAAAAAGTATGTCCCGAATTTACAGATAGTCTTGGGTGTTCGGCAGTATTAGTGTTGACTGAAAAAGGAAAAAAAATTTTTAATGAAGTAGAAAAATACTTTTTAATTAGAAATGTAGATAGCCAAGAAATAATTCGTAATAATCCAAGAATTATATTACCAGCGCCACGAAATACTTTTCAGAAGAGTTTTGAAAAGAAGTTAGAAAAGTCAGATGCGAATATTCATTTCTGGACAGAAAAGTATGCAAAACCAACTATTTTGAATCGTATAAAATGGAAAGTATTGGGAGGAGAAAATTAAAATGTTTAGTATAAAAAAGATGTTGGTAGATTTATATGATAGTAGAACGGCTCAGTCATGTAGTGCTTCTATTGGAGATATAATGAATTTAAGAAGAAATGTAGAACATAATCAGTTTCTAGCTACTACGAGGTATTTGGATATAAAGGATTATGTAGAATATAATAAACAAACATTTGTATGGCAAAATACGGTTAGTAGGGCAGCATATGGTAATAAACATCGGGAGGAAGATGGGAACATGGCTTTCTCAAAATTAATTACATCATATCAAAGCAAAGGATATGATCCGAATTCTTTATTTATAGTAGATAAGGATATGAGGCTTCTCGATGGTAATCATAGAATGGGGATGAATTTATATACAGATCAACATAAAATAAATGTTCGAGTTTTGAAGAGAAAAAGCAAAAATCCAGGTAATTTGGATTGGTATTTACAAAAGAAAATATCGGCAGATTTTTTGAAAAAAGTCTATAATGCATATTTACAAATACAAGAATGGTTAATTGAAACGGGAGATACTTTTTGTTGTATTGTGCCTGAAAATGAAAAATTATCCGAATTGGATTTAATGGTTAATATAAAAAGTGTACACAGATATAGATTACAGAGTCCATTATTCGTGGGGGGGGCATAAAGCTTAATCAAGCAGGAAAACTTATACAGTTTACGTTAGATGAACCAGAATACATGATTGAGGATAGTAAAGCTGTATCAAAAAGGATAAGAGATATAAAAAATATTTTGGAAATGAGATATGGTATGGAATTTGTTTCACAAATTTATTTTTCACAATCTTGTCTTGAGGGTAAGGAAATTTTTGATAAAATAAAGAACGATTTTATAGAATAAAAGTGAGTGGATTAAATGGAAAAGTTTATATTGATAGCCACATGTACATATGTAAAAAATGAATAAAAGAATAGTGTCATCATTTGTTAAAATAGGTATAAAAAATTGGAATAAACTGAGAGAGTATCTTAGAAAATAGATTTGAGGTGATTTTAGATGAAAAAACTGATTTTAATAGGAGCTGGTGGACATGCAAAGTCAGTTGCAGATTCAATTAATAAATCAGAATATGAATTATGTGGATTCATAGATAGCAACAAAAAAGGTATGCATATGGGATTACCAATCTTGGGTACGGGACTTGAAGATATTCCAAATTGTGAAAAATATAGTTATTTTGTTTCTATTGGAGATGTTGGATACCGTAAGTTATGGTTTGACAGAATTAGAGAACGAAGATTGAACATAATCAATATTATTGATTCTTCAGCAATTATATCGGCCAGTGCAAAAATGGGAATAGGGAATTTTGTAGGTAAAATGGCAGTAATAAATGCTGATGCAGAGATAGGAAATAATAATGTTATAAATACAAAGGCTTTGATTGAACACGAATGTAAAGTGGGTGATCACAATCATTTATCAACAAATTCTGTCATAAATGGAAATGTAATTGTAGGAAATAGTGTTTTTTTGGGCAGTTCATCTGTGTGTAACGGTCAATTGAAAATCGGTTCCAATGCAATTATTGGTTCAGGTAGTGTGATTATTAAAGATATACCGGAGAAAGTAACTGTAGTAGGTGTACCTGCTAGAGTTATAAAGAGGAGAGATTAGAAATGAGTGATATTCAAATTGTTGCAGAGATTGGCTGCAATCATAATGGAAGTGTTGAATTGGCAAAAAAAATGATGAAAAAAGCGAAAGAAGCTGGAGCAGATGCAGTTAAATTCCAAAGTTTTGTGCCAGAAAATCTTGTTTCAAGATATGCCCCTAAAGCCGAATATCAGAAAAAAAATGATGGAAATGGTTCACAGCTAGATATGTTAAAAAAATTGGCATTAACGGAAACTGAATACTTGGAATTGGTACAGTATGCTTCTACTTTAGATATTCAGATTTTTTCTACGCCATTTGATTTTGAATCTTTTTCATTTTTGCAAAAAATCGGTCAGAATATATGGAAAGTACCATCAGGAGAGATTACAAATCTTCCTTATTTACAGAGGGTAGCAGCAATTGAATGTCAAAATAAACAAGTAATTCTATCAACAGGAATGTCTACGATTGATGAAGTTAAATATGCAATAAATGTTTTGCAACAAAGTAAAGACACAAGTTTTACGGTATTACATTGTAATACACAATATCCAACAGAGCCGGAAGATATGAATTTGCTTGCCATGAATAAGCTTCAAGAATTAGCACCAGATTGGAAAATCGGACTTTCAGATCATTCAGAAGGAATTGTTGCTTCTCTTGTGGCTGTTGGATTGGGAGCTAAATTTATCGAAAAACATTTTACTTTAGATAAAGCTATGCCAGGACCTGATCATAAAGCGTCTATTACACCAGAAGAACTAAAAGAATTGTGTGTAGGTGTGCATAAAGCTGAAATTATGCTTGGAAATGAAACGAAAGAAGTGACTGAATCTGAACGAAGCAATATATTCGTTGCAAGAAAATCTATTGTAGCAAAAAGAAAAATCATGAGAGGCGAAATGTTTTCCGAAGAGAATATCACTTGTAAAAGACCAGGAAATGGAATTTCTCCGATTCATTGGTATGAGGTGTTGGGAAAAGAAGCTGAAAAAGATTTTGAAATAGATGAATTGATTTCTTGTAAAGGAGTGAATAGAGAAGATGAATAATTTAGCAATAATACCTGCAAGAAGCGGTTCGAAAGGCTTGAAAGATAAAAATATAAAATTATTAAATGGAAAACCGTTAATTGCATATAGCATAGAAGCAGCGAAGAAATCAGAGATTTATTCACACATATTGGTTTCTACGGATTCTGAAAGATATGGCGAGATTGCAATACAATATGGAGCAGAAGTACCTTTTTATCGATCAGAAGAAAATGCATCAGATGTAGCGTCATCATGGGATGTTGTAAAAGAAGTATTGAAAAAATATCAGGAGATGGGAATTGTATTTGATACATTTACGCTTTTACAGCCAACATCTCCATTGCGAAAGTACGAAGATATAAAAAAAGCTTATGAATTATTTAAAGAGAAAGATGCAATAGCGGTTGTATCAGTTTGTGAAATGGAGCATTCGCCATTGTGGAGTAATACTTTACCAGAAAATAATTCGTTATCCGGATTTTTGCGGGCAGACAGTAATAAACAAAGACAGAAATTAGAAACGTTTTATAGGATAAATGGGGCAATTTATATGGCAGATGTGAAGGCTTTTTTGGAAAATACAAATCTGTATAGAGAAGATTGTTACGCATATAAAATGCCGGCAGAGCGCAGTATAGATATAGATACAGAACTTGATTTTAAAATTGCCGAAACTATTATAAATCAGTAAAAGAAGGTTAGTATGGGAAAGTATAGAGTAGCGTATGCGACTGGTTCAAGAGCAGATTATGGAATAGTAAAAAATTTTTTAAGATTATTAGATAATGACAAAGATATTGAGTTTTCAGTATTGGTTACAGGCTCACATTTAGAAGATAAGTTTGGTCACTCTGTAGATATAATACGACAGGATGGATTTAAAATCGATTTGGAGATTCCGCTAAATATAGAGAATGACAGTAATGCGAATGTGATGCATTGCATGGCAACAGCTTTAGATTGTTTTGGAAATTATTTTGAAAATAATAAATTTGATTTATTAATTATACTTGGAGATAGATATGAAATGATGGCGGTTGCGATTGCAGCAGCTATGCAAAGAATCCCAATTTTGCATTTACATGGTGGGGAAGTTACATATGGCAATTATGATGAATTTATACGTCATTCTATTACCAAAATGAGTCAGTATCATTTTACCAGTACAGAAGAATATAGAAAACGTGTAATACAGTTGGGAGAAGATCCTAAAAGAGTATTTTATCTTGGGGCATTAGGGGCAGAAAATTGTTGCAAGATAGATGAAGAGAAAGTAATTGAAAAAGTAAAAGAACTTATTCCACAAAAATATTGGGTTGTAGCTTTTCATCCCGAAACACTAACTGATGTGAAAATGGAAGATCAGGTGAAAGAAGTATTGACTGCATTGCAGGAAAATATGAATGGAATGAGTGTTATTTTTATGGGGACGAATGCAGATACAAAATCTGATATCATACGTTCTTCATGGCTCAATTATGTGGATGAACATGAAAATGCGTATTATTATGAAAACTTGAATGTAGATTCGTTTTTATATTTAGTAAAAAATTCTGTGGCATTAATAGGAAATTCGTCATCTGGAATTATTGAAACACCGTCATTAGGAAGGTATACAATTAATATTGGAGATAGACAAAGAGGACGAGTACATGGTAACAGTGTTATTGATGTCACTTGCGACAGTAGTATGATCGGTCAGGCAATGAAAGAGATTACCGGGAAAAATGAAAAAATAATTAATCCGTATTATGTAGAAAATACTGCAGAAAATTATTATAAAAAGACAAAAGAAATTTTAGAAAATGGAACGTCCATTTTAAAGGAATTTTATGATATAGTCTAAAATTCAGTAGAAACAGAAGTGTAAAGCAGGAGGTATGCGAATATGAAAATTGCAGTTGCAGGAACTGGATATGTGGGATTATCCATAGCTACTTTGTTATCGCAACACCATGAAGTGATGGCAGTAGATATTATTCCAGAAAAAGTAGAATTAATAAACCAAAAAAAATCTCCAATTCAGGATGAATATATTGAAAAATATCTGTCAGAGAAGAAATTGCATCTAACGGCAACATTAGATGCAAAATCAGCGTATAAAGATGCGGACTTTGTAGTTATTGCTGCTCCCACAAACTATGACAGTAAGAAAAATTTCTTTGATACATCAGCAGTAGAAGCTGTGATCAAGTTGGTTATTGAATATAATCCAGATGCGATTATGGTTATAAAATCGACAATTCCAGTAGGATATACAGCAAGTATTAGAGAAAAATTTCATTGTGACAATATTATTTTTAGCCCTGAGTTTTTGCGTGAATCTAAGGCATTGTACGATAATCTATATCCGTCAAGAATTATTGTGGGAACGGATATTCAAAATGCTAGACTTGTAAAGGCTGCGAATACATTTGCCGGATTATTACAGGAAGGTGCTATTAAAGAGAATATTGATACTTTGATTATGGGATTTACAGAAGCGGAAGCAGTGAAGTTATTTGCTAATACATATCTGGCTCTCAGAGTATCATATTTTAATGAGCTTGACACATATGCCGAAATGAAAGGGTTGAACACACAGCAGATCATTAACGGTGTGTGTCTTGATCCAAGAATTGGATCACATTATAATAATCCGTCATTTGGATATGGTGGTTATTGCTTACCAAAGGATACTAAACAGCTTTTGGCTAATTATGAAGATGTTCCACAGAATATGATGTCTGCTATTGTTGAATCAAATAGAACCAGGAAAGATTTCATAGCAGATCGTGTTTTACAGAAAGCAGGGTATTATGCTTATGATGATGAAAATACTTATGATGCTTCTATGGAAAAAGAGGTTGTGATTGGTGTATATCGTCTTACTATGAAATCAAATTCAGATAATTTCCGCCAGTCTTCTATACAGGGAGTTATGAAGAGAATCAAGGCTAAAGGAGCATCTGTTATTATTTATGAGCCAACATTGGAAGATGGAAGCACTTTCTTTGGAAGTAAGGTTGTGAATGATTTGGATAAATTTAAGGAGCAGAGTCAGGCAATCATTGCAAATAGATATAATGACTGTTTAGATGATGTGAAAGATAAAGTATATACAAGGGATTTATATAGACGGGATTGATACTATTTTGCATGGAGGAAGTAAATAATGAACATAGAAATGAATGAAACATACGCAAGAGATACTTCAACCGTATGGGAACATGAGATAATTAGTTCTGCATCGGATTTGAAAGAATGGATTAAATATGAAGGTGCGAAATATCCAAAGAGAACATTAGTGGGGGGGGGTATTTCCGCTAACGGAAAACGATGCTATTTTTAAGTATCAAAAAAGACTTAGAAAAACGGAATATTACCTTAATACTGGAAAAAAATGGATGTACTATTTGAGCTTGGTCAAATTAAATAGATTAAGATTTAAATATGGTATGAAAGTTAGATTGAACAGTTGTGGAAAGGGGTTATGTATAGTCCACTTAGGCTCTATTATAACTAATGGAGATGTTGGTGAAGATGCAAGGCTATTTGTAAATTCTGCAATTGTATCAAATGGTGGTGGCGAAAGAGAACCAAGACTTGGAAATCATGTTACATTATTTACAAATGCAGTAGTATGTGGAGATGTCAAAATAGGAAACAACAATATTATAGGGGCTAATTCTGTTGTGACAAAAAATTTTGAAGAGTCCAATATTATTATTGCAGGAACACCTGCAAAAAAAATAAAGAATAGATTGTTAGAATAATAGAGAATACAATGATAAGAATGGGGAGATTGAAATGTGTGGAATAGTTGGTTTTACTGGAACACAGCAGGCAGCACCTATTTTATTAAATGGTCTGTCTAAATTAGAGTACCGAGGGTACGATTCGGCTGGAATCGCTGTGCGAGATGGGGAGCGTTTGGCACAGGTGGTTAAAGCCAAGGGAAGATTAGGCAATCTGATTGAAAAAACAGATGAAGGAAAAGCACTGATAGGAACATGTGGAATCGGACATACACGTTGGGCAACACATGGAGAGCCAAGTCAGATTAATGCACATCCGCATGTATCTGGAAATTGTACAAGATCAGGTTCTGGAGAAGTAGAATCAGAAGTAGTTGGCGTACACAATGGTATTATTGAAAATTATACAGAACTTAAAGAAAAATTATTAAAGCATGGTTATACTTTTTACAGTCAGACTGACACAGAGGTAGTAATTAAATTAGTGGACTATTATTATAAGAAGTATAATCTCGGACCGATTGATGCGATTGCTAAAACGATGGTTCGTGTGCGTGGTTCATATGCCCTGGAACTTATGTTCAAAGATTATCCGGGAGAAATTTGGGTAGCAAGAAAAGACAGTCCAATGATTATTGGAGTGACAGACGGCGAAACCTATGTAGCTTCTGATGTTCCGGCTATTCTGAAATATACAAGAAATGTTTATTATATTGGTAATCTGGAGTTTGCCAGATTGACACCTGGAGAAGCTCATTTCTTTAATCTTGATGGGGATGAGATTGAAAAGCAGACAACAGAAATTAAGTGGGATGCTGAGGCAGCAGAAAAAGCAGGATTTGAACATTTTATGATGAAAGAGATCCATGAACAGCCGAAAGCAGTTCAGGATACTTTGAGTTCTGTCATAAAAAATAATTGTATTGATTTATCATCAGTTGAAATTACAGAAGAGGAAATTCAGAAATTTGAACAGATATATATTGTTGCATGTGGTTCAGCTTGGCATGTTGGAATGGCAGCACAGTATGTGATTGAGGATTTGGTGGATGTTCCTGTAAGAGTGGATCTTGCATCTGAATTTAGATACAGAAAAATGCCAATAAATAAAAACTCGTTGGTTATTGTTATCAGCCAGTCAGGGGAAACAGCGGATACTTTAGCAGCTTTGCGTTTGGCAAAGGAAAAAGGTATAAAAACTCTGGCAATCGTAAATGTTGTTGGCAGCAGTATTGCTCGTGAGGCAGATAAAGTATTTTATACTCTTGCTGGTCCGGAAATATCAGTGGCAACGACAAAGGCTTACAGCGCCCAACTTGTAGCAATGTATTGTCTTGCTGTTCAATTTGCTAGAGTTAGAAATACCATTACAGAAGAGCAGTATGGCAATTACATTACTGAGTTATTGACAATTCCGGATAAGATTCAGAAAATCCTGCAGGATAAAGAAAGACTTCAATGGTTTGCTGCGAAATATGCGAATGCTCATGATGTGTTTTTTGTGGGCAGAGGAATTGATTATGCAATTTCTCTGGAAGGCAGTTTAAAGCTGAAAGAAATTTCTTATATTCATTCTGAAGCATACGCAGCCGGGGAATTAAAGCATGGTACGATTAGTCTGATCGAGCCAGGAACATTAGTAATTGGTGTATTGACACAGAGTGATCTTTACGAGAAAACCATTAGTAATATGCTGGAGTGTAAGAGTCGAGGTGCGTATTTGATGGGACTGACAACATATGGAAAGTATGAGATTGAAGATCAGGTAAATTTTGCAGTTTATGTTCCGAAGATAGATGAACACTTCGTGGGAAGTCTGGCAGTTGTTCCATTGCAGTTAATGGGAT
Organism: Dorea amylophila; assembly: GCF_025567265.1. Taxonomy (NCBI): domain Bacteria; kingdom Bacillati; phylum Bacillota; class Clostridia; order Lachnospirales; family Lachnospiraceae; genus Dorea; species Dorea amylophila. The sequence goes on along the minus strand of NZ_JAOQJW010000007.1, from coordinate 67,642 downwards.
ATTATGTCAGTGTAGCTAAAGGGTTAGATGTAGACAAGCCTAGAAATCTGGCAAAGAGTGTTACTGTGGAATAAGGAAAGAATGCTCTGGCACTGACAGGTGCCAGAGTGTTAGTATAATCTGATTGGATTGACACGAAAAAAGGAGAAAGTATGAAAGTATGGCTTAAAGCAGGTGTGATTATATTTTATGTTTTGGGATATTGTTTTTTGAGAAAACGTATGCGGAGAGATATAGTCAAATTATTTAAAGCATACATGCTATTGATGATTTTTTTGCTTTCGCTCTTGCCGGAACCATTTATATTGAAGCATTTAGGAGTAACACTTCGGGCAGACACCCTGGTGCTATGGATGGCAGGCATAGAGGCAGTGGATGCATGGGATGAATATAAGAGAGAGAAGAATAGAAATAAAAGCAATCATGACAGTGGTGTAAAGAAAAATGGGAAGAGCAAAAAAGAAACCAGAGTATGATCAGAACAGAATAATGGAGCAGTTCCAGAATTGTATCGTAGAGGCATATACTTCGGGAATAGCTGATGGAACAGGTATTTCGTTAAGGCAAGTGTCAGAAGAGTTTTGCATTACATTGATGAAAACACGAAAAATATTGATTACTGCAGGTATATATCATACTGAAAACAGTGAGCAGATTAACTCAATGCGAAAGCGGGGAATGAATATTCCGGAAATAATGAAAGCAACTGGTTTGAGTAAGTCATCTGTACACTCCTATCTGCCATATACCAAAATGATCTATAATGTAGATGAACTTAGTCTTTACGCAGAGCGTTGTAGAATGTACAGAAAAAGAAAGCAAGCTATTGAGCAATTACAGATATGCAAGGGAGCTTCCTTGGAATGTGTGGAGAAATATTTGTGGAGTACGATTGAAATTTTTTCAGGATATTCCTTTACAACGGTAAAAGGATTACGATTTCGATATGGTGTAAATGGAAATGAAATACAGATTAATCGAAAGAAAAAATCTATAACGAGAAGTAGTGTGAAAGTTGCTTTAAAAGCGACGTTAGAGAAGAACGGAAATATAAACGGACCGAAAAAATTAGGAGTATTCGGTGCCAGTTATTTGTATCCGATGTTCTTGAGATTTGGATTGATTGATACAGAAAGGAAATTGAATGGACATTTACCAGATATGGACAACATATAATAAGCAATGGTCAAGATATGAAATATTGGCTTTTACAGGAGTATTGATACTGGTATGTACAGCGATGGCAGTGTGTGTACATAGAAAGAAGTTGAATATAATTCAGGTAGCAGCAGTATTGGCGTTGGTGGTGTTCCTGGGAATTGTATTTGGATCAACTGTATTTACCAGGACGGGAACTATTCGTCAGTATAAATTAGTACCATTCTGGTCATGGAGAGATATTATTCGCTCCCATGATTGGACGTTATTAAAAGAGAATTTGCTGAACTGCATATTGTTATTACCTGCCGGAGTCCTGCTTCCCATAATTGCAAATCATAAAGTGAAGTGGTATCAGGCTCTGGCTGTAGGAATATTGGTATCAGCAATAATAGAGGTCAGTCAGTTGATTTTTATGCGTGGTTTATTTGAATGGGACGATATGATTCATAATGGACTGGGATGTATGATAGGCTGCCTTTTTGCAAATATTTTCGTGAAAAAGAAAAATAGAGATTGACGAACGTATGTTCTGGTAGTATAATCATAAATGTGAAAGGAAACAGGAGGTCAGCCCTGTTACCTGGCATGAAATCTATTGGATGAGCAACAGTAAAATACTGTTTCGGGATGGCTCGTCAAAACTCATCAGCGGTTTTCTTTCCCTTATCCGTATGAGTGATTTTATATTACTTGGAGGACTGGAGATGAGATCAGATTTGAAAACAGGTCATACGCAGAAAAATACAGAGAGAGCAGGACAAGCAGAAAAAGCATTATATTTATTGAATACAATCAGTGCTATTACAGATCGGGGAAATAATGCGGAGGTCAGACGCAAAAAGGATGGCTCTTTGACTGTATATGAAGTAAAAAAGAATATTGTAACCGTTTGATAAATTGGTATTGAGCGAAGGACTAATAGGAGTCAGAAACATTCGGAAAAAAGGATGTTCCTGGCTCCTTTTTTGTTATTCTGATTCAGATGTCTCTTTTGGTGCAGTAGGAGCAGTAAGGCAGTTTTTCAGGATGCATGATAACTCACGATCATCTTCGTGAAGAATATGGTATGTTTTTTCAAGGGAAGATATGTTAGATAATTTTGCCAGTTCCTTTATTGATGTTGCCAGCGGAATATCTTCCTTTAATGTGCCTTTCGGTAAAGCATAGTATACTTGAGCAATATTCAAATAATTTTCAAGATTTGTGCGGAAGGCTGGATCAAAAGATCCCTGTTTCAAAAGCGTATCTACAGTTTCTTTTTTAATAATAATATGCTTTTCCTGTATTCTGAGAAGCCCCTCGATTAATGATTGGGTATCAGGATCTATCACAGGATATTGCTGCATATTACATAAACAAAAGCGATGGATAGCTGGATGGCGGATACGTCCGGATGAAGCTGTAGCAGCACAACCTACAACACAGGCAAGTTCTTTGTTGTTGAGATTGCCATGATTGAAAACCATGAACCACATATCTCCGTATTTACTACAAACAAGTCGGCAGAACATCTGACTGTTAGAGGAATAGATTAACGTACCCTCGTAATGCTTGGAAAAAGGAGAACCCTCCGTAGTTAAATCTCCTGAATCAATATCGAGAATTGCAGAACATTCATGCATAGAATTGAAATCGCCCAACTTCAGGACTCCATGTACTAAAGTCTGGTCAGCATGGTCTTCTGGGTAAGCCGATGTTGGCAGATAAAACACATGGTAGTTTCCTGTATAACCGTTGTAAGCGGGATTGTCAATTTCATAGACAAGACGTTGCTGCCCATTCTCTGCTGATGTTTTTGCAATTTCGATGGAATGAAATACCGCATTTAAGTTTAAATCCAAACCATCACATACTTTTAACAAAGTAGATAATGTAGTAGAAGAAGGGGTTTTAAACATTTTGTCAATCGTTCGAGGTGACATTTTTCCTGACTTTTTTGCACATATCTCGGCGAGATCACGAGAGGTCATGGATTTATCGACCATAATGGCTTCAATATAGGCGACGATTTTTTGGAGGATTTCTTGATTGTTCATGGCACAGGACTCCTTTCAGAAAAAGAGAAATTAATGGTTAAATCTATAGTATCACAAACAGAAAGAGATGAAAATAATAAAAGCGCAAAAAATTGCACAAAAAAATATTTAACATGCAATGGACTACGCTGTTAAATGATTGACACGCAAAATAATGTAATTTGCACAAAAAAACGCACCATAACACATTAGTTATAGTGCATATTGACAATAAATGGCAGTAATGCTATAATGTAAAAGACCTACTCCCCTGGCAAGGGAGTAGACCTAAAAACCGCTTATACAGACAAAATCGACATCAACCCTCTGGTCTAGTCCGATTGGCAGTCGGATTTTATGGGCTTGGTGTCGGCTTTATCAGTACTATTTCACGTTGTACAAGACATCCGTCTAGAACCCGAATACTAATGTATCATTACTGAGCAATTGTTGATTCGCTCCCTCTAGCTCTATTTTCCATATGCCCATTTTTCAATGGTTATAGGAAAACTTGTCAAATACAACGCTCATTAGTATATCATGCAAAGAAAATGAAGTCAAGTTTTTTTGATGAGAAACATATTAAATTTGCGTGAAAAATATGTAAAATAGATACAATTTCTAAGGCTAATATAGCTTGGAAGACAGAGAAGAATGCGAGAATACATTATGAAGAAAAAAAAGAAGAAGATAGAAACGGTGCGTCTGATAACATTCGACCAGGCTGTTATCGACGTTGTGGGTGGAACTGTTTTAAGAAGAGAAATACTTGAAAATTTTATAGTAGCAAATAACAAAATGATGACGGTAGTTGGGGGAAACTCTCTGCTAAGATTGGGGAAGAATCTGGCAGCAGGAAGTTATGTGTTAAGGATAAACAGAGAAAGTTCGCTCTGGAAGTACTGTATGAGATGAAACCGTAGATGGTAAAAATCACTACCTTTTTCTAAACGGATAACAGATCTTGAAGGCCGGGATAGAAATGCAAGTCATTTTGTTCCGGCTATAATTCTCTTTATTTTTAAGAGATGAATATTCGAAATCTGTTAGAAGGGGGTGATCAAAATGGCATCTGACTGTGAAGTGCGGACTTTAAGTTCTATTGGAAGCGAAATTAAAAGCTGGTGTAAACAGAATAAAGTGAATCAAACTGAGTTAGCAGCGGCACTTGATGTCAGCACGATGACAGTCAGAAGAGTTTGGAAGGGAACGAAAGAATTAACGTCGGTTCAGATTGCGATAATGTTAGAGGTGATGCCCCATGTGACAGCGGACTTTTTTATTCCAACGGACATGGGGGAACGATGTATTGAGTATGCCCAGAATTTGAATAAAGGGTATCGTACTGAAATGCAACAGAAGGCGATTACCAATATAAAGAGTAAATGTAGTAAAAATGAGGATTTGGAGAGGAGGTTACAAGCAGCTATGAATTCAGTTATGGATATTGAAGATGTTAAAAAGAAAGAAATTATGGTGCAACAGATAGAACTGATGTTAAAAGCTGCTGCTATCTAAAATGAAAAAAATATATTTAAAAAGTTAAGCAATCATTCTGATGTCATATAGAATGGTTGCTTTTTTTATGTGTTTCAGATAGGAATCGAACAAATTTGTTCGGTGTAAAAATCAATTCGAACATAAGAGTTCAGATTTTTGAGGAAAAAATTGATAGGATTAGATCATCAAAAAGGAGGTAACAGATTATGAGCCGAGAAGAATATCTGGAATTTATCACACATCAGCCCTATGACGCAATGGGAGATTTTAGTTTCCTGGTAGATGAAAAGTCTGATAAGGCTGAAAACACTACAATAGAAAATGACAATATGAACACTGATTAATCTGCGTGCAGGGAGTGCCCTGTATAGCTGATTGATACATAAAGCAGCAAGGAGAGGCTTCGCAAGTCGCTCGGTATAAAAAAAACCGGGCAGATCGGAGTCTTTTTTTGCTGCTTTTTTTGTCTACTGACAGCCCGGAGCCGAAAGGCAGAAAGGTGGTTGTCATGCTGACACTTAGAAAACTGAAAGAAATGGTGGAATCTCCAAAGAAAGGCGAAAAGAAACCGAGCTGTAAAAGTTTACGGGAGGGGAAATACCCGGTTGTTGCTCAGAAGATTATTAAGAACGAGGTAGGCGTAGTCACGATCACTGTTTATAAGAACGGATATGTGGTCTATCAGGCACAGAATCGGGTAACAGTATTTCCTATCGAAGATATTTCCGGTTATCGCTATTCTTCTGTGGCTGGAAATGGATATGGATGTAATCTGACGGAATCTTACTTTGAAGAGGCTGAATGGTATCTGCGTTTTGTTCTTCGAGGAGAAGATCGCCTGAGCATCAATCTGGATAGCTGCAATCAGAAACGCTGTATTTCCTTATCTTCTGCTATGGAAGAAATGCAGCTTGGTGAGAGTGTGGCACTAGATATGGAGGAAATGATTGTTCAGCAGATGATGACAGAAAGCATGATGGATATGCTGACCGATAAGCAGAAGGAACTTATTTATGCTCTTTATTTTGAGAAACAGACCTATCAGGAATATGCCGATATTCATGGAATCAGTTCAGCAGCAGTCAACAACATGAGAAATAAGGCAGTTGCCAAGCTGAGAGCCAGCTTGGAAGAACTCGCAGAAAGTACTGAGAAAAAGAAATTGAGAAAAAAATAAAAAAGTTTGCAAAAGGGGGTTGGTAAACACCTTCTGCCGAGCTTTATAGGTGAAGGGTTAATTCTTCAAAAGAAAAAGCCCGGACTTGTACCTTGACAATTTCATATAGATAGCAAGAGGGGATACCCGGAAACTCAGCTACGCATAATAACCAGCGGCCAGGATTCGGAGAGAACGTGAAAGAGAAACGGCTGAAAGGCACTTTTACAAGGAACGGCCTCTTGCGGCTTAAATGCTTGATCCTTATTAAAACTGTTATTTCCATTTTTTATGGAGATGACAGCAGATACCATGTGGCGGTGCTTCGCTTAGTGCAGGTGCCGCTATATGCATGTGCTGTTATCTTTTCAGAAATGTACAGGTATCAGTAACAAAAACATCGGGAGGTGGTTCCAATGATTGAATAGTGCAGGTATAGACCTGCTGAAAAGAAAAACGATGATAAGTGAAGAAAGAGAGGATTAAGTCAAAATGAAAATGAAGTTCAAAAGATTCTTATCAGGAGTCATGGCAGTTGCCACGTTAGCGTCTGTAATCGTTCAGCCAGTAGCTGTTTCTGCATCGGAATTAGAACCGGAAGAAATACCGTTTGAGCAGCAGTATCCGGAATTAAAAGAGGTACAGGATTCGCTTGATCCAGATGAAATTGTAGCAGCAAATGACATTGAACTTGCCTATGGACAGGAATTTGAAGTGGAAGTAGATCTGTCCGGTATTGACGGAGTGGATGAGAGTAAAATAAAAATCATGTTCCATGAAGCAAAAAATGAATCCGGAGCTGATTTCGATACACATACACCGGACACCTACAAGGCAGTATATGCGGTAGAGCCGGTAAGTGGTCATCCATCTTACAGAATCAGCAGAAATATCACTGTAAAAGAACCTGAAACAGAAATGCAATCAGAGAGTTCTTCTGAAATTACAGTGGACGATGATAGTGGCACTGGAGATACAGAGCAGAGTGATGACGATTCAGAGTCGCACCGGGAAAACACAGTTGATACGAAAACTGAACTTACGGTGTCTGAAGTGCTAGAACAGGCAGAGACAAATGGAATTGATCTGTATGCAATGGATGCAGGAGAAACCGTAACCTTTATGGCTTCTGCAGGAAATGCAAGAAGTTCACAGCAGGTTTCTGTTACAAGGGGAACCATGTATCGTTACGCAGATTATGGATATGGTAGTTACCTTACTTATCAGTATACTGTGAAATTTGGTAATGTATCTGCCACAGCATACTGTGTACAGCCATCAAAGCCAGGACCAGGAAGTGGAACTTATACAATTAATAAGGTGGGAGATGGAAAAGCACTTGCTAAGGTATGTTATTATGGCACAAAAGCTTCTGGAGATGATGGATTTTTCACAGAAGAGAATGGATACGGCAATTTAAGTGCCGGAGCCAAATTTATTCTGGTACACCTTGCAGCATCTTATGCAAATGGTAGTGGAGACGCTTTTTCAGGTGCAAACAGCACTGCACAGAATCTTGCAAAGAAACTTTATAATTATTGCGTTTCTCAACCGGATATTCCATCAGTGGCAATGTCTTTTTCAGATGCAAACGTAAAAGCCTATGTAGAGGGTAACAGTCAGAGAACAAAGGATATAACATTTAAGGCAGATGCATTACAGACAATTACTATGAAACTCCCTGCAGGTGTAAAACTTCATAACCTGTCAACAGGAAAAACAAGCAAAGCTGGAGCAAATGTTGAAATCTGCGGTGGTACGAAGTTTTATCTATCAGCACCACTGACACAGGTAAGTGATGTGGCAGAGAGTTGGTCTACAACAATGAAAGGAAGCATTACTAAAGATTATTCAGCTTATAAGATTTCTACAGGATCTGGAAATCAGGATCTGGCATTGGTGTTTGGTGAAGGCGTGGATGATGAAAAATACGTGGATTTTAAAGTATCCTGGATTGAACTTGCAACTGTAGAAGTTATGAAGAAAGATTCAGCAGCAGATGTAAACCTTGCAGGAGCCGTATTTGGTATTTACAGTGATGCAGATTGCAAAAATCTGATTACTACAATGCCGGAAACAGACAGCAATGGCAAATCTTCTGCAACGATTGTAAAAACACAGGATACGGTATATCTGAAAGAAATCACAGCACCGAAAGGTTATGTGGTAAATACAACCGCTTACAATGTGAAGCTGGTAGCAAGTAAGACCACGACAACAACGGTACCGGATAAAGAGCAGCTTGGCGAACTGACTGTATATAAAGAAGGACAGGTTCTTGCAGGGGCAGATGTCAGCGAGAATGGTACAGTATTCCAGTATGAAAACAGACGTCAGAAAGGTGCTGTTTATAATGTATATGCAGGAGAAGATATTATCTCTGCCTATGGTGCGAAGATTTACAGCAAAGGCGATCTTGTGAAAGAAAACCTTTCGACAGACGAAAACGGTGCTTGTATCCTGAAAAATCTGCATCTTGGAACTTATGTTGTCAAAGAAATGCAGGCACCGGAGAACTTTTATAATGCTGGAGAGGAAAAGACAGTTACACTTTCCTATGCTGGACAGAATGTGGAAGTAGTCTTTTCTGATGTGATATTCACAAATGACAGACAGAAGGCAGATGTGAGTGTTGTAAAGAAAGACAAGGATACCGAAAATCCGTTATCTGGAGGTGTGTTTGCCCTGTATGCTGGCAGTGATATTGCCAACGCAGACGGAAATGTAGTAGTGAAGAAAGGCACATTGATTGAAAAATTAACGACAGGAGCAGATGGAAAAGCGGCATTTAACGCAGATCTTCCGATTGGATTTTCTTATGTAGTCAAAGAGGAACAGGCACCACAGGGATATTTGAGAAATTCTAAAGATGTTTATACATTTAAGTTCTCATATACCAGTGACAGTGAGCCGAAAGTTTCATTCACTCATATATTTGTAAATGAGAGAGTCAAAGCAAAGATTTCTCTGGAAAAGAGAGATGCGGAAACAAAACAGGCGGTTGCACAGGGAGATGCGACACTGGAAAAAGCAGTTTATGGACTGTACGCTCGTAATGATATTGTTCATCCGGACGGTATTACCGGTGTGATCTATAAAGCCGGGGAGCAGGTTGCTACTCTTACAACAGATAAGAATGGACAGGCTTCTGTAGATGGCTTGTATCTTGGAGATTACTATGTGAAAGAGATTAGTCCGTCAGTGGGTTATCTGGCAGACGAAACAGAACATGATCTGGTCTGCAATTATGAAGGCGATCTGGTAGCAGAGGTTAAACGTGACTGCACTTCACTGGAGCAGGTAATGAAACAGCCGTTCCAGATCATCAAAGCAGCCAATAATGGAAAAACAGACGCTGATCTGCTGAAAGGTGCCGGATTTACGGCATATCTGGAATCTTCCCTGACAAAGAAAGCAGACGGAAACTATGAGTTTGCTTCTGCAACACCAGTTGTGATCGGGGAAAATGGTGCAACAGAAATGTTCACAGACGAAAAGGGTTATGCTTGCAGTATCGCACTTCCATATGGAACTTATATTGTGCGTGAAACTACAACTCCTCACAATTATACTCCGGTAGATGATTTTACAGTGCGTATCACAGAGAATAATCCGAACCAGCCACAGACGTGGAGAGTACTTCTGGATGATGAGTTTGAAGCAAAGCTGAAAATCATCAAACAGGATGATGAAACTAAGAAACCAGTATTACAGAAAAATACAGAGTTTAAGATTTATGACCTGGATCATAAGAAGTATGTGGAGCAGGTTACAACCTATCCGACAACGGTTAAGCACAAATCTTATTTTACAGATGAGCAGGGATATTTGATTCTTCCGCAGAATCTGAAAATCGGAAATTACCGTATTGAGGAAGTGAATGCCCCGTTCGGTTACACATTGAATAAAAATTATTATGAGGTAACAGTTGATTCTAATACTGCATATCAGATGGATGGAACTTCCGGGGATGTGATCATTGAAGCAATTTATGAGAACCATCCAGTTAAGGGAGAACTGACTATCGTGAAAAAGGGCGAAGTTCTGGACGGATTCAAGGATGATTTTACATATCAGACAGAAAATCTGGAAGGAGCAGAGTTTGCCATTTATGCTGCGGAGGATATTTATACCGCTGATTTCCAGAAAGATGACAATGGAAACCGTATTCTGGAATATGCAGCCGGAACACTTGTAAAAACTGTTACAACCGATAAAGAGGGAAAAGCGGTCCTGAAGAATCTTCCACTTGGAAGTTATAAGATTGTGGAAACGTCTGCGCCAACAGGATTTGTTTTAAACAGCGAAGCACAGACAGTCACTTTTACTTACAAAGATCAGGAAACACCTGTCATTGAGCAGACAGCTACTTTTGAGAATGAACGCCAGAAGGTAGAAATTTCGGTGGAAAAACAGGATGCTGATACAGAAAAAGCAGTTGCAGGGGCAGAATTTGGACTTTATGCGAAGAATGACATAGAAGCTCATGGAACTGTGATTGTGAAAGCAGGCTCACTTCTTGGAAAAGCTGTTTCCGGAGAAGATGGAAAGGCTGTATTTACACAGGATCTGCCATTTGGAGAGTATTATATCAAAGAACTGGCAGCACCGAATGGCTATGTATTTTCAGATGAAGTTCTGGAAGTAAAGGCAGAGTACCAGGGACAGGAGGTTAAGGTCGTGCAGTTATCTTCTGTACTTAAAAATCAGCCTACAAAAGTTGTGGTTTCCAAGTCTGACCTGACTACTGGCGTGAAATTATCTGGTGCGACTCTTACGGTACTGGACAAAGATGGAAATGTAGTTGATACATGGAAGTCTGTAAAAGGTGAGCAGCATATGATTGAACGGCTTACTGTAGGGGAAACCTATACTCTCAGGGAAGAAATAGCTCCTTATGGATACCTCAAGGCAGAAGAGGTCACTTTTACGATTGAGGATACTGGGGAAATCCAGAAAGTGGAAATGAAAGATGATGTGCCGACAGGAACGATCATCATCAATAAAAATGGAGAGTTTCTGGATAAAGTAACGGCATTGGATTCTGTTGGAGGATGGATCAGCCATTTATTCCAGTATGTAACAGGCAGTCTGAAAGATGTTACCTTTGAAGTATTTGCTTTAGAGGACGTGAAATCTGCTGACGGGGAAAGTGAAGATTATTATAAAAAAGATGAACTGGTAGCAACCATTACAACGGATGATACCGGCATTGCAAAGTTATCCGGACTTCCTCTTGGCAAATATTATGTCAAAGAAAAAGCTACAGTGGATGGTTTTGTGCTGGATAATGAGGCAAGAGAGATTGACCTGACATATCGTGATCAGGATACTGCAGAAGTCACTTACTCTGCTGACTGGCAGAACAATCGCCAGAAAGCGGAAGTGGAAGTTGTGAAAAAAGAGAAAGATTCGGATCGTGTACTGGAAGGTGCAGTATTTGCCCTTTGTGCCAAGAATGATATTACAGGAGCAGACGGAAAAGTTATTCTGGAAGCGGATACTGTGATTGAAGAACTGGCAACGGATAAAGAAGGAAAACTGACTTTTACAGCAGATTTACCGATTGGTTTTGAGTATTATATCAAGGAAACTTCCCCGGCACCTGGATTTGCAACGACAGATGAAACACAGGAGTTTACATTTGAGTACGAAGGTGCGGAAAAGGAAAAAGTATTTTATTCATTTACTTTTGAGGATGAACCGACAGTAATTGAGATTACCAAGACTTCCCTGACAGATGGAAAAGAGCTGGAAGGTGCCAAGTTACAGGTAACTGATGAAAGCGGTAAGGTTGTAGATTCCTGGATTTCCGGTAAAGAAGCTCATATCATCAAAGAACTGGTAGTCGGACAGAAGTATACCCTGACAGAAACAAAACCAGCAGATGGTTTTGTGACAGCGGAAAGCATTACATTTACCGTTGAAGATACCGTAGAAACACAGAAAATCGAGATGAAAGACGATATTACCAAGGTAGAGATCTCCAAGACGGATATTTCCGGTAAGGAACTGCCGGGCGCAAAACTGACAATTCTCGACAAAGACGGTAAAACGGTAGAGAGTTGGACTTCTGAGGAGAAACCGCATTACATTGAAATGCTTCCGATTGGGGAGTATACACTTCGGGAAGAATCTGCCCCTAATGGTTATCTGATAGCTGAGGACGTGAAGTTCACAGTGGAAGATACCGGGGAGATTCAGAAAGTTGTGATGAAAGATGAGGTAAAACCGGAAGAAACATCAACACCGGAAACACCATCTACACAGGTAACAGATACACCGAAAACCGGAGATGATACACATATGCTGCTTTGGATTCTGCTTGCAGTAGCAGGTATGGCAGGTGTAGTGTCAGCGGTATGGGTGGCAAGAAAGAAGAAATAAAAATCAGTTAGTTAAGAGGGCATTTATGGACGAAAAAGATTCATAAATGCTCTCTTTCTGGTTAATACTAGGAAAAATGAAGGGAGAATGTATTATGAAACAGGTATTAATTATAGCGGTTGTAGCAATTATTGCAGCAGTTAATTTTGTGATGTATTGCTGTCTGAGAGTAGCATCACAGGAAGATCAGATGTTGGAAAAACTGAGCAGGAGAAAGGAGTCAGAAAGCGATGGCGATTAGATATGCAGAGGACAAGCCGAAATCCTGTGAATATTGTTATTTCTGGAATGAAAAGAAAAAGGAATGCAGGCAGATGAGATGCTTTTATCAGCTCCCTGAAAAGCCACCTGATCCAGATCCGGCACACAGGTTTTGGGTTCCATGCAAAGGCTGTCCGTATGGAAGAAATCCATGTATTGGCTATTGCATGGCTAAAATTCTAAAAGAGCAGAGGAAAAAACAATCTGGATAAGGATACATACATATTCCCGTATCACTACGGGGAGGAAGCAGAACAGTATACGTTCTATCGGATTCCCAAGATTCTCTTTACCAGTCCGGTATTTGGAAAACTGACCTGTGAAGCTAAGTTGTTGTATGGTCTATTGCTAGACCGGATGCAGTTATCTGTGAAGAATCGGTGGATGGATTCGGAGGGAAAAGTGTATATATATTTTTCGCAGGAGCAGATAGCAGGGCTTATGGGATGTGGAGTAAAAAAAGTCCGGTGCTTGTTAAAGGAACTGGATGACCGGAAAGGAATCGGATTGATTACGAGAGTCAGACAGGGATTGGGAAATCCCGATAGAATCTATGTAAAAAAATGCGTATCACCAGAACGGTTCAAAGAGAACTTCCAGACAGGTCAAAATGACTTCTCAGGAAAGGTACAAATGACCGATGCAGACAGGTGTAAACTGCCAGGTAATGATATAGAGGTTAGTAATACTGAGAATAACGATACAGAGTATCTTTCTTTCTATTCAGATGCCAGTGAAGTGAAAAGGAAAGAAGCTGAAAGGAATGCTTATCAGCAGATTATCCTTGAACACATTGGATATGACTATATCGTAGATGATTTCAACCGGCATATGTTGGATGAGATTGTGGGGTTAATGGTAGATGTGGTGTGTTCGGAACAGGAGTTTATACGGATTGGAGGGGACAGAAAACCTTTATCCGTAGTAAAAAGCCAGTTTTTAAAACTGGATGCAGAGCATATTCGGTTCGTATTGCATTGCATGAAAGAAAATACCAGTAAAGTAGTAAATATGCGTCAGTATTTGTTGGCAGTATTATATAATGCACCGCTGACCATCAGCAATTATTACTCATCTTTGGTGCAGCATGATATGTACGAAGGGAATATATGAATTTTAGATTTTCAGGAAGGGAGTGATTCTATTGCAGGAAGAAGTAAATGAGAAAACCGTATCGTTATGTATCACTGGTGGAAAAGTAACAGTCCGTTTATTGAAACAGGCAATGATGCGTTTTCTGGCGGCAGTGGAGAAAGAAAAAGCAGAGAAAGCAAGAAAACAGCAGACAAAGGCACCTCCGGATAAAGAATATCATGGAAAGCAGAGTTTAAAGAAGCTGACACAGCAGAATATTCAACTTTCCAACATTGAGATTACAGATAATAACATTAAGGCTTTTGAAAAGGTTGCAAAAAAATATGGTATTGATTTCAGCCTAAAACGTGATAAGTCTGTAGATCCACCAAGATATTTTGTTTTCTTTAAGGCGAGAGATGTGGAGGTGATGACAGCAGCATTTCGGGAGTTTACCGGAAAGACACTGAATAAAACCAAGAAACCATCTGTCCGTAAGAAATTACAGCAGGCAATCACAGCCCGTAACCAGGACAAACAGAGAGAACGGGAGAAATCAAAAGAGAAGCAGAAGGAGCCAACATTATGAGTGGGATAAAAAATATAAAGAAAAAACTGAAAGGTTTTCAGGTGCGTCCCCCGAATGTGGAAGTAATAAAAAAGGTTCTGCTACATATACCGTATGTGGTTGTGTTTTATGTGGTAAATAAATGTACCTGGCTTTATCAGTATTGCAGGGGCAGTACAGTAGTAGACAGGCTGATGATTCTTCTTATGAATTATCCATTAGCTTTTAAGAAGCTGTTGCCAAGCATGAAGCTGAAAAGTCTGGTTGCGGGAACAATCGCAGCAGTTGGCATATGGGCAGTGGTATATTTCAAGGGAAAGAATGGAAAGAAGTTTCGCCAGGGGGAGGAATATGGTTCTGCCAGGTGGGGAAATGAAAAGGATATAGCACCTTTTATTGATCCGGTTTTTGAGAATAATATTCTGCTGACACAAACGGAACGTCTGACCATGAACAGTAGACCAAAGAAACCGAAGTACGCCAGAAACAAGAATATTATAGTGATAGGTGGATCTGGTAGCGGTAAGACTCGATTTTATGTAAAACCGCAGCTTATGCAGATGCCGGACAATGTAAGTTTTGTGGTCACCGATCCAAAGGGAACGATTATCGTGGAATGTGGTAAAATGTTAGCAAGAGGGACACCGAAGAAAGATAAAAACGGAAAAATTTTGCGTGATAAAAATGGCAGGGTGGTAATGGCTCCTTACAAAATCAAGGTGCTGAATACCATCAATTTTTCCAAGAGTATGCATTATAATCCATTTCATTACATTCGTTCTGAAAAAGATATTCTGAAACTGGTAAATACAATCATGGTAAATACCAAGGGCGAGGGAGAAAAATCTTCCGAGGATTTCTGGACGAAAGCGGAACGTCTGCTGTATTGTGCTTTGATTGGTTATATCTATTATGAAGCACCAGAAGAAGAACAGAATTTCTCAACCCTGCTGGAATTTATCAATGCCAGTGAAACCAGGGAAGAAGATGAAGAGTTTAAAAATGCTGTGGATCTGTTATTTGAGGAGTTGGAAAGGGACGAGCCGAACCACTTTGCAGTAAGGCAGTATAAAAAATACAAACTGGCTGCAGGAAAAACGGCAAAGTCGATTTTGATCAGCTGTGGTGCCAGACTTGCTCCGTTTGATATTGCGGAACTTAGGGAACTGACTTCTTATGATGAAATGGAACTGGATATGATTGGAGATCAGAGAACGGCACTGTTTATTGTAATTTCGGATACAGACGATACTTTTAACTTTGTGGTTGCTATGATGTACAGTCAGCTTTTCAATCTGTTATGCGACAGAGCCGATGATGTTCATCATGGAAGACTGCCTTATCATGTGAGAATCCTTTGTGACGAGTTCGCAAATATTGGTCAGATTCCGAAGTTTGACAAGCTGATTGCAACGATCCGAAGCAGGGAAATTTCTGCTTCCATTATACTCCAGTCCCAGTCGCAGCTCAAGACAATTTACAAGGATGCAGCCGAAACCATTACGGGAAATTGTGACACAATGTTGTTCCTGGGAGGTAAGGAAAGTACCACTCTGAAAGAAATTTCAGAAACACTGGGTAAGGAAACCATTGACTTATATAACACTTCTGATACAAGAGGACAGAGCAGATCTTACGGTTTGAACTATCAGAAAACAGGAAAAGAATTGATGAGTCGGGATGAACTGGCAGTCATGGACGGTAACAAGTGTATTTTACAGCTTCGTGGTGTCCGTCCGTTTTACAGTGATAAATTTGACATTACAAAACATAAACGGTATAAGCAGTTATCCGATTATGATAAAAAGAATGAGTTCCATGTGGAAGAATACATGAAACATCAGATGGAAGTCCGGTTAGATCCGGAAGAACAGTTTGACCTTTATATGTATGAAGGCAGTGAACTGGAAGAACAATCAAATAATGAAAATGAAGGCACAGGGCATGTAACGTAAAACATACATAGCTCTTTTTTTATGCCCTTTTGGGAGGTAGCGATATGCACAAGCATGAAAGACCGCCCATCAGGGCGGAACCCTCCGAGTAGTAACCAGTAAAAAATCACAATGAAAAACAGGAGTTACGAAAGGAGAACATAGATTATGGCGTTTTTTACATCAGCAATTAATATATTACAGACACTCGTTGTCGCAATCGGAGCAGGACTTGCAGTTTGGGGAGTTATCAATCTTCTGGAAGGTTATGGTAATGATAATCCGGGTGCGAAGTCACAGGGAATCAAGCAGCTTATGGCAGGTGGAGGTGTCGTTTTAATCGGTACACAGCTTGTACCATTACTGGCGAATTTATTTTAGCCGGGGCAGTAAGAAAGGAGAACACGCATGGATAAGATTTTTGAGTCCATAGAAGAATGGATGCGTAACCTCCTTACAGGCATGGTCAGCTCAAACCTGACGAACATGTTTACCGATGTAAATGAAAAAACCGGTGATATTGCAAGTCAGGTTGGGCAAACGCCCCAGGGATGGAATGGCAGTATATTTAGTCTGATTCAGAATCTGTCAGATTCTGTGATCGTGCCGATTGCCGGGATGATTATAACCTTTGTGCTGTGTTATGAGCTGATTTCCATGCTCACAGAGAAGAACAACATGCATGACATTGATACATGGATGTTCTTCAAATATTTTTTTAAAATGTGGGTTGCAGTCTGGTTCGTAAGTAATGCATTCACAATTACTATGGCAATTTTTGATGTGGGCCAGAATGTAGTGAACCGGGCATCAGGAGTGATCAATCATCAGACAGCAATTAATATTGATTCGGTGGTCACTTCAATGGAAACGGCAATGGAATCAATGGAAGTAGGGGAACTGGTCATACTGGCACTGGAAACACTTCTGGCAAGCCTGTGTTTAAAGGTTATTTCCGTTTTTATAACGGTCATTCTTTATGGACGTATGATTGAGATTTACTTGTATTCGTCCATCGGTGCAATTCCGTTTGCAACAATGAGCAATCGGGAATGGGGACAGATTGGCAGCAATTACTTAAGAGGATTGTTCGCATTGGCATTCCAGGGATTTTTTATCATGGTGTGTGTGGGCATTTATTCCGTACTGGTTGCTAATATACAGGTATCAGATAACGTGCATACAGCATTGCTCAGTGTAATGGCTTATACGGTTGTACTTTGCTTCAGCCTTATGAAAACAGCCAATTTCTCAAAGAGTGTGTTTAACACACATTAAATATAAAAAAGGAGATGATAGAAAATGGCTTTTGTATCAGTACCCAAAGATCTGACGAAAGTTAAAAATAAGATTATTCTGAACCTCACAAAACGTCAGCTTATCTGTCTTGGCATTGCAGCGGCAGTAGGGCTTCCATTTTATTTCCTGGCAAGAGGATTGATTGGTTCAAGTAATGCGGCAACCGGAATGTGTTTGTTGATGCTTCCGGCTTTTTTGTTTGCCATGTATGAGAAAGACGGACTTCCTTTAGAAAAAGTCCTGAAAAATATGATTACAGTAAAATTTATCCGTCCTCCGTTGCGAAAGTATGAGGTGGAAAATATGTATGAGAAAAGAAAAATTATAACAAAATCGAAGGGAGGTACAGTTCGTGGAAAGAAGAGAAAATGATAAATTGCTGCCAGAACATGCCAAAGATGCTTCTTATCCAGAGGACTGGTGGTTAGATGAAGCAGATTCTGCTGATGGTTTACCAGTGTTTGCCATGGATGAAGCAGAAGATTTTGTCAAGGACAGACAGCGTTTGAAGGGAGTACCTATGGTTACAGGGTATGAAGCACTGGAGCGACATCGGGGTATCCGCAGACCAAGACGTAAATTAAGCAGACGAGAGCAGCGAGCCTGGGAAAAAGCACAGAAGTATGAAGCAAAACTTCATAAGGCACACGAAAAAGAAGATAAAAAACGTGCAAAGCAGGAGGCAAAGCTGGCAGCTCGTGAAGAAAAAGCAGCAAAGAAACAGGCGAAAAAAGAGAATAAATATAAAAAGAAGACGAAACCAGCAGTGTCATCTTCTGTAAAATCCAATGGTAAAAAGGGAGCTGTAAAAAAAGTAAACAGGAATACGAGTGGTGGAAATAAAGAAAAGAAGATTACCGCACAACAGTCTATTCCATACAGAGAAATGGGAAAAGACGGTATCTGTCGTGTGGAAGATGGTTATTATTCCAAGACCATCCGTTTTTATGATATTAACTATCAGTTGGCACAGAACGAAGATAAAAATGCGATTTTTGAAAACTGGTGTGATTTCCTGAACTATTTTGACAGTACGATTCATTTCCAGTTGTCCTTTATCAATCATCACAGCAATATGGCAGAATATGAAGATGTGATTCGCATTAAGAAGCAGAATGACAGTTTTGATGATCTGCGTATGGAGTTTGCTCAGATGCTCAGAAACCAGTTGGCAAAGGGAAATAATGGTCTTGTCAGAACAAAGTATCTTACATTTGGAATCGAAGCAGACAATATCCGGGAAGCAAAACCGAAACTGGAGCGTATCGAAACGGATATTCTCAATAACTTTAAGGTATTAGGGGTGTCTGCTTATCCGTTGAATGGCGTGGAGCGTTTGCAGATTATGTATGAAACGTTCAACCAGGACAATAAAGTTCCGTTTCGGTTCAGCTATGACGATGTGCTGCGTACCGGACTGAATACCAAGGACTATATCGCACCATCCAGTTTTGTGTTTAAGAACGGAAAAGATTTTCAGATGGGAGATACTATCGGGGCAGTATCCTACCTGCAGATTTTGGCACCGGAGCTGACTGATAAAATGCTTGCGGAATTTCTGGAAATGGACTGCAATCTGCTTGTGAATCTTCACATCCAGTCCATCGACCAGATGAAAGCGATTAAGTTGGTAAAAGCAAAGGTTACAGATATTAACAGGATGAAAATTGAGGAGCAGAAAAAAGCAGTTCGTTCCGGATATGATATGGATATTATCCCGTCTGATTTGAATACTTACGGAGGGGAAGCAAAGAGGCTTCTGGAAGATTTGCAATCCAGGAATGAGAGAATGTTTCTTGTGACGGTGGTGTTTTTAAATACTGCAAAAAATAAACAGGAACTGGAAAATGTGGTATTTCAGACCGCAGGTATTGCACAGAAATATAATTGTGCATTAAAGAGGCTTGATTATCAGCAGGAACCGGGACTTATGAGCAGTCTGCCACTTGGAAAAAACTGGATTCCTATTAAAAGAGCATTAACGACAACTTCAACAGCGATTTTTGTTCCGTTCACGACACAGGAATTATTTATGGGTGGAGAATCCATTTACTACGGTCTGAATGCCTTGTCTAACAACCTGATTATGGCTGACAGGAAGAAACTGAAAAACCCGAATGGCTTGATCGTGGGTACTCCGGGAGCTGGTAAGTCCTTTGCGGCAAAACGTGAAATTACCAATGTTTTTATCGTGACAAAGGACGATATTATTATCTGTGATCCAGAAGGCGAGTATTTTCCCATAGTCCGGGCATTCAATGGACAGGTTGTTCGTATTTCGCCAACTAGTCATGATTATATCAATCCGATGGATATTAACACCAATTATGCGGATGATGACGATCCGTTATCTCTGAAATCAGATTTTATTCTTTCACTTTGTGAACTGGTAGTAGGTGGGAAGAATGGCTTGGAGCCAGTAGAAAAGACGATTATTGACCGTTGTGTCCGCTTGGTATATCAGGACTATCTTGCAGATCCGGTTCCAGAGAAGATGCCGATACTGGAGGATTTATACAATCTGCTTCGCAAGCAGGAAGAACCAGAGGCACAGCGTCTGGCAACGGCACTGGAAATCTATGTTAATGGTTCTCTTAAAGTATTCAACCATCGCACGAATGTTGAGTTGAATAACCGTCTGGTATGTTTCGACATTAAAGACCTTGGTAAGCAACTTAAAAAACTTGGTATGCTGATTGTTCAGGATCAGGTCTGGAACAGGGTAACAGTCAATCGTGCTGCACATAAATCTACCAGATATTACATTGATGAGTTTCACTTGCTGCTGAAAGAAGAACAGACAGCAGCATATAGCGTGGAAATCTGGAAGAGGTTCCGTAAGTGGGGCGGTATTCCGACTGGTATCACACAGAATGTAAAAGACCTGCTTGCTTCAAGAGAAATCGAGAACATCTTTGAAAACTCTGATTTTATTCTGATGCTTAACCAGGCATCCGGGGACAGACAGATTCTTGCCAAACAGCTTAACATCTCTCCGCATCAGCTTTCCTATGTGACAAACAGTGGAGCAGGAGAAGGCTTGATTTTTTATGGAAATACAATTATTCCGTTTAAGGACAGATTTGATAATTCTCTTATGCTGTATGCGTTAATGTCATCGAAACCGGAAGATGTGGAAAAACGTGAAAAACTTGGCATCAAAGACAGGGACGATTAACAGGAGGAGTGGCAGAGTGAGGCGGTTTATAGCAGGAATATTGATGATTGTTTCGATTATTTTGCTTACTATCAGTATTTACTTTCTGATGGGAATGTTCATACAGGAAAGACAGGACAATCAGTTACAGCAAGAGTTGCAGGAACTTATGCAGGAGAAAGAGGACGAGCCGGGAGAAAATTCTTCCGGCGATTCTTTTATAGAAGTAGATGCTGGAATACTGGCATTGCATGAGGAAAATCCAGATTGTATTGGGTGGCTTACGATTGAGGGAACAAAGATAGACTACCCAGTTATGTACAGGCCCGGAGATAAGAATTATTATCTGCATCGGGATTTTAATGGGGACTACTCAGCAAATGGCTGTCTGTTTCTTGCTGAGGAATGTGTGCCGGGAGATTCAGACAACCTGATTATCTATGGGCATCATATGAACAGTGGGAAGATGTTTGCTGATCTTGAAAAATATAAAGACAAGGGATTTTATGAGGAGCATCCAACAATCCTGTTCCGTACCATATGGGGAAATGAACAGTATCAGATATTATCAGCATTTACAACACCGGTTTATACCGGAAATGACTTTAACTATTACAGTTTTATAAAAGCACAGAAAGGGGCAGATTATGAGTACTTTATTAGAGAAATTAAGCGAAAAGCAATCTATGAAACCGGAATCACAGCAGAATATGGGGACAAGCTGCTTACATTGTCCACATGCGAATATTCACAGCGGAATGGGCGTATGGTCGTGGTTGCAAAAAAAATTCAGCAAAATGAAAGCCGAGAAAGAACCGGAAGAATTTGAATTTGGCTGCGAAGATCTGACGAAGGACTGGTTTGATGAGATAAGTGATATGGAAGAACCGGAAGAGAAAATTAAGTGCGATGAAAATGATTTTTTTGATAATGAGCAGGACAGTGTAGAGCCGGATTCTAAACCAGATAAAGCAAGAACAGGAGGTATTTGGGACTGGGACAGCGAAGACTACTGGGCTTATGGGGAATCTGAAAGGTCACTTTTAGAAATGGCGCATAAGGATATGCTTTGTATTGCTGGTCTGTTAGAAGTAATGGATTCATTGGCTCTGCTTGCAGATACGCAGGGGCGAGAGTTACAGAGTGGTCTTTCTGATGTTTCAGTGAAATTAAAGGATAAGGCGATTGCCATTGAAAACAGATGGAACACGTTTCTGAACAAAAATTATGAAATCAGGAGATGATGACCATGCAGGAGCATGAATATAAAGCAAGGGATAAAACTGTCCAGAAGATGAGCCGGGATGGACTTCGGGAAGAAAATCTTCGCAGTAAAAAGGAGAAGCGAATTACCGGACGTGAGGAAGATGAGAAGAAGACAGCCGGACACAGAGAACAGGAACTGGATTTTGGAAAGGTAAGAAAGTCTCATATTGTAGAAGAGCCAGTAGAGGAAGGAACAGAGGGAAAACACAGGTTACAGTCAAGACACGCTTTTCTGGAACAGGAAAAAATTGCGGAAGCGGATGAAATGGAAAACTCAGAAATGAGTGAGGATAAGGCAGACGGGGAGAAATCTCCGTCTGTTTCACGTTCCAGACTTCGTAAAGAAAGTATCCGGGGACATCCGGGACAGGATGCTGAACGTGATTCTGAAACACCGGAACCAGACAGGCAGAGCCGAAAGAAAAAGATGGTCACAGCCTATGCAGCAAAAGAGCAGAAACGCTACCATGAAAAGTCAGAAGTTGATGAAAAATCAATGGAAGATTTTCGGGAAGAGATCAAAGTCAAGACGAAAAGGGAACAGACGCTAAAAGAACAGAAGAAATCAAAATCCCGTCTTTCCTTTGAAGATGAAGGCAAAGGTATGATTCCAGGCAGTGGTATGGCAAGAAAGGGTGCAACCGTTGTTTCTGAAACGGCATCTGCCTATGGTCAGAAAAAGATCAGAGAGGATACCGACGATAATGCGGCTCTTGATGCAGCAGAGCAAATGGAACTTGCGGGAGAAAGTCTTGCAAGAAAGTCAATTTACGTCCGGGAACGGTTAAAAGAGAACCGGCAGAGAAATAACCGGTTAAGGGAATCTGTGCTGGAAGAAATGGAAAAATCCCGCTTGCAGTTTGGAACTAGTGCTTCCAATGAGGCAAAAAAGGCGGTTCAGAAAGAAGCAGAGCAGAAAAAACAGTCTGCCTTAAAGAAATTACTGCAGAAAAAGCGTTACCAGAAACAGTATCAGGCTGCGAAACAGGGAAAGGCTGCGAAAGACGCAGTGTTTGTAAATGCACAGCGATTTACGGAGAAAGCCAAGGCAGCAGTCAAGGAGATTGTGGCGCAGAACCGGAATATCCTTCTGACGATAGGAGTTATGGTTCTGCTTTTTGCATTGATGGCAACGAGTCTGTCAAGTTGCGCTGCATTATTCCAGGGAGGTTCCAATGCCATTATTTCTACCAGTTATTCCAGTGAGGATGAAGATATTTATGCTGCGGAAAACGCTTATGTAGCATTGGAAAATGCACTGAATGAGCAGATCAATCAGATGAAGGCAAACCATTCTGACTATGATGAGTTCCAGTTCCAGATTGATGAGATTGGACACAACCCGTATCAGCTTATTTCTTACTTGACAGTCAAGTATGGCGGTTTTACCTATGCAGAGGTTGCAGATGAGATTCAGGAGATTTTTAAGGAACAGTATGGGTTGTATACGGACTCGACACGAGAAACTGTAACAGAAAAGAAAAAGGTCAGGGTTGGGGAATCACTGGGACAGGTGGTTACCAGCGGATATTGTAACTGTTCAATCTGTTGCGGGCAGTGGAGTGGTGGTCCGACTGCAAGTGGCGCATATCCACAGGCTAATCATACGATTGCAGTAGATGCTTCCAATCCATTTGTGCCAATGGGAACCCATGTCATTATGAATGGAGTGGAATATGTAGTAGAAGATACGGGAGCATTTGCAAGATATGGTGTTCAGTTTGATGTATATTATGGCGATCATGCTTCTGCATCAGCACATGGGCATCAGACCTGGGAAGCATACATAGCAGACAGCAACGGAAGTCAGGAAGTGGAAGTAACAACGACAAGAGAAGTGAACCGTCTGGATGTAACACTCACGAACCATAATCTGGATGCAGTTTTAAGAAACCGTATGACGGATAAAGAGCAGGAGCAGTATGACGCTTACAACAAATACTATGGAAATCGTGATTATCTGTTTGACATTAACAGTATTCCGACAGGCGGGGCGGGCTTTGGATATGATATTCCGGCAGAAGCACTTTCTGATCCGCAGTTTGCCAAGATGATTCGGGAAGCAGAAAAATATCTGGGTTATCCGTATGTGTGGGGCGGTGCATCTCCATCTACCAGTTTTGATTGTTCCGGTTTCGTATGTTGGGTAATCAATAACTGCGGAAATGGCTGGAATGTAGGAAGAACAACGGCAGATGGGCTTCGGTCTTATTGCTCCTATGTATCTCCATCTGATGCAAAGCCGGGAGATCTGATCTTTTTCCAGGGAACTTATGATACGCCGGGAGCGAGCCATGTTGGAATTTATGTAGGAAATAATATGATGATCCATTGTGGAAATCCGATTCAGTATACAAGTATTGCAAGTTCTTACTGGCAGCAGCATTTTATGGCATTTGGCAGGATTCATTAGAAGGGAGTAGACAAACATGAATATGCGATTGAAAAAGGTTCTGGATGATATTCAGAAAACAGAAGATAAGATTTTGGAGTTACAGGAATATGTAAAGAAACTGAAAATCCAGAAAAAGCAGATGGAGGATGCAGAAATCATCAAGGCGATCCGTTCCATGAAAATGGACAGCCGGGAGATGCTGACTTTTCTGGATGGGATTCAGAACGGAACAGTTACCATGCAGTTTGATGAGGAGGGCAATCTCTCTATGGACAGTTCCGAAACAGATGCAAAGAAAGAAGAGAGTCTGGAGAGAAATGTGGCAACCGGACAGGTAGAAGAAAGTGAGGATTTGGAAGATGAAGAATAAGGTAATGAAAAAAATTTTGATGGTCATGCTGTCAGCTACGATGCTGATTGGTTCTGCCAGTGTGACTGTTTTTGCACAGGCAAATGAAAATGCAGAGCAGACCGAAGCAACAGAGCAGGTCATAGAAGAACAGCCTGCAGAGCAGCCTGTCACAGAAGGAACACCGTTTTCTACACCGGGAAACGGACAGCTTGTGGATGATAAGGAGAATGACAGTACCAAGCAGTTTCTGACTGTACAGACAAAGAATGGAAATACCTTTTATATGGTCATTGACCGTTCCGGTACTTCTGAAAATGTGTACATGATGTCACTTGTGGATGAAAATGACCTGGCAGAGTTCTTAGATGAAACCAAAGAAACGGAAAAGAAAGAGGAATCTGCGGTTGTTCTTCCAGAAACGACTACAACACCAGAACCGGAAACTACAGCACAGCCGGAAACAGAGGTAAAGCAGGAATCTGGCATTAACAAGATGATTGGCTGGATTGCTTTGGGAGCAGTTGCAACGCTGGCATTGGGTGGTCTTGGCATGTTCGCTTTTGGAAAATTGAGAAAGAAAAAAGAGGACGGCATTGTAGAGGAAGGTCTGGAATTTGCTGATGACAGTTACATCAATGAAGATGAAGAAAATGCAGAGAATCAGCAGAAATAACAAAAAATCATAAGGTATGGAGAAAGGGCAGTTCTTTTGGGACTGCCTTTTTGACAGGAACAGGAGGAAAATATGGCAAAATTTTTAGTGATTGCAGAGAAACCAAGTGTGGCACAGAGCCTTGCAAAGAATTTATCTGCATTTCAGAGAGCGGACGGCTATCTGGAAGGGAACAGTTGCATTGTCAGTTGGTGCCTGGGACATCTGGCAGAATATGCACCACCAGAAATTTATGATGAAAAATATGAAAAATGGCAGTTTGAGGATTTACCGATCATCCCGGAAGTATGGAAAGTGCAGGTATCAGAGGATAAAAAGAAGCAGTTTGAAGTATTGTGCAGCTTAATGAATCGGGAAGATGTGGCGTATCTGGTCAATGGCTGTGACGCCGGGCGAGAGGGAGAACTGATTTTTAAAAGAGTTTATGATCTGGCAGGCTGTCAAAAACCAGTGAAGCGTCTGTGGATCAGTTCAATGGAAGATGAAGCAATTCAGAAAGGCTTCCAGACCTTAAAGGACGGGAAAGAATACGCAGGTCTTTGTAATGCTGCGGTGTGCAGAGCGCAGGCAGACTGGCTGATCGGAATGAACGCAACGAGAGCCTATACAACCAGATATTTTAAACGCCTGGTGGTCGGCAGGGTACAGACACCAACGCTTTCCATGCTGACAGAAAGAAAAGAGAAAATCGAGCATTTCAAGAAAGAAGCCTATTATAAGGTTTCTCTGTCAGATGGGAAACTTACAGTAACATCAGAAAATATCCAGTCTGAAGCAGAAGCAGACGAATTAAGAAAACTTTGTGATGGGGAAGAAGCAATGGTTACAAAAGTAAAAAAGGCGCAGAAACGAATTTCATCGCCGAAACTTTATGATCTGACCAGTCTGCAGAGAGAGGCGAACCGTTATTTTGGATACACCGCTCAGAAAACACTGGATATGCTGCAGGAACTGTATGAGGAAAAGATGGTTACATATCCGAGAACGGATAGCCAGTATGTAACGGAAGATATGAAAGAAACGGTAGAAACACTTGCAGATGAAATGACAGATTTTCTCCCATTTTTGAAATCTGAACAGTCTGGAGGAAATGCAGAGCGTGTAATCAATAATACAAAAGTATCAGACCACCATGCAATCCTGCTGACAAAAGAGGCAGTAGAAAAAGGTATGGGAGGACTTTCAGATGGAAAGAAAAATCTTATGATGCTGATTGGACAGCAGCTTGTACAGGCAACCGGAGAAGATTACCTTTATGAGCAGACTGAAATTTCTGTACAGTGCAAAGAACATGAATTTGCTGCGAAAGGAAAGCTGCCTGTGCAGATGGGATTTAAAGAAGTGGAAGAAGCCTTTCGGAAATATTGTGTGAAGGATAAGAGATCTGATGAACCAGATAATAAGACAGGACTTCCAGAAGGGTATGAGGAGGGAATGATTCTTGCTTCTGTGAAAACAGAGAAGAGTACCCATTACACTTCCCCACCGAAGATGTTTACCGAAGATACTCTGCTTGCTGCGATGGAAACAGCGGGAAATAAGGAATTTGATTCTGAAACAGAGAAAAAGGGACTTGGGACACCGGCAACCAGAGCTAATATTATTGAGAAACTGGTATCTTCCGGGTATGCAGAACGTAAAGGAAAACAGATTCTTCCTACGGCGGCAGGCTGTGAGCTGATTCATGTAATGCCGGAGAATCTGAAATCTGCAAGCCTGACAGCAGAATGGGAGAATCAGCTTCTGATGATGGAAAAGGGAAAAATTCGGGATGATGAATTTATGGATGGGATTGTATCTATGATTACTGAGATCCTTTCTGTATGCAGGGCGATTCCGGAAGAAGAACGAAGTCGTTTTCAGACTGCAAGGGAAGTAATCGGGAAATGTCCAATATGCGGTTCCGATGTATATGAGGGTAAGATCAATTATTACTGTTCTGACAGAAGCTGTCCGTTTGCTTTATGGAAGTCAAATAGGTTTCTGGAAAGTATGAAAAAATCAATGGATAAAAAGATGGCTGTGGAGCTTCTGAAAAGGGGACGTACTCATGTAAAAGGACTGTATTCCAAGAAAAAAGACAGCAAATTTGATGCTGACCTTGTACTTGGGGTGGAAGATGGAAAAGCCAGATTCAGTCTGGAATTTCCTAAAAAGAAAACAAACAGCAACAAAAAGAAAAAATAAAGAACTGACGGAAGGAGGAATAAGGTTATGGCTCGATTGGAAGATATAAGAGGTCTTGCAGAAGCACATGCATCCAGTATCAGCAGTTCGCCCAGGGACTGGATGAACTATCTGGATACCGCAGCCAGATTATACCGATACCCATTTATGGATCAGCTTCTGATTCATGCACAGCGTCCACAGGCAACTGCCTGTGCGTCGCTGGAATTATGGAATCAAAAAATGTTCCGGTGGGTAAACAGAGGGGCAAAAGGAATTGCCCTTATAGATGAAACCACGCAGAAAACAAGACTTCGATATGTATTCGATGTTCAGGATACCCATATGGTAAATGGTGGAAGAACACCGTATCTGTGGAAACTACAGGAAGAACAGCAGGAAGAGGTATTGCTTCACCTGGAAGAAGTTTATGGATTGGAAGCGAAAGATACGAAAAATCTTTCTGACGCTTTGATGGCAACCGCTAGGTATATGGTGGAGGAAAATCTGGAGGAGTATCTGGATGGTCTGTTGTATGTGACAGAGGGAACCTATCTGGAAGAACTGGATGAAGATACCATCCGCAGTGAGTTCCGAAGTCTGTTGACGGACAGCATTTATTATACACTTGCTTCCAGATGCGGACTTGATCCAATGGAACGGCAGGAGGAAATGGATTTTGTACATATTACAGATTACAATCGCCTCTCTGTGCTGACATTCATTGGAAATGCCACAAGCAGAGCGAGTGAATCAGTTCTGGTGGATATTGGAAGATATGTACATCGCATTTCATTAGAAGAAATGAAAAAAGGTATTGAAAATTCAGAAGAAAGGAATTATAATAACTTTAACACGTTAATTCGTGAAAACAAAGAAAACAACGATACTATTACAGAAAAAGAATATTCACAGGAAAATGAAGGAGGAAATGAGAATGGCACTGACATATTATCGAAAAGGGGATTATCTGTTTCCAAACCTGACAATTCAGGAAACAGAAGCACAGATCGGGAAATACGGAATGCTGCGGAGGACATTTCTGAAGGAGTACAAGAACAGCCTGTACCAGAGCCTGTTGCTGACCGGGAAATTGAACAGCCATCTGGAGGAGATCGAGAAAGCGGCACAGGAGAGATTGGAAGTACTGATGGAGAAACTGTTGGAGAAGAATCCGGCACCGTCGAAAGAGGAGAACCCGATGGCGTGGACAGCACATATGAACAGTCTGACGGCAACAGCGGAAGAGAGCATCTTGACGGAATTGGTATACAGTTAATTGAAGATACAAGTGAAGATCAGTTAAGTAAAGCAGAGGAAGAAATTGCCTCTGCTTTATCTTTGCCAGAACTTCCGTCTGTAAATGAACAGAAACGAGAAATTGAAAACAGAGTAGCTGCCCTTTATGCAGGAGAGATTGCCATTCCAAGTGAAGTGGTCGATGAGGTTTTAAGAACCGGAGGAAACCGAAGCAAGAGCCAGCTTCGTATTATCTATAATTTTATGAGCGAACAGACACCGGAGGAATATACGGAGTTTGTGAAGCGGGAGTATGGGACTGGTGGAAAAGGCTTTGAAATCAATGGTATGGAGTATTCGGTCTGGTTTGATGAAACCGGATTGCAGATTGCAGTAGGACATACGGTTACGGATCAGATTCTGGATAAGGTGTTTTTATCCTGGGAAGATGTGAGTGGACGTATCCATCAGCTTTTGAAACAGGGTGAATATGCACCGCAGTCTGTACTCGATGTTGCAAGGGAGAACGCAGTAAAGGAACATGCCCAGGCACTTGCCTATATGAAAGCGGATATGGCAGAGGGTGTAGCGGAACTTGTTTTTGATGAAGAAGATTTACCATATCTTCGCAGTATTTATCCGGAAATAACAGATTATCTGGAAGAAAAGTTGTCAGATTCGCAGTGGCTGTCAGATATGAATGAGCGTCTGGAAGGACTGGCAATGGCTTATGAGGAAGATAGAAGCATTATGCGGTTCCGTACCTATAACCCAGTCAGAATATCCAGTCAGTTCCAGAAATTTGCAGCAGAAGTGGTTCCATACAGTGCCAGGGAGGAATTTGCATGGCAGGAACATAAGGTGTTTATTACTCAGGATGAAATAGACTCTTTTCTTGCCGGTGGAGGTCCTTATTCTGATGGCAGGCTTTCTACCTATTCGTTTTATCTTCTGAATGAAGATGATAAAGCGAGAACAGATTTTATTAAGGAAAAATACGGTACAGGTGGTTGTAGCCACGCTTTATGTGGTGCAGATAATTCCCATGCAGATTATGACGGAAAAGGGTTGAAACTGGAGAGAGGAACCTATGGGAATCCAGATACTTCGGTGTTGCTTCCCTGGGCAAAAGTGGCGAAAAGAGTCGGTTATCTGATTGATAATCAACAGTTTTTACATTCTGCTGATTATTCCCGTATGCCAGATTATGAAAGGGAACGAATTGCAGGGAAAGTGATCAGCTTTTATGCAAGACTGCCAGAAGAAATTGAGCGTCCATTTAAACAGGATTTCTTCAATGAAGAAGCAAAAAAAGAATTACCTGCTATGCTGAATGATTCGGAACAGGCACAGAAACTGTTACAGGCGATGGACGATGCACTGGCAATGCTGCCATTGAATTTTGAATCAGTAAATGAAACTTATGAGAAGAAATTACAGCTTTTAACAGAAGTACATCAGTATGTGGAGGGCAGCTATACGATTTTCCCGGCACAGGAAGTAGCAGAGCAGACGGAAGGCTTGACAGGATACCAGATGTCTTTATTTGACATTATGAGTAATTCTGAACCAGAGGAAATTACGGAAGAACTGGAAGTAGAAGAATCGGCTGCAGAAGTGGAAGAGATACAGAATGAAGAACCAGAGGCAGATCCGCATATGTCCTTTGAAGAAGCAAAAGAATTGTGGGAAGATGGCTTTTATGAGGATGATTATGTATTAAAAAGTCGTGTAGGCGAACTGATCTATGACAGTATGGATACAGTTGGAAAATCTGTAGAGGATTTTTCCGAGGAACAGATGGCGGTTATCCGAAAGCTGGCTGAACAGGAGCGTATGTTAGAACCAGTATTGAATCCAGACTTTTCACCGGAACAGATGCAGTTGGTTTCTGACATTTCGGAAAAACTCTGGAATGATAATGGCAGATGGCAGGAGGATATGATCGAGCCATATACAGATCATGTCATGAATCCAGAAGAAATTACCAGAGTACGACAAGAACTGGATTTACAAGAATCAGAGTCTGAGTCAGAAGATGTAGTTGTACAGGAACAGTGGGACGAGAATGTATTTGAATATCAGGGGTATCATTTTGAACCAGTGGGGATTCTTCCGCAAGGTCTGGAAGGGAAAGAACTGGTAAACCAGACAAGAGGAAATACAGAATTACATTTGACTACCTACGAGCGAGAAGATGATATTTTATATTCCTATGCAGGATTTTACGAAGCAAGTGGTTCATCAAAAGCTGATATTTTCCGGTGTATGGAAACTGGACGAAATTATATTCCAGGGGAGAACGAACTGTTTGGCTATGAGGGAGAATTTTTGCCATATCTGCAGAATGAACAGGTGCAGGAACAGGAACCTCATAACTTCCATATTACGGACGATGACCTTGGTGCTGGCGGTCCGAAGGCAAAGTTTAAAGCAAATATGGAAGCTATCCGGCTACTGAAAGAACTGGAACAGGATCAGAGATTAGCAACACCGGAAGAACAGGAAGTGTTGTCGAGGTATGTTGGATGGGGCGGTATTCCCCAGGCTTTTGAAGAAAGAAACAGTGCCTGGGCAGAGGAATATACACAGTTAAAAGGAGTCCTTACGCCAGAAGAATACAGTGCAGCAAGGGCATCAACGCTGAACGCTTTTTATACTTCTCCAACAGTCATCAAGGCAATGTATGAAGCACTTGGAAACATGGGACTGAAACAGGGAAATATCCTGGAACCGTCCTGTGGAGTAGGAAACTTTATGGGACTTTTACCGGAAAGTATGAGTACCACAAATATGTATGGTGTAGAGCTTGATCCGATTTCCGGGCAGATTGCAAAGCAGCTTTACCAGAAGAACAGGATTGCAGTACAGGGATTTGAGGAAACCAGTTACCCGGACAGCTTTTTTGACTGCGTAATCGGAAATGTACCGTTTGGGGCATACCAGGTCAGTGATCGCAAGTATGACCGATACCATTTTATGATCCATGACTATTTTATTGCAAAATCTTTAGACCTGCTACGTCCCGGAGGAGTGGTGGCAGTTGTCACATCAAGCGGTACGATGGATAAACAGAATCTGGAAGTCCGACAGTATTTTGCAAATCGGGCAGACCTGCTTGGGGCGATTCGCTTACCGAACAATGCTTTCCAGAGAAATGCCAATACCAGTGTGGTTGCGGATATTCTGTTTTTCCAGAAAAGGGACAGGGCTGCGATCACAGAGCCAGACTGGGTACAGTTAAAAACCACACCAGAAGGATATACGGTCAATTCTTATTTTGCTGACCATCCGGAAATGGTGCTTGGGGATTTTACAACAGAAAGTACCCAGTACGGAAAACAGGAAGTAACGGTAAAGGCAAAAGAGGGAGCAGATCTGGCTGAGCAGTTAAAAGAAGCGGTGAAGCATATCCAGGGAACCATCACAGAGCAGGAGATTTCGGATACGGAACTGGAAGAACAGGTGGTATCCATACCGGCAGATCCGGACATTAAGAACTTCAGCTTTGCACTTGTCGGAGAGGATATTTATTACAGGGAAAATTCTGTTATGAATAAGATGGAACTTCCCGTTGTGACAGGCGAACGTGTCAGAGGGATGGTTGCGATCCGGGATGCAACAAACAGACTTCTGGAACGGCAGTTGGAAGAATGCAGTGATGAAGAGGTTGCCAGCTTACAGGCTGAGTTGAATCAGGTTTATGACAGTTTTACTGCCAAGTATGGACTACTCAGCAGCAATGCAAATAAAAGAGCGTTCAGCATGGACAGCAGCTATTGCCTTTTGACTTCCCTTGAATTTCTGGATGAAAAGGGCGAGTTGAAGCGGAAAGCAGACATATTTACGAAAAGGACGATCCGCAGGGCAGAGCCGGTAACATCGGTAGATACTGCAAGTGAGGCACTGGCGGTATCTATCGGGGAAAAGGCGAAAGTGGATATTCCTTATATGATGGAGCTTACAGGGAAAACAGAGGAAGAGGTCACAGAGGAGCTTACAGGTGTTATCTTCAAAAATCCGCTTACAGATAAATGGGAGCCATCCGACGAGTATCTTTCCGGGAATGTCAGGGAGAAGCTGAACGTTGCAAGGCAGTTTGCAGAAAACCATCCGGAATATATGGTCAATGTGCAGGCACTGGAACGGGTACAGCCGAAAGACCTGGATGCTTCCGAGATTGAAGCAAGGCTTGGTGCAACATGGATTTCTCCGGACTATATTACAGAGTTCATGGCAGAAACATTCCATACACCACGACACCATATCAATTATGAGCGTATTAAAGTGCAGTATGCGGAAGTGACTGGACAGTGGAATGTAAAGGGAAAGAATGTGGATAGCAGCAATAATCCACTTTCCACATCAACTTATGGAACACAAAGGGCAAATGCTTATAGATTGTTGGAGGATGCGTTGAATCTGCATGATACAAAAATTTATGACACAATACATGATGCGGATGGGGAACACCGGGTACTGAACCGAAAGGAAACTACTCTGGCGCAGCAGAAGCAGGAACTGATCCGGGAGGAATTTAAAGAGTGGATCTTTAAGGATATGAGCCGACGGGAAACGCTCTGCAAGATTTATAATGAACGGTTTAACAGTGTAAGACCAAGAGAATATGATGGCAGTCATATCCAGTTTGTCGGAATGAATCCGGAAATTAAGCTGATGGAGCATCAGAAAAATGCGGTGGCACATATTCTTTATGGAAATAATACCCTGCTCGCACACTGTGTAGGTGCAGGCAAGACATTCCAGATGATCGCAGCTGGTATGGAGAGCAAGCGTCTGGGACTGGCACAAAAGAGCCTTTATGTGGTTCCAAACCATTTGCTGGAACAGTGGGGAAGCGATTTTTTACGCTTGTATCCGGGAGCAAATGTTCTGGTGGCAACAAAGAAAGATTTTGAACCGGCAAACAGAAAACGGTTCTGTTCCAGAATCGCAACAGGGGATTATGATGCGGTTATTATTGGACACAGCCAGTTCGAAAAAATCCCGCTTTCTAGGGAAAGACAGATTGCATTGCTTGAAGATCAGATTGCAGATATTACATTTTCTATTGAATCAGCAAAGACGCAGGTTGGAGAGCAGTATACCGTTAAACAGATGGAAAAGACGAAGAAAACCCTGAAAGCAAAACTGGAAAAATTAAATGACCAGACACGAAAAGATGATGTTGTGACTTTTGAGCAGTTAGGCGTGGACAGGCTGTTTGTGGACGAGTCACATTATTACAAAAATCTTTTTTTATACACTAAAATGCGGAATGTGGCAGGCATTTCACAGACCGATGCACAGAAAAGTTCAGATATGTTTATGAAATGCAGGTACATGGATGAGATTACCGGGGGAAAGGGAATTACGTTTGCAACGGGAACACCCGTATCAAACAGTATGACCGAATTATACACCATTATGAGATACCTCCAGTATGATACTTTAATGAATATGGGAATGGGGCATTTTGATTCGTGGGCAGCTACTTTTGGAGAAACTGTTACGGCAATCGAATTGTCACCGGAAGGGACGGGCTATCGTGCAAAAACACGATTTGCCCGTTTCTTTAATCTTCCGGAACTGATTTCCATATTTAAGGAAACAGCAGATATTCAGACTGCGGACATGTTGAATCTTCCTGTACCGGAAGCAGAATATATCAATGAAGTATTAAAACCGAGCGATGAGCAGAAAGAAATGGTGGAAGCATTTTCAGAACGTGCAGAGCAGGTTAGGGGAGGTGCGGTAGATCCAAGGGTAGATAACATGCTCAAAATTACCAATGATGGAAGAAAATGTGCATTAGACCAGAGGCTTTTAAATGATATGTTGCCAGACGCAGGGAAAAGCAAGGTAAATGCCTGTGTGGAGAATGCTTTCCAGGTATGGGAGGACGGAAAAGATACACAGGCTACCCAGTTAATCTTCTGTGACCTCAGTACACCGAAAACTGACGGAACGTTCAATGTTTATGATGATGTAAGAAACAAGCTGGTGGAACGGGGAATCCCGAAAGAGCAGATCGCATTTATTCATGAATACAATACGGAAGTAAAAAAAGCGGAGTTGTTTGCAAAGGTGCGGGCCGGGCAGGTAAGAATCCTGATGGGTTCCACTCCGAAACTCGGCGCTGGTACCAACGTCCAGGACAGACTACTTGCACTGCATCATCTGGACTGCCCCTGGAAACCGTCCGACTTGGAACAGCAGGAGGGACGTATTCTCAGGCAGGGAAACCAGAATGACAAGGTAAAAATCTTCCGGTATGTAACGGAAAATACGTTTGATTCGTACATGTGGCAGATTCTGGAAAACAAGCAGAAGTTTATTTCACAGATCATGACCAGTAAATCCCCGGTGCGTGCCTGTGAAGATGTAGATGATACAGCTCTGTCCTATGCAGAAATCAAAGCACTGGCAACAGGAAACGAGTACATCAAAGAAAAAATGGATCTGGATGTGCAGGTAAGTAAACTGAAACTTTTGAAAGCAAACCACACCAGTCAGATCTATCGTCTGGAATCGGATATTGCAAAGCGGTATCCGGTACAGATTACAGCATTAAAAGAGAAGATTGCCGGTATGCGTGTGGATGCAGATGTAGTAAAAGGAATAGATTTGCAGGATAATGA
Organism: Dorea amylophila; assembly: GCF_025567265.1. Lineage (NCBI taxonomy): Bacteria > Bacillati > Bacillota > Clostridia > Lachnospirales > Lachnospiraceae > Dorea > Dorea amylophila. The sequence continues at coordinate 32,398 of NZ_JAOQJW010000007.1, read as the reverse complement.
CCACTTTGCAATGACAGTTGGTGGAAAGCTGTATACCGATAAAAAAGAAGCGGGAGTTGCACTCATTTCAGCAGCATCCGGCTTGAAGTCCGTAAAATCAGCAGGGCAGATCGGAGAATATCATGGTTTTGCACTTTCTTCAGAATACAATTTCCTGTCGAATACTTATACCCTGACGATCAAGGGAAAATGTTCTTATAAGATTGAGTTCGGAAAGGATACTCTGGGCAATATCCAGAGGATTCATAATGCACTTTCTGCAATCGAGAAAAAGCTGGCAGATACCGAGCAGAATCTGGAAACGGTACAACAGCAGTTAAAGACCGCACAGGAAGAGGTGCAGAAGCCATTCCCGAAAGAAGCGGAACTGAGTGAAAAAATGGAACGTCTGGCAGAACTAAATGCCATGCTGAACATGGATGAGAAAGGGGGAGAAAATCTTCTGGCAGATGAGGGCATTGGGGAAAATCCGGAAGTAAACGTGACAGAGGAACGACAGGACAGAATTGCTGACAGTGTTCATAAAACATCTATTCTGGAAAGACTGAAAGAACAGAAACAGCAGGAGCAGACAGGCGAAATACAGCAGAAACCAAAAAAGAAACACGAACAGGAGTTATAAAGGGTATCCCGTCAGAGTGACCATAGCTTTGGCGGGATTTTTCTATGGAGGGTTTGATTATGGCAAACAGAGAAGAACAGTTAAAGCAGATTACAGAGCAGTTGGAACAGGGTGTTGCAGAAATATTCACATCAGAAAAATATACGGAATATCTGAATACAATGGCAAAGTTCCATAATTACAGTTTTAATAATACATTGTTGATCGCTATGCAGAAACCGGAAGCAACACTGGTAGCGGGGTATCAGGCATGGCAGAAGAAATTCAACCGACAGGTAAAAAGAGGGGAAAAAGGCATCCAGATTATTGCCCCGGCTCCGTTTAAAGAGAAACAGGAGATTGAAAAAACTGATCCGGAAACAGGCGAGATTGTGATTGGGAAAGATGGACAGCCGGAAACAGAAGTAGTAGAGCGTGTTATTACAAAATTCCGGGTTACGACAGTATTTGATGTCAGCCAGACCACAGGAGAACCGATTCCAGAGTTTGAGGTATCAGAACTGGATGGAGATGTTTTGATCTACCATGATTTTATGGAATCATTAAAAATGGTTGCCCCGGTTCCTATCCGTTTTATTGAGATTGATGGGGAGGCGAAAGGCTTTTATCAGCTTGTCGATAAATATATTGCTATCCAGCCTGGCATGAGTGAGGCACAAACCATGAAAACAGCGGTGCATGAAACCGCACATGCAGTATTGCATGATCGTGATCAGATGGAAGTAGAGGGCATCGTAAAAGATCAGCTTACAAGGGAAGTAGAAGCAGAAAGTGTTGCCTATGTGGTATGTAACCATTTCGGACTGGACACATCGGAGTATTCTTTTTCCTATATTGCAAGCTGGTCTTCCGGTAAAAATATGAAAGAGCTTCGTGCTTCTATGGACACCATCCGTAAGACTTCTGCTGATATGATCGGACAGATTGAGGAAAAACTCAAAGAACTTCAGATAGAAAGAGCAGAGCAGGAAGCAGATGTTGTGGAGCAGACAGAAGAAATGAGTGCCATGCAGTATGCAGAACAGACTATTAATCGTCTGGAGCAGGAACGGACGATTTTCAGCAATGACCAGAGAAATCTTATCGTGAATTTTGCTTATAAACTGGATGATAGGGAAGCAATGGAAAAACTGGCAGAGAATCTTGCAGAATCTATTCTGGATGGAAACAAAGAAGCGGTACAAAAATTGATTGGAGAAGCGGAGGAACAGATTGAAAGTCTGCCGGATTCGATGATTGGTTTATCAGAATTGCATGAAGTCGGATTTTATTCAGAAAGTATGCTTCCGCTTACCAGGGAACGGGCAGTGGAATTGCACCATGAGGGAGTAACGGTTTATGGACTGACCGGAGCAGTTGGTGGTCAGGAACAGTCGCAAAGAATTATGAATCTGGAATTGGATATTTTACAGCATGACGGGTTATTCGGAGTGACGAAATTTGAATGGGAAAATTACCGGAGAAGTCAGGAAACGATTATGACACCGGAAGAAAAAGCAAAGATCAAAGAAACGCTTCTTCTGGAAAGTGATGGAAAACGTTATGGTATTTATCAGATTAACAGTGGACAGGAAGAAAGAGGGTATCAGTTTTTAAGTCTGGAAACGGCAAAAGAAATGGGATTTACCGTAGATGGCAAAGACTATCAGATGGTTTACAGTGAAAGACTGAGAGATGCTACGACACTGGACAATCTCTTTGAGCGATTTAATATAGAGCGTCCAAACGATTTTACCGGACATTCCATGTCAGTCAGTGACGTGATCATTATGAACCGGGGTGGAAGATTAGCCGCATACTATGTAGATTCCTTTGGATTTACAGAATTGCCGGACTTTGTGGCACAGAGAGTTGAAATGTTAAATGATAATCCGGTAAAAGCATATCCAGAAGTTTATATGGGAACTTTGGAAAAAGCTATGCAGGAGAGAAATGTAGATGCTTATCTGGATTCCAGAAAACTGAACATTGATTGTAAAAATGCTATCGAACAGGCAATCGCAGAGGGATTCAACGGTATGCGTTTAAATCCAGATGTTGCAGTAGGTGTGATTGAAAAATACGGGGAAGAACGGGTTGCATTTGTTCTGGCAAATACATTGAAACAGCTTTCTTATGATGGTAGATTTTCTGATGGCAATAAACGGTGGGCAGATGGCATTGATATTCCGGAAAATATCAGCCGGGGAATGGATCTGAACAGGGACTATATTGTGGGCAGCCATCCTGCAGTCCTGAATGGATTTATTGATATGGCAAGAAAAGAAATCCGTACCCGGAAACTGGAAGAGGTGCTTGGTGTGAAAAATCAGCATATCACTGAAACTACAAGAGGGTATGAAGCAGAAGGACATACAGGCACCTGGTATGCGATGGATATGAAAACATATCATGGGGAGCGATTCTTCCAGATGCGAAATGAGGAATACGGTCAGGACGTGGCAGATATTATCGTATCGGAAAATGGGACACTGGTGGCAGAGGACATCTGGCATGGATTTGATGAAGGAGCCAGGGAAGCTATTTCAGAATATCTGGAAGAAAATGGTGCAACGGTGTATGACCTGATAGATCTTCCAGACCAGGCAACAGTCATCTTAGCAGACGGAACAGTTATGAAAATCATGGAACAGCAGCCAATCAGTACAGATACATGGGAGCCGACACTGACCGGACAGAATCTGCGGGGTGAAGAACAGAAATTCAGCTTTTTCGAGATACATAAAGTCAGAGAAAATAATGGCATTGACCTGAAAATGCCAGAAAATCATTATATTGACCAATATTATGTGATCGAAGATCTGGCAGCAAAAGGTGGGATGAAGATCGAGAGATATAAGGATTTGGGAGCTGCCCTTGGAGCATATTACTCTCTGCCTAATCATAAAATGAAAGCTCTTGGAATTGAAAATACAGCACCGTTGCGAGGTAGTCTTGATTTTATTCAGTGTAAGAATGGAATAGATACATTGATTTATGATTGCCAGGAAGTGGAAGGATGGCTGAATCCGCAGATATACAATACTTTTAAAGAGATAGGAAACAGTCTGGCAGTGCATGATACAGAGATAGCATACCAGATTGGAGATCAGTATTTTACAATTCAGACGGTAGAAGATGGTTATGATTATACATTCTATGATAAAGATTATCTGGAACTGGATGGCGGCGTTTATGATGATCCGACTATTTCTATTACTGAAGCAATGGAGAATATTTTGGAAGATGAAGGACTTTCGATAGAAGATGCAAGCGTGATGGATTATGAAGAAATGTATGCAGAAATTGAATATGCAGAAGAAGAGAGACTGGAGAAGATACAATTTGAACGTACTTGCCCAAAGGCTTTTTTTGATGGTTATGACAGGGAAGCGGCATTAAAAAGTTATGAGGGAATAACCGTACAATTTAAAATGTCTGGTATGTATTTAACAGTGCAACCGACGGAGGATGGCTATAAATACCTGGTTTATGATCAGGAACTTCATGAAATTTCAGGAGATGCCTGTGGAAATCCAGAAGATTCTATTCAGAAAGCAATGTATGCCAGCTTGAAAAATGAAGGATTGGAAGATGTTGAATGTGTAAAAGTTGATGACAGGGAGTTTCGGGATAAGGTAATCAGTCATTCTAAAGAAGTGCTGGCCAGTGGAGATGTTCGATTCACTTCGGAACTTGGCAGATGTGAAACAGCATTGAATGGGATGGACAGGGCAGAAATTGAATATGAAGTTTTATTTCATGCAAGAGCTGTTCTGGAAGAAATGGGACTGGAAAATGAAGTTACATTGATTGGGGCGAGAGTACATGGTTCCAGAAGCAGAGATGACCTGTATCGTGCAGATTCTGATCTTGATGTGGTGCTTTCTTATCGAGGAAATATTCGAGAGGATAGTTTTTTTAACGAATTGAATTCGTATGGTATGGCAATAGCAGGCATTAAAGTAGACATTAACCCAATCTTAGAAGAAAGAATTACTTTGGCAGAGTATATAAAGGAATCGGAAGCCTATCTTGATCAGCAGGAAATCAGGAAACTCGCAGTGGACTTGGATAATTTTAGTTATGAATATGATACTTATGAATATAAAGATACCGTTGAAAATAGGGAAGAACAGGTTGAGAAACTCACAGAGGATATTTTGAACAAGGAGACAGCAGGTTTAAAAGACTGGCTGACTGAGGTGACAGAAGAATCGGATATAGACAGCGATGTAGTCACTGCCCAGTCATTACTTTCACGTCTGAAAAATGCAGAAACACTTTCTGTTTTTACCAGACAGCCAGAGCAGAAACAGCCGGAAGACACGATCACTTTTTATGTTGCGGAGTGTATGGAATTTCCTGTTATGGGTGAGTACCACGAAAATCTTACTTTGGAAGAAGCCTTACACATTTATGAAACCATTCCCGCTGAACGTATGAATGGGATAAAAGGTGTTGGATTTGAACTGCATGATGGAAGCGATTATGACGGACCGTATGATCTTATGCGACTGGGAAAAGTAGACCGGGAAGGTGTGGAGATGATTAAACACTATAAGGAAAGTCCATTAGTTCAGAAAGCAATGGATGATGTGGAAAAATATTTTGCCAGGAAGCAGGAACTTACAAAAAGAACAGAACAGGTAGTTGGAGATAAGCCTATACAGAAAGAAAATGTTTCACATCCAAAGAGCAGAAAAGAATCTGTTCTTCAGGCACTCCGGGAACGTCAGGCAAAAATAAAAGAGCAGGAACAGACTGCAACGAAAGAAAAATCCAGAACACATAAGAAGGGAGAGGTGTCATTATGATGGTAAGATTTGAGGAAGATGAATATATTGCTGTTGCGATTTTTGATGCGGGTGACAGGATTCAGACAATGAATGCTATGGATGAAATTTTTTCCTATCTGGATGAAGATATGAAGTATCTGATATTTACAACAATTCAGAAGCTGTATTATCTTAGCGATGAAGGATACAAAGAGCTGGAAAGAACCGTAGAGATTTATAAAGCAGACTTGGAGGTGGATGGAGAATGAGTAGAAGTCAGTTTGCAGTTTATCAGTTAAAAAAGAAGCCGGAATTGAGAAACCTTCTTTTCCGTACCTATGAAGAACTTGCACAGGATCAGATTCCTGTGCAGGTGAAAAATTATGAACAGGTGTATCTTGGAACAATGAAACCGGGAGAAACGCCAGAGCAGATAAAAAAGGAGCTGGAGAAGAAACAACCACATAATTATAAAGGTCATGCAATCAGTACCAGTGACGTGATAATCTTGAATGATAATGGTATCACGACTGTTTACTATGTAAATAAAGATGCTTTTATAGAGATTTCTGATTTTATGAAAGTTGCATCTTCGGAAAACGGTGGACTTACGAAGGATACGGTTGGCTATGAAATAGAGGGAAAAGACGGATCATGGGAAGTAATAGATTATCTGCTGGTAGAAGGCAAGAATTATTTCCTTATGGAACATGAGCAGTATGGGAAAGATGTTGCGTATGTAGTTTTGAACCAGGACGGCAAAGTGATTGTAGATAGCACATATAATGGATTTGATGATGCGGTAAAACAGAAAATTCTTGATTCTCTGCATCCGCCAGTGCAGGAACAGACAGAAAATAGTAAACCGAAACTGGATAACTGGCAGAAGTATCTGGAAAATGGGGAATACCTGAGAAGTGCGGAAATTACAGAGGAAGCAAATTATAATATGATTGACGGACTTAGAAATAATTCTGCACCGAAAGATAAAAAGAAGCGTCCAAAAGAATCCGTTCTTGCGAAGCTGAATGAGAAAAAGGAAGAAGTTGCCAAGCGTAGTGGACAGAAAGCAATGCAGCAGATAATGGGACAAGACGTGGAGCGTACAAAAAAATAAAAATGAGAGGCTAGTCACAGTTGTGGCTGGCTTCTTTTTTTGCATAGAAAAAGACTGGCCAGTGACGAATAATCAGTTAGGGCTAGTCTTTATAGTGTGTTGCAATATCTTCAATTTTACAATCCAGAATATTACAGAGAGTGTTGATGGTGTTCATACTGACACCTTCATTATTCTGCAAACGATGTATCAGGGACTTACTGAAATGATATTCTTTGTGAAGAGTGTATTTTGTGATACCTCTTTCCTGCATGGTAAGCCACAATTTATCATATTTAATCAACGGCTATCTCCACCTTTTTCTTGTCTTTCCCTCATTATAGGGTTAAGATAGAAAGTAACAAAGGTTCTGTTTTCGGAACCCATATCAATGAGGAGGAGATGGATTGAAAAAGCAGAGGATAAAAGGAATTGTACTGGTAGTTGTTTGTTTCATATGTGTATTGTGTATATGTAGTGGATTTTATAGAGTGCAGTCGAAGGAACTTTCGGAAATTCCTGATGCAGTCAATAGTACGAGATTTAACACTACGGAACATTTAACAGTTGTAGCAAATCAGGAGGAAATTGCTGATAAAAAGGAACTGGCAAAACAGATTATAAAAATGTGCAGGGAAAATTCTTTTCAGTCTATAAAGTTTTCTTATGATATGGTATGCCCGACAGAATTACAGATCAATGTATATAAGACGGAAAACGACTTTAACGATAATAAGCAATTCTGTGAGATAGCGTATTTATCAGATGAAGAAAATGGGGAATATGATATTATCCACAACCCTGAAAAATTTATATTGTATGTAGATGGAGAAAAGGTAGAATAGAGAAATAGAGGTTTGCTTCCCTGGATTTAAGGAAGAACCTCTATTTTTATGAAAAAAAGTCGGTTATGATTTTTCTTGTGTATGTTCACGCTGGCGATTTTGAACTTGTGAGGTTCCAAGAATAATATCTACATTGGAACACACTGTACGGAGTTCCCGTTCATGTTCCCGTCGGGCATTAAAGTCTTCACGTTGCATCGTCTGTAATTCTGTTAAGCGATTCTTTTCCTCACGCAGCATTTTTAATGTAGGAAGTTTATTGCCCTGTGATTTTTCTTTGAGTATTCGGAGGGCAGATTCATAGAGTGTAAGTTCTGCCCGGTGATCATCATAAAATTTTTCTTTGTTCCGACTTTTGCGGTAATCAGAATATATAGATTTATTGGCAAGATACTGTCCGGTATAATGAATCTGTTCATTGACATTCTTCAAAGTATTCTCTGTGGATTTTAGTGCATTTCTTGCATCAGTGCTTTGAGCAGAGGCATCGGAAAGAGCTGCATCTAAATCTGCCTTGGATTGAAAGCCATGTTCCTGTACATAGGCAACTGTCTGAGCCATCATTTTCAGGTTAGACAGTTTTACTTTTTGAGCATACGCCTGACTTTGCTGTGCTTTAATACAATGCTGCAAATCTGTTACCAACCGTAAATCAGATTTTATAAAGAGAAAAGTATGTGGAGCTTCTGTAGTTGTAGCAGTGTAGGCAGAAACTGTTGGAGTTGAAGAATTAACAACTTGAGAAATATCAGGAACCGGATTTTCAGTAATCTGTGAGGTAGAATTTTCTTGAAATATTTGCAGAAGATGTTTTTCCTCATAAAGCGTACCAAGGCTTCTTCCAGTAATGTATTTACTGCGATTGGGATGCAGGTAGCTGTATCTGCCACGACTGACTTTGAATGTAATATTATATTTTTCAGACAGCAATCTGGAAAAATCTTCTTGTGATATTGCCTGTGAAGCAACTGTATCAATCGCATCACGAAGATATTGCTTCTCGGTTTGAAAAGTAGTCTGCCTTGGAGTCAGCCCTTTCTTTTCAAGCTGTGCATTGTGTTTATCAAGTTTTTTTTGTCCTCTGCGTTTTGCCCAGTACTCTTTTTCAGATATTTTCCTTTCCGCAGGTGTTAGAAGGTCTACCTGGTTCAACCCATTGGCGGTACACATATCCATGACTTTTTGCTTTAAATAGATTCGGTATCTATCGGAAAGATGATGTTTATATCCAGCTTTTGAATCCCGGTCAAATTCCATATAGGGCTGAGGCTTAGTGTCATATTTGCGGATACTGTTGATTACAATATGCACATGAATATTGCCACTACCATTGTGACCGTCAGTGTGAGTACAGACAAGTGCCTGGTGTCCGGGAAAATTCTCTTTGGCATATTCTACGCCAAGTTGCTGCGCCAGTTCTCCAGTCAATCCATGTTCGTCCCGGTCTTTAGGATCGAAGCTGATGATATAGTGGTGTGACTTGATATCATTGTAAGATTGGTTCTTATGAAAATAAGCATTTGTTTCCTGACATTCCGCTGCAAAGGTAAATGGGTTGCAGTTTATTCCATCAAGATAGTATTCCTCACGAATAAGCATATGACCGTTTTCATCAAGGATAGGTTTCTGTGTATATTCGTCATGTTGAAAGATCAGATAACGTTCAGCTTCTCCATAATCTGCATTTTTACTTGCTATATGTTTCAGTATTGCCATGAAAGTCACCTGCCATTTCCATTACCTTATATTTCATTTCGTATAAATCTCGAAGTCGCTTATTTATTTCTCCTCGCATTTCCTGAGAAAGAATCCCACCCTGATTAAAATATTTTGCAATCTGATTGAGGTTGCTGCCTATCTTTCCAAACTCTGCGAGCAGTTTCTTTATTTCTGGAACATCAGCAACTATTTCAATTTTGGTCTGTACTTTTCCTTTTAAAACTTGTGTTCGCACATAAGAAGCCAATGACATATTAGCTTGTTTGGCGGCAGTTTCGATAATTGAAAATTCTGTCTCAGTGAAACGAACGGTAATACGATGGTTACGATACATTTCTTCTTTTTTAGGTCTTGTCATAACTTTAATCCTCCAGTTTTTTTTGTAAGTAAAATTCACAGTCTGCTGTGAAAGTTAAGTAATAAAAAATTATTACGCTGTGACCATGCAAATGGGAACCAATGAAACAATCATTGATTGTGCTTGAGGGTATGGGGAGCAAAATCCCCATCAAGTTGCCTGCTGTCAAAATCCGGGAACCGGGTTTCTGGCAGCCAGGGCGAAACTTGCTCTAAGAAAGAAATCCCTTTACTAATAAGGCTTTGGAAAGCCTGTTTACCAACCCTCAAAATGAAAAAAATAAAAAAACAGGAAATGCAGGTTGGTAAATAGCCTCTGCCGAGCTTTATAGGTAGAAGTAGTTTTTTCCGGGAGGTGTAAAAATGGCAGAGAAAGAATTACCAACACCAGAAGAAATGCAGGAGATGGCAGAGATAGATATTAGAACGGTAGACACAAGCAGTCTGGTAGATATAGAGCAGGTGCAGATACAAACAGAACTGCCACAGGAAGAACGGATTGCAGATTATATCAGGCAGATTAAAAATCCGTATTGCTATATCTCTCATGGAGTAGCGGTAAAAATAAGTTTTACTGGAAAATGTACACTGGAAGAAAGCCTGAACAGGTGTATCTCGTTGTGAAAATGAAGAAAAACAGGATGGAAAGAAATTTAAAAAGAATGAAAAAAGGTATAGCAGTGAGCCAGAAGTTATGTTAATATGGTGTTGGGTCAAAATTTAAAAGCATTCAAGAAGCCATGAATTTCTTGGTTTACACTGCCGGACGGCATAGTAAATTAGGAGGTTGATGGCTTTATGTATTTCAATCAAAAGTCTATATTAGCAGCGGACTATCTCAGACTCTCCAGAGAAGACGGAGATAAATTGGAAAGTGATAGTATCCGCAATCAAAGAAGTCTGATTAACGATTTTGTAAAACAGCACCCAGAGATCACATTGGTCGATGAATATGTTGACGATGGTTACAGTGGAACAAATTTTGAACGTCCTGCATTTAAGCGATTGATTGAGGATGTGAAGAAAAAGAAAATCAACTGTATTATCGTCAAGGACTTATCCAGACTGGGAAGAAACTATATTGAAACAGGAAGATACCTGGAAAAGATATTCCCGTTTCTTGGAGTAAGGTTTATTGCAGTTACAGACCATTATGACAGTGCAGCAGAATCGGATGATGCAGACCAGATCATTGTTCCTTTTAAGAATCTGATAAATGATGCTTATTGCAGGGACATCTCAATTAAAATCCGAAGTCAGTTAGATGTAAAAAGAAAAAATGGACAGTTTATTGGCAGCTTTGCCGGGTATGGCTATCAGAAAGATCCAGAGAATAAAAATCATCTCATTATAGATGAATATGCAGCAGATATAGTCCGATATATTTTCAATCTGAAAATGGACGGTTACAGTTCTCAAAGGATTGCAGAGAAGCTGAATGAAATGGGAGTGCTTCCACCAATGGAATATAAACGAAGCTGTGGTATGAATTATAATAGTGGATTTCGTTCAGGAGCCAAGCCTAAATGGGCGGTCACAACTGTAAATCGCATTTTGACAAATGAGTTATATACAGGAACAATGGTTCAGGGAAAGAATCGTAAAATCAACTATAAAGTAAAAGAGTGCAGACCAGTAGCAGAAGAAAACTGGATTCGTGTAGAGAAAACGCATGAAGCGATTATTGCAGAGGAAATATTTCAGTATGTACAGTCATTGATGGAACTGGATACCCGCACAGCACCAGAGGAAGAATCCGTATATATTTTTTCGGGATTTTTGCGATGTGGAGATTGCGGGCAGAACATGGTGAAGAGAAGCACAACAAAAAATGGAAAGCGGTATTATTACTACCATTGTTCTACATATAAAAACGGAGATGGATGTAGTTCACATCTGATTAGTGAAAAGACGGTTCATAAAGTTGTTTTGGATGCTATACAAAGGCAGATTGCCTTATTGGTAAATGCGGAGAATATCATTCAGAACAGTGGAATGAAAAATTATAAAAAAACAGAACTGGATTCACTGGAAAAGCAGTTGGTGGTTCTGCATGAGGAAGTAGAGAAGTATAAAGATTTAAAAACCCGGTTGTATCAGGATATGTTAGATAACATTGTGACGAGAGAAGAATACCATGAGTATAACCGGAGATTTACAGACAAGCTACATAATGCGGAAAAGGCAGAACGTGAATTAGAGCAGAGGAAAGAAAAGGCATCTGCGGAGGGAAAAAGGGAACACCCTTGGATTGAGGATTTCAAGTGCTATCAGAATATTACACAGCTTGATCGTAAAGCGGTAGTTACTCTAATTGATAAAGTCATTGTGTATGGAAAAGACCGTCTGGAAATTTGCTTTAAGTATGCAGACGAAATACAGGAAATGACAGAAGCAGCTCAGAATATTCGGGAAATGGAAGAAAGGGAAGGTAGATTTAAATGCGGTGCGTAAGTTATACAAGGACTACATCGTGCAAAAATACAAAGAAAATTCCATCAGATATTATCCAACAGCAGAATGAACATATTCAGAACTATATACAATCACATGGTTGGAAGCTGGTAGCAAAATACAGTGACCGGAAAAAGGACGAAAATGAAAATACAGCTTTTGAAGAAATGACGGCAGATGGGATTAACCGTAAATTTGATATGGTGGTAGTAGATAGTGTTGACCGTTGCGGAAAATATATTTCCTGTGCGGAAGATGTACTGGTTAAAACATTCTTTCCGGCGGGACTTCACTTTGCGATAGTACAGAGCGATTTTTGCAGTATTGGAAAAAGCAGGGAAGAAATAGACGAGTATTTCAGAAAAGAGAAAATTGCGGTACAGGTAAAGAGTATGCGTGAATATGCGATTCGTGAACAGGTAGAGGGATATTATACAGTTCACGATGAAAAATATGGATACATACTTTCAGAAGATAGAAAAGAATTAATTGTCGAGGAAGAGGCTGCGAAGATTGTACGGGAGATATTTCAAATGACATTGGCAGAAATCTCTATAAAAAAGATAGTAGCCATTCTGAATGAGCGAGGAGAAGAATCTCCAATGGTACATAATGCGAGAGTGGGGCATAAGCACTGGCCGCATTATGAAAATAGGTGGAGCGAGGGCGCTTTGCGGAGGATTTTAGAATGTACAGCATATGATGGCTATTGGCAGAAAACAATCAACGGAGAAGTTTGTACGCTTTCAATAACACCAATACTAGATGAAGGAGTTTTTGATCAGGCTAGAAGACTTATTAAAAGTCGAACAACTACAGATAATATCATAGGTGGGAAGCCGGGGCCATATGTAAGAAAAATCTATGATGAAGCAACTGGAAAGCCGTTGTACCTGAGAAATTTCCGAAGTGGTGACGTTGCTTTTGTGTTCAATCCGCAGATGGGTGAATTACCAAAGAAAAGAAAAATTTATATAGAAGAAGCTAAGGTTACAGAGGCAGTAAAAAATGCAATTTCTCTGGAAATGGATATGGCTGAAAAAATGAAAGCATATTTGCAGACAGAAAAAATGCAACAGCTATTACAGAAAGAGACTCAACAATATTCAGAAAAGGCATGGATGATATTTCAGGAAATGGAGCAGGTAGAGAAAGACCGTATTCCTTTATATGAAAAATTCCGGGACTATGAGATTGGTCAGACAGAATATCAGGAGAAAAAAGAAGAAATACAGGCGCAGTTGCAAATGTATGAAAACGATTTTGAAGGACTGATGGACAGGCTTGCAAATATGAAAAAGGCTTATAGCGAGGAAAATGAATGGATAAAAACATTTCAAAGGGAAGAGTTACCGGAGAAGTTGGAAAGTCAACATGTTAAAAAATGGGTAGATAAAATAATTGTTTCAGATTTAAGAGATGTGCATGTATACCTGACAATGCAGAACTGGAAGAATTATTTCCCAGAAGAATGGATGGAGGAATAGCGATGGCAAGGAAAAGCAGAAGAAATAAAAATGTTGAGGCTGTTAGTAATCAGATTATAGAAAACTGTGAGAATCTGATAGATACCGGAGCGTATATTCGATTATCTGTTGAAAATGGTGGAAATGAAACGGACGAAACTTTAGTTGTACAACAAATGCTGGTTGAAAAGTTCATAGAGGAGCATCCGGATTTAAAATTGGCAGATACATATATAGACAATGGATTTAGCGGAACTAATTTTGAACGACCAGGCTTCTTGAAACTCATGGAAGATGTCCGGTCAGGAAAGATTCAGTGTATTGTTGTAAAAGACTTATCACGTTTTGGCAGGGACTATCTGGAAACAGGATATTATCTGGAAACGATTTTACCAAGGTTAAATGTAAGGTTTATCGCAATTACAGATGATTATGACAGTTCCAGAAAAGAGGACAGGGAAAACATCAGTGTTCCATTAAAAAATATGGTTAATGCCATGTATGCAAAAGATATGTCAAAAAAGATTCTGGCTGCAAAAGATGCACAGCGAAAAAAGGGAAATATTACTTTATCAAAAGTAGCATTTGGATATGTCCGTTCAGAGGATAGGCACAGACAGATTGTTGATGAAGAGGTTGCACCATTTGTAAGGATGATATTTCAGTGGTATATGATGGGAGTCAGCAAAAAGAAAATTGCAGATAGATTAAATCTCATGGGAATTGCAACACCTGGACAAAGAGAAAAAACTGGTGTATTGACTGTTCCGTTAGAACAGACAAAGTGGAGAACGGATACAGTAGATAAGATTGTGAATAACCCTACATATGTTGGAGATATTGTAACCGGAAAGTTGAAGCAGTCATTGTATAAAGGGATAAAGCAGTATAGAACTTCGCCGGAGGACTGGAATGTTCAGAGAGATATGCATACGCCGATGATCGCAAGGGATGATTATGAAGAACTGCAGGAAAGGTCAAATAAAATAAAAAAGGTCACAAGAAACTGGCATTTAAAATATATGGAGGACAGAGAAAAATACAAAGACTGTTTTCCCGGTATGGTTCGATGTGGAGATTGTGGACGTCCAATGTATTGTGTCCGCTATACCCATAATTATAAGACAATGGAGAAAGTAGGAATTTATTATACCTGTTCTGCTCAAAATTATGCGAATAATTATTGCGGTCAGAAGATAGAAGAAAATCTGCTGAAGATACTTGTGATGGATCAAATTCAGATTCTTATAAGAAGTATGTGTGACAGAAAAAAGCTGTTACAAAAATTGAAAAGTGATTCCAGTGAGAAAAATGCTTTTTATGAAGCAGCTGCAAAAGTGCGGATGTTGGAAAGAAAAATAGCGCAGGCAGAAGAAAAGAACACTGTATTGTATGAGGACTATGTAGGTAGGATTGTAGAAAAAGAGGACTTCGATATGATGAAAGAGCGTTATATCCGGGAGTTACAAAATCTGAGGGATGATTTGCAAATTGCAAAACAGAATCAAAGAATGTTGGAGAAAAAAACTGACAGATATATGAATATGGTCAGCAACTTGGAGCAGTATCTTTCTGACAGGAGCTTCAATGAAGCACTGGTACAGGAACTTGTAGAATATGTGGAGATATATAAAAACGGAAGCATTCATGTGCGCTTCAAGTGTGATGATAAATTTAAACAGATAACAGAATTGATAGAGGGTGTTAAAAGTGCGTAAGAATGGATTGTATCTGAGGTTATCTATTGCAGATGGAGATTTGGGAAAAGACAATAAGGATGAAAGTAACAGTATTGATAACCAGAGAACGCTTCTTGTAAATTTTGTTCAGGACAGGGATGACCTGTCAGATGAATATATAGAGTATGTGGATGACGGTTATTCAGGAACTAATTTTGAGCGTCCGGCGTTTAAACGCATGATAGAGGATGCGAAAACTGGGAAAATAGATACGATTATTGTAAAAGATTTTTCACGATTTGGCAGAGATTATATTGGTGTAGGAGATTACCTGGAGCAAGTACTTCCAATACTGGAAATCCGTTTTATCTCATTAAACAATAATTATGACAGCAATGATTATTTAGGAAAAACTATGGGAATGGATATGGCAATTCATAACTTGGTCAACAACCTTTATAGCAAAGACATTTCTAAAAAGCTGAAAAGTGCATTAAGAGTGAAATGGAAAAATGGTCAATGGACTGGGGGAAAACCGCCTTTTGGTTATTTACGAGATAGTAAAACAGGGGAATGGTTGATAGATCCGGTAGCAGGGAAATATGTGCGAACGATTTTTGATAAGGCAATCGAGGGATGCAGTACTTCTCAGATTTCTTATTATATGAATGAACAGAGAATACCTACACCGGGAAGATATAATAAAGAGAATGGTCTTACGCATTATGGATATAATCAAAAAATGCCAGAGTCGGAAATTCTGTGGGATTGTGGCATGGTTCGAGCCATTCTTGGAAGATATGAATATACAGGAGCTTTAGTGCAGGGAAAACGACAAAGTATTGCGGTTGGCAGTAAAGTAACCAGAAAATCGAGGGATAAAGATGTGGTTATTACAAAAAATGTTCATCCGGCAATCGTGTCAGAGGAAGAATATGAAATAGCAAAGGCAACTATCGCATTTATGAAAAAACCAGATTACCGGGGTACAAGAAAGTTTGCATTGAAAGGAAAAGTCAGATGTGGGAATTGCAGACGATCAATGGTATTGATGGAATCCGGTGCTAATGACAGGGTATATTGTCCACATAAAAAGATGACAGGAAAATTTGCCAAGTGTTCAGACGAAATGGTTTCTGTTTCAATTATAGAAGGGCATGTATGGTATGCTTTAAAACGTGTCCTTTATGTATTGGATGCTATACAGTTGGATTTTGAGGAAAAGACAACTAATTTGGATAGTGTCAGAAGAAAAAAGATAAAACAGCTAGAGGCTGAGAGTAATGTGTTAAAAAGTGAGAGAATACGTCAGTATGAATCGTATGCGGAAGGTATTATAACGAAAGAAAAGTATATGATGAAAAAAATGCAGATTACGGATCGAATGAATGGCATACAGGCAGAGATAGAAACACTCACATGTTTATCGGCGGAGGAAGAAGCATATAAAAGTAAAGTGGCATCTGCTGTTGAATTACTGGAAGGGGAAATGCAGCATGAGAAGATTACAAAAGAACTTGTAAATGCCACGATTGATACAGTTTATGTATATGATAAAAAGAGGATAGAGATAGTATTCAGTTTTGATGATGTTCTGATGAAAGCAATAGAAAAATACCAGAAAGGGGTAAAGGAAGCATGACATTTAAAAATTTTGTATGTAAAGGAATCTTAGTATTTGCAGGGTTGCTTCTGCTTGGATGGATTGGAAAATATATTTATATGGTGGATGGGGAAATTGACTGGTTCAGATTTATGCTGGTTTACGGAGTGCCAGTGGGAATCCCACATATGTTTATTATAATTCCCTGGCATTGGGATTTATCCGGTATCCTTGGAATGGCTGCTCTGTGCGTAATTGTAGGCGGGATATTTGGTTGTGTGATTGCAGCATGGCTTGGAATCCGGGCGGTATGGTATATGGTGGGATTTCCAATTAGCAAGATTGTGGTGATACATAAAAGGACTTGCTAAAAATAATAGTATGAAATATGACCACAGGTGTAAAGTGATATGCCTGTGGTTTTATTTTGCCATTTATATGATGCGGAAGATGTGATAAAATATCAATCAATAAATCAATGGGAGAAATGAGATATGTTAGATGATGAAAAATGCCTGTGTGGTTCAGGACGCTTGTATTCCATGTGTTGTAAACCGTTTAGTGGACAGGGAATAGAGAATTATAAAAAAGAAATCGACAGCAAAAATTATATTAAAGCGTATTATGTAGCTGTGGCGATGCTTTCTGATTATCTGGAAGATGTAAGAAAGCATACGAACAGAATATTGAAGGATAACCCTGTAATTGGAAGATTTGTGTTACATAAAGATGTAAATGCACTATCGGAGTTGGCAGATCGTATTTTTCACTGCATACCAAAAGGAAATACAGATAACTGGGGAGAACGATTTGAATTTATAAAAGGATTGGTGGATGCAGAGGACTGGAAGAATGAATGTGAATATTATCAGCTATTGTATTATGAACTGAATAATGATAAGGGAAAATTCTCAGAGCAGATTGAGGCTATTGTAAAAAATACAAAAGTGGATGTACATACAGACCAGAGAATGTTGGAACTGTTGCGGTCTGTCATTTTACCGTCAGGACAATTAACGGAGCTGCTTAAATTGGATGATATTTTGATTGAAAAGACGGATAGTTCCTTAATGAAATTGAAATATAAATTTGATAAGGCAATACAGCTTGCATTGGTTTCTGATAATACAAGTGCGAAAAAGATTGCAGATGAAGTGATGGCAGAACTGGAAAAAGAAGATTTATATACAGAAGATGAAGTGTATTCGCAGGATGTTATTGCAATGATGTATGAAATGTATCATAACTTTGATCCAGACGTAAAGTGGCTGGAAAAAGCATTGCATGTGCGTGAAAAAATGAACATTAAAAAGTTTACTGAAGCCGGAAAGGTAAAATATTATTCTGACATTGCCTATACATACTGGAAAATGGGAAATTATGAAGTTGCAGAACAGGATTTTTGCACAAGTCTTGAGTATGCAAAAACAGCATTTGCACAGATATATTTGTTGGATTGTTTGGTAGAACAAAAGAAAATCAAAAATCTGAAAGAGTATCTGGAGAGTGTGGAATTTGAAGATATGGGAGCCGATAGCATAGACTTTCTTATAATTGTAGGCAATGCAGCTATACAGCTTAAGGATAACGACAGTATAGAACTGATCAAGCGTTATATCGAGGAAACAAATATAGAAGTTCCATATTACAAGTTTTACTTGAAGGAATTAGAGTTAGAATTAGAAAAGAAAAGTGGTAAAATCATGCGACTGCTTAATAAGCTAAGTCCATTGAAAAAGTATCTGATCCTGCAACCACAATTAAACGGAATTGGAATTAATGTAGAAAAAATACTGGAAGATCTAAAAAAATAGACTATACATGATGAGTGAGGGAAACGTTTTGTGACGCTTCCCTCAAATTTTTTTCTATAATCATTTTCTGTAATAGTGATAAGGAATCCTCCGAAAATTATTTAGTGTCACGCAGACAGTCTTTTATGAGTTGAACAGATTTTAAGATCCATTCCATTTCTTGCGGTGTGCAATCAGATAACAGGTTTTGTATTTTCTGATAAGACGGATCTGAAAAAGTGGAATCCGGTATGTTATTAGTGGAATTACTCGCAGGAGCAGTCTTGTGAATTTCTGTATTGTCGTTAAGAAGCTGATTCTCTAATTCCTGAAGCGTTTGAGTATATTGTTCCCTTTCAGAGCCGGTCATTTTGTTTAAGAAAGAAACGTAAGTGCTGAGCTTCTGATTGATTATTGGATTTTTGAATGAAAGAGTAAGGGTGTCAGGAATGATATTTCCGTTTGTATCTTTCTGAGAATCAAAGTTTAAATCCAGTTGCTCGTTCATTTTAAATATAAGCGAGAGCAGATCGGAAACTGTATGAATATCAAAATCCATAAAAATATTGATACTAATGCCCAGGGCCTGTGATATTTTCAAGAGTTGCTCCGGCTTGGGCTTGCGTTCATCAGACTCGTATTTTTGCAAAGTGCTTATGCTTAAACCAGTAGCCTGTACAAGTTGTTCCTGAGTGAACCCATGCATAGTTCTAAAGTATTTGATTTTTTCGCCAACGGTCATTATCGCTACCTCCATAAAGGGATTATAACATATTTTTTACTGTTAAATACACAAAAATATATAAAAATGTATTGACACACACAAATGTATGGTATATATTTAAAACACATACAAAAGTAATATTTAAGTAGAATAAGACATACAAAAGTGATAGTAAGAATGAGTTAAGTGATACTTAAATAGAAGCAATTTTGGAACAAAAATATATGTTAGTGCAACTTAAAGTACAGTTAAAAAACAGGAGGAAAAAGCGATGGCAGAAATCATTTTTGGAATTGATCATGGAAATGGAAATATGAAGGGAGAGAATGTATGCTTCCCATGTGGACTTGTCAGATATGTGTCTGAACCGGGACGCTTTATGAATGAAGATATTTTGGAGTATCAGGGAACATATTATACACTGTCAGATACAAAAATGCCGTTTAAAGCTGATAAGACAGTAGATGATGATTACTTTATTCTCACATTATATGCTCTTGCAATGGAAGCTCGTAATAAAGGAATTACATTAACGGGAAAAGATGTAGTGCTTGGCGTGGGATTGCCACCCGCAGATTACGGTCAGCAGGCAACTTCATTTAAGAAATATTTCTTAGATCATGCAAAACATGGAATCAGTTTTAAGATGAATGGAAAATCTGTTAATTTCTATTTAAAAGATGTATTTGTCAGCCCGCAGAATTTTGCAGCAGTCATGTGTTTTAAGGCAAGTCTTTTGAAGAAATATAGAACGGTAAACTGTATTGATATTGGGGATGGAACAGTTGACCTTTTGGTAATCAGAAATGGAAAACCGGATTTATCAGTTCGTGTCAGTGATCGTTCCGGTATGGCTGTTCTACGGTCTGAAATATCCAATGCGATTCAACAGAACTATGGCATTCATTTGGATTCGTCAGATGTAGAACAGGTTTTAATGCAGGAAGAAACCATATTAGATGAAAAAATCATACTGGAAATTCAGCGAATGGCAGAAAACTGGTTACAGAGAATTATCAATAAACTACATACCCATGTAACCGACTTTAGAACAAATCCGGCGGTCTTTCTTGGTGGAGGAAGTCTTTTACTCAGAAAACAGATTGAAAATTCCCCGGAATTTAAATATGTGGAATTTATTGATGACGTCCGGGCGAATGCGATTGGATATGAAAAACTGACAACAGCACGTCTGCGGAGAGGGTAGGAGGTGCTGGTCATGGGACAGATTAAGGTTGTATTGATATTTAATGAAGATGATGAACGTCAGAGAGAAGCAGGAGAATACTTAAAAACCAAGAAAAGATGCAAGACAGCACTTGTGACAGAATTGGTTCAGGCGTGGATGAAGAATGGAGAAGCAGGAACAGGAACATACACAGGAGCAGTGAGCATAGACGCTATCAAAAAACAGTTACTTCAAGACAAGGAGTTTTTGTTAGAAATAGAAAAATCAATGGGCGGAACGAGTTGTCGAGAAGTCGAGGAAACAGAGCCAGAAGATAGTGATAATCTGGATATGGACGAGGATATGATGCTTGCAGGAATGTCAATATTTGAAAACGAAATTTAAAATGTATCGAAGTACCGCTGAACATAGAATAAGTCTGTTTGGCGGTATTTTTATGCTTTTTTGTTATAGTGGGATATGATAGAATAAGTTTAAATCCTTTGTAACTAAGGGGACCTTGGAATTATAGAAAGAGGAAGTTGCATATGAGAGAAGCTGATTTTTCAGAACGTATTAAGACAATTCTTTGTGAACGTGTTGGGGGCAGATGTTCAAATCCAAATTGTAGAAGGGAAACATTAGGTCCTCATAGAGAGGAAGATAAACGATTATCAATAGGTGAAGCCGCCCACATTTTAGGAGCATCACCAAAGGGCGCAAGATATGATGCGAGAATGACAAAAGAAGAAAGAGAATCTATAAATAATGGAATATGGTTATGTAGTGCTTGTCACACATTAATTGATAAAAATCCAGACGAATATCCAGTAGAAGAATTGCTAAAGTGGAAGATGATAGCGGAATATGAACAAGAACGACGTCTGAAGGGAGAAGATATAGTTTCTTTTCAAAGCCAGCAGATGGAAAGGAAAAAGGAAGCATTAAAGCAGGTCAAGTATGCAACTGATTGCTTCCATGATTTGTTGGAATATTCATATAAATATTGGAAAATGAATTTTGCACAATCTTTTTCTAATCCGATTGATTTACAAAATGAAATAGATGATCATCATTTTATGTATGAAGAAGAATTGCTTCACATAAATAAATATCTTGAAAAAAGGGATGATCTTTATGAGGCGCTAAATCAACATTCTCTTGACTTGGGAAAACAAGTAGTAGAATTGTTGAATGAATATATAAATTTGACAACATTCCAATATTATGATGATGGTATAGGAATGGCTAATAATTATTGGTCTTCATTTTTTAATATGATTTCTAAGAATATAGATAATTTAAGAAAGATTAAAAAGGAAACAGATGATATACTATATTCTATGTATTCAGCTTAAACTGACGGAATAAACTATAATATAAAATCGTAATGGACAACATCGCAAGGAAGCAAGACCGCAAAAGTATAAAAGAAGGGTGCAGAAATAACAAAGTTTCTGCGCCCTTAAATTATTTGCCTGGTTTGTAGTTGCGTAATGCAGTTTTGGTTGATTTTATA
This sequence comes from Dorea amylophila, assembly GCF_025567265.1. Lineage (NCBI taxonomy): Bacteria > Bacillati > Bacillota > Clostridia > Lachnospirales > Lachnospiraceae > Dorea > Dorea amylophila. Next base: position 10,596 of record NZ_JAOQJW010000007.1, on the reverse strand, counting down.
ATTTCCAGTAAAAATTCTTTTTCCTGATTGCTACAATCAGAAGTAAGCTCTTTTATATCGGCATCAAATTTTGAAACCAGTACAGGCGTATTGTCATATAAAAGCTGATCTACAGTAGTATCAAGGCTTTGAGCAATGCCGAGCAATGTTGCAAGGCTTAATTTGGTATGTCCGTTTTCGATACTGCTGACATAGGTAGGGGCAACGTCGATCATATTTGAAAGTGTTTCCTGAGTCATTTTTTTTGACAGACGTGCAGTGCGGATCCTTTTACCGATAGCAAGATAATCAATTTCTACTTCCAAACCTGTCACCTCCTAGACTTTGACTATTAGTTAAGATTTATTGCGAAACTCCACACACATTTGATATTCCTTATTGTATTCCCAAAAAAGATATATTATAATGAAACATAAGTAGAAGTTTAATGCAATTATTCACATGTAGTAGAAAAAAAGAGTAAAAGACACCGGGGGCATCAAATTTGGAAAGTATAAATACGGGTGTTGAATTTTATTCAAATGTGAAAGCCTCGGAGGTGGAATGGGTATGGTACCCATATATTCCCTGTGGGAAGATTACAATGTTGCAGGGAGATCCGGGAGAGGGTAAGTCAACACTGATTATTCATGTTGCAGCGATACTAACAAAAGGCGGATATTTGCCAGATGGACAGAAGATAAAAAAGCCAGAGATGGTAATATATCAGTGTTCAGAAGATGGAAAAGGAGATACGATAAAACCAAGGCTGGAACAGGCTGGGGCTGATTGTAGTAAGGTTGCATTCATAAAGGAAGATAATGATGAATTGACACTGGAAGATGAACGTATAAGAAATGCTATTATACAGATCAGTGCGAAAATGGTTGTGCTTGATCCGATACAGGCATTTATCGGTCACAATGGAAATATGACAAATGCAGTAAAAATGCGAGAAATCTTATCAAAGTTATCCAAGGTGGCAGCAGAAACTAATTGTGCAATAGTATTAGTTGGACACATGAACAAAAGTGGTGGTGGAAACCAATTATACAGAGGATTAGGCAGTATTGACATTGCGGCAGCAGCGAGAAGCATTCTTATGGTATCCAGAGATAAAGAAGAACCTTGGAAACGGTATATGTTTCCGGTAAAATCAAGCCTTGCACCAGAAGGAGAACCGATAGGGTTTGAACTGGATAAGAAAAAAGGGTTTCGATGGATTGGAAAATGCCAGATAAATGTGGAAGAGTTGCTTAATGTTGAGAAAAGCACAGGAAAGAAAGATATTGCTGTAGAATATCTGCAAAAACTGTTATCAGTAGAAGATTTAGCAAGTACCTATATTTATGAAAAAATGAAAGAGTATGGTATTGCAAAAAGAACGGTACAGGAAGCAAAGAAAATTGCTGAAATAAAAGCATATAAAAAAGGTAAAATCTGGTACTGGCATATGGAAGTGGGGGACAGCATATGAACGAACAGGAAAAACATGCTGCAAGCCAGGAAGAACGGAAAGAAAAGATTCGTGCAAGGTATAAGGGCGTGGATCGCAGCGAATTAGAGTTCATTCCTGCGAAACAGAAAGAAAAATTATTTGAAGATGCAGGCACCAAAAGGGTGTGTGCTTATTGCCGTGTGTCTACAGATGATGCCAATCAGACATCTTCATATGAACTGCAGAAAAATCATTATGAAGATATGATAAAGGAACATGCAGGGTGGACACTGGTTGGGATATATGCGGATGAGGGAATTTCCGGCACATCTTTACAGCATAGGGATGAATTTAATCGTATGATCGAGGATTGCAAAGTAGGGAAAATAGATTTAATAGTTACCAAAAGTGTATCACGATTTGCCAGAAATATCGTGGATTGTATTGCTAAAGTTCGTGAATTAGCAAATATGAAACCGCAGGTAGGCGTATTTTTTGAAACAGAGCATATTTACACACTTGATAATACGAGCGAAATGATGCTTGCAGTGTTATCGGCAGCAGCACAGGAAGAATCACATACGAAAAGTGAAATTATGAATATTTCTATTGAACAACGGTTTTCAAGAGGAATATTTCTGACACCCAAACTCTTAGGTTATGATAAGGACGAGGACGGGAATTTAGTTATTAATGAGTCGGAAGCAGATACGGTTCGCTTGTGTTATTATCTGTTCCTGAGTGGCTTTCCTACTTCTGAAATTGCTGAAATTTTGATGGATTTAGGACGTAAAACTAAATTAGGAAATACAAAGTGGACAGGAAGTACAGTTGTAAATGTTCTACGCAATGAAAGGCATTGTGGGGATGTTTTATCAAGAAAAACTTTTACACCTAATTACCTGGATCATAAATCAAAGAAAAATAACCATGATCGGAACCAATATAGACAGACCGATCACCATGAAGCTATTGTGAGCCGGGAGATTTATGATGCAGCGCAAAAAATGCTGGATGCAAGCAAATATATGAAAAAAGGGTATCCATTGCCAACTTTACAGGTAGTAGATCAGGGAGCCTTAAAAGGCTTTGTACCTGTAAATCGTGCATGGAATGGATTTTCGTCAGCAGATTATAAAAAGGCATCATTAAGTGCTTATTCTGAAAACAATAATGAAATTTGTGTAGAGAAAACGGAAAACCGAGGATTTGATTTAAGCGGTTATGAAATTGTGAGGGCGCAGTTTTTTTCAACAAGATTCGATCCGGCAGTAACGATTTCTTCAGGAAAAATTGTATTTAATACAGCTTGTTTGAAAAAATTTGAAGATGTAGAGTATGTAGAATTACTTTTCAATTCTGTAGAAAAGTGCATTGCAGTTCGTCCATGCGAAAAAAGCAGCATAAATGCTATTAAATGGGGAACTATACGAGATGGACGTTGGGCGGTGCTCCCAAAAAGCTGTAAAGGATTTTCAGGGCCATTATATGAGCTTATGGGATGGAATAAAGACTGCAAGTATAAATTGCGAGGACAGTTTTGCGGTACTGCAGATGAACGGGTAATGATTTTTGAATTAGAAGAACCAGAAGTGCTTGTAAAGGAAAAGGCAGAAGAACAATTTGCGGAAGAAACGGAGAAAAAGCCAGAAGAAGCTCAGAAGCCAGTAAAGAAAATACTTTATCCGGAAGCTTGGGCATATAATTTTGGAGAGTCTACAAATAGAATGGTGTTTTTACAGAGAGTGTCATATAAAGGAAACTGGGACATACTGCGTCCTGCAAGAACTGTTGAAGGGATGGAGATTATAACCAGAGAAGTTCTCAATGCTCTGCTGGAGTCAGCAGAGAAATTGATAGATAAAATGAGGTGTGCTAATTATGCATGATACAGCGGAGTATACGGATGAAAAAGAAATTATTGATCAGAAAGCAATCAAGTTGGCGGAGGATTTTAGTTATGATGGGTATCAGGTTGTCAGACGAGAACTGTTTGCTCATCTAAGGGAACCGGCTGTCGTGATTCGTAGAGATAGTGTGACATTTAATACAGCCTGCATTGCTGGTTTAGAGGATACAGTTTACATACAGATACTTGTGAACCAGGATAGTAAGAGAATGGTTGTCCGAAAATGTGAGGAAAATGATAAAGATGCACTTCGTTGGTGTGTGGCAAAACCAGATAAGCGTAAAAGCAGAAAAATGACAAATAAAATCTTTTCTGCAATGATGTATGAAATGATGGGATGGAATCTGGATTGCCGATATAAGATTTTGGGACACAAGATTACTTTTGAAGATGAAACAATTTATGTGTTTGACTTGATGGAAACGGAGATATTTCTTGACATTAAAGGAAAAAGAGCGAAAAAAGACACAGAAAGTCAGTTTACTACTGAAAAGGCTAATAGTATAGAAGAAACAGCATCAAATTCTACAGATAATGAGCGTTCAGTGGAAGAAATAAAAAGGAAAAATCGAATACCATTTTATCCAAAGGAATGGAAAGATTCTTTTGGTTTGCCAGTGGAAGAACATAGGAAAGCACTGGAAATAAATATGCTGGATGGTTATGCAGAATTTACAACAGGAAAATAGTTAAAGGGGAAAGTCTGCCCTAAAGATGGGAGGTATCAGTGTGCAGGAACATAATATTGTGATACCGGGGATTTCTCTATGCCAAAAATGGGGGAAGATACGGATTTTTCATTCAACGATAGTGGCATTGGGTGAGCCAAAGTATATAAGATTTTTGTTTAATCCTGAAAAGCGGGGATTGGTGGTGCAGGCATGTGCCAGAAAAGATGCAGAGTGTTTTCGTGTGCCTAAATATAACCCGGAGAATTGGGAATTTAAGATCAGTAGTGTGCCAATGCTGCGAATGATATGGAAAACGTGCGAATGGGATGCGGAAAAGACGTATCGTTTGACGGGAATATGCCATTCGGAGTACAATCTGGTGGAATTTGATATGAAGCAGGCAACGATGCTGACAGTGGAAGAATTTTAAGAAAACAGCGTAAAATAGGAACTTCTGAGAGATCAGAGGTTCTTTTTTTGTGCTGTTTTTGAGGGTAATTGCATGGTATGGTGCTGAAAAAATTTCTCTGAAAAAAAGTTGTTTCTATCTTTACATCAGGAGGCGATATGTCGATTATAGGTACTCGCCCACCCTTGATTTCAGAAACGAATCTGTATGAGCTTCACCATCGTGCAAGATTGGCAATTAAGCCTGGAATCACTGGCATGTGGCAGGTAAGCGGACGAAGTGATATTACCGATTTTGAAGAAGTAGTTCGTCTTGATAAAGAGTATATCACAAACTGGAACATTGGGCTAGACATTAATAAGATACGACGATATGACATAGATTTATTGAAATTTATTGCATGGAGCTCCTGGAAGAAGAGGATTTCATGGCAGATGTGGAGGAAGTAGAAGAGAAAGAGGTTACTGCCGAAGAAGCTGTTCCAGAAAGTCAGGAACAGGAAACAACGAAAGATTCTGAGGAACAGGAACAAAATGAACCAGAGGAAGAGATAACAGCTAAAACAGCAGAAGAACTGGCAGAGTCCTGGGATGAGGGCGTTTTTGAGTATCAGGGGTATCACTTTGAAGCAGTAGGAATATTGCCGGAAGGAATAGAGGGGAAAGATCTGGTTGCACAGACCCGTTCCAATACAGAACTGCATTTATCGACCTATCATACAGAAGATTTCCCAAAGTATTCTTATGATGATTTTTATGCAGTCAGCAATGCACCAACTGCCGATGTGTTCCGGTGTCTGGAAACCGGACGCAATTATATTCCCGGAGAAAATGAACTGTTTGGATATGAGGGAGAATTTCAACCATATTTAAAACCGGAAGCAGAAAAGATTGTAACAGAACCGCACAACTTTCGGATTCAGGATAATGACCTTGGAGCAGGTGGTCCGAAAGCAAAGTATAAAGCAAATATGGAAGCTATCCATTTGTTACAGACTTTGGAGAAAGAAGAACGTCTGGCAACACCCGAAGAACAGGAAAGCTTATCCCGTTATGTTGGCTGGGGTGGTATCCCACAGGCATTTGAAGAAAATAACAGCAGCTGGGCAAATGAGTATCTGGAGTTAAAGAATACCTTATCACCGGAAGAGTACAGTGCAGCAAGGGCATCGACCTTAAATGCTTTTTATACGTCCCCGACTGTAATCCGAAGCATGTATGAAGCACTGGAAAATATGGGACTGAAGCAGGGGAATATCCTGGAGCCATCGTGTGGTGTCGGGAACTTTATGGGACTGATCCCGGAGAGTATGAGCAAAGCCAATATGTACGGTGTGGAACTCGACCCGGTTTCGGGCAGGATTGCAAAACAGCTTTACCAGAAAAATAAGATTGCGGTGCAGGGATTTGAGGAAACCAATTACCCAGACAGCTTTTTTGATTGTGTGGTAGGAAATGTTCCGTTTGGAGCATATCAGGTCAGTGACCGCAGATATGACAGGCATCATTTTATGATTCATGATTATTTTATTGCAAAATCCCTTGATCTGGTGCGTCCTGGCGGCGTGGTTGCAGTGGTAACTTCCAGTGGAACGATGGATAAACAGAATCCGGCGGTGAGACAGTATATCGCAAACCGGGCAGAACTGCTTGGAGCCATCCGATTACCCAAGCATTAGTAATTGCGATATTTCTTTCATCATTTTCTAATATTTGCATTTCTTTTGTCGGCTTACTGAATATATCACACCCCATTAAAATCAATATTATTCCAATAAGTGTTGTACCATAGACAACCAAATCTGGACGAGGTACAGGTAATAGTTGATGTACTCCTAAACCATAAGTTAGTAAACCACCTAAAAGAACTATTACACCGACAAATAATTCTACTTTTTGTATCTTATGCTTCATTTACTTTCCTCCTCATAAATAAAAATTTCTTCAATGCTCATTTGAAAGTACCTTGCAATTTTAAAGGCTAACATAATAGAGGGATTGTAGCGTCCATTTTCTAAAGAGCCTATTGTTTGACGAGATACTTCAAGAGCAGTCGCTAAATCTTCTTGTTTAATACCTCTTTGTTTTCGTAATTCTTCTAAACGATTTTTCACAACATACCCCTTTCTTGAACGAATGGAAAGTTTACTTTCCTTTTCTAATCTTATGATACTCCTGCGAGCAAAGAATGTCAAGCAAACTTTCCATATTTTATTAACCTACAATCTTCCAGTTGCTATCCTTATGTAATACAAGCTCATACTGCGATACTTGCGTCGCTTTTGTCTGATTATCAAGGAACTTCACGGCAACCTTGACTTTTACATTGTCGCCGTCCTTTATAAAGATAGGGTTTACCAATTCAGAATAAAAGTAGTCCCTGCCGATAGGTTCAAGCACATTTCCCGATACATAGTAAGCAAGTTCTTTTTCTGTAGCTGTCGGGTAGAGCTTAAAGAATGTTTCCAAAAATGAGGTAGCGTCATTTACGGTATCAGCGTCCACGCTTGCGTCTGCTTCTGGTGTCTTTGGCTCATAGTCTGATTTTTCGATTGCTGGTGCAAGGGTAGGGTTCTGAACGATTACCATATCCCCGTCAGCGTCCACATGGACTTTCACGGTATAGGTTGCTTTAATTGCTGTTGTCTGTTCTCCCTCTTTTATCTGCTGATCTACTTCGTAGGTGGCAGAAAAAGTGTCCGTTCCCGACTGTTCGATATTCCACACAATCACATCTGTAACCGTGGAACTGGTCGGTATATCGGTTCTAATGGTATCCACATTCAAGTCCTGCAATTCCTTTGTCAGATAACCGTTGATTGCCTGCGTTCTTGCTTCAATCGCTTCTTTGCTGTTATTCCATGTGTAATAGGACTTCGCAAAGTTCTTCACGAAATTTTCTATCCCGTTGGTGTCCTGCAAGCGAAGTTCAATGATTTCTTTTTCATGGGTCGTGTGCTGGTCGATAGCCGTAAAATTCTTATACACCCCGAAGCTCACGCTTGCAATAAGTACCACCCACAACGCAATCACGGCTTTCTTATGTGTGCCTACCTTAACAGTACGCACCTTTTTTTCTTTTGGTTCTTTGATAGTTTCTGTCTGTTTCTTATTCTTCTTAAACATATTTTCAAGTCCTTTCTATTGTTTTACTCGTCCTGCACCGATTAAGTGCTGTTGCCAGTAACTACTACTTAGGTCTGCATATCCTATCGGGTTGCCTGCATGGTACATCTGTGTCGGCGAAACGAGAATACCAACGTGTGTTACATAACTTCCAGCATTATAGGTAGAATGAAAAAACACCAAGTCCCCAGCCTTTGCCTGCGAAAGTGGAAGATGTTGGGTAGCGTCATACTGTGCTTGTGCCGTTCTCGGTAAGGAGATACCAGCTTTTCCATAACACCATTGCGTCAGTCCCGAACAGTCAAAAGAAGTGTTGGGATTGCTACCGCCATACACATATTTCCAGCCTTGATATTTCAACGCTTCATTCATTACCTTTTGTGCCAGCTCTCCCGATACCTGCGAAACAGTTAAATACTGATTGACTAATTCCACATAGAACATATTTCCATAGCCATACCGCCAGCCCCCGTTCTTCGCAACAGCTATCGGGTTGGTGTAGGTTATTTTCTTTCCACCCGATTTCTCACGAGCGAAGCTCTCTGCAAGATTAAAAGTGTGTTTCTTTCCTTTTCCTGCCACATATCCCACATAGCCACCGCCATAGTTATAGGACTGTATCGCTACATTCAAATCGTCGATACCTTGATTTTTGCAGGAAGAAAGCAGGGACGCAAAATACTTACACCCCTGCTTGATTGAACTTTCTGTATCTAAAGAGTTAGGTGGTAAACCAAGACTTTCCGAACTCTGCATAACATCTTCTGCCGTACCGCCACTTTCTACTTGAATGATAGCAAGCAGTACATTGACATACTCGGAGATACCGTTTTCTCTGGCGTATTTTTCCACCATAGGCTGATGTTTCAAAACTTCTGCGGATAGGTTCATACCCGTAATGCCAGAAGAAAAGTTGCTGTTCTCGTCGTCGCTGTCCGCACTAATCAACACCCCAAAGAAAAGCACCAGAGAAAATAGGATAGGAAACAGACTGCCAATGAGAGCGATATGTTTCAGTTTCATTTTTTCTTCTGTCCTTTCTTTGTTACAAGGCTTCGGTTTTTCTCTTTGGTCTGCTGGTTCTTTTGGACGGTTTGCGTCTGCTGAACCTTTGTCCTGCGGTCTTTCGTGTCATTCTGGCGTGTTTCCTGCGATACCACTTTTTCTACATTCTGCCTATGTACTGGCTGTGCAGGTTGGGTCGCTTTCTTATCAGAAGCACTAGAAGATAACGGACGTTCTTTGATAACATTTGTCTTGACTGGTTCACTTACTTTTGAAGCTGGAGCTGTGGCAGGACGTTTGATTTCCTGCATTTTTTCCGCACTCGGCTTTGGAATGGTTGAAGCTGTGGCTGGTCGCTCATGGGGACGGGTAGCTCCCATTGTCGCTGATCCGTCAGCCTTTCGCTGTGTCTGCCTTGCTTCTTGTGCCTTTTGAAGCTCCATACGTTTGTCAGCGATATTCTGTCTATGCCGTGCCTGCTTTTCCAAGCGTCCCGTCTGTCTGGACTGCTGTTCCTGCACCATGCCACGCTTGAAGTCGGACACGCTGGACTTTGCTTTTTCCTTTGCGGAATATACCGCATAAGCGGTCTGTGTCGGCATATCCTTGATATTCTCTTTGGCAGCATTTGCCTTGTCTTTCACTTTATTTTTCGTATCTAAGACAGCACCCACCTTTGAGCCTGCACGCTGTCCCATGCTGGAAGTGGTATTGCCCCGATTTTCTTTAGAAGCCGTATTTTTTCTTTCGGCTCTCTTTCCAGCAACGGCACTTCCAGCTACCGCACCAGCGACACCGCCCGAAATACCGCCAGCACTTACCGCCCTTGCAATACGGTGTTCCATACGCCTAGCCCGATGTCGCATAAACAGATACGGTCTGCGGAAAATTCTTCGTCCCATGCTTTGACTGTCATTAGCGTTCAAAGAGAACATACTCATTAAATCGCCCAGCTTCATGTAGATACCAGCGAAACATACTATCTGCAAGAACGCCACCATAAAGAACGGGTAATCCGTGGAAATGTTATAAAACATACTGGAAATGCTGAACGCCACCGTTACAATAAGCGTTATTCCTGCCCGTGTCATTATGGTATTAAACACCCTCACGATTGCCTGCTTTGCTATGCTTTCATAGCTCGGTATCATAGAGAGCAGAAAACTAATAGGCAAGAACATAGCGAAAATGATAAAAAGTATCTGGCTGAACAACATCATACCCGTAAGCAAGAATACAAATATTGTTATCCCTAAATTGAAGAACAGTAGGAAGAATACCATGCCTAAACGGTTTACAACCTGCGGTATCGTCAGATTGTTGTTGTCGTTGTCCTCGATTTCTGTTTTCACGACTTCCTCTCTGGTTTTTCCGTCCTCGTCCTCTGGGCTTGCCGATACAAGAGCTTCTACACGGTCTGTCCCGATTTCCTCTGCATTGCTGTTCCCGAATTGCAGAAGTAGCCACGGCTGTTCCACTTGAATAGAAAATAAGCTGTCCCGTATCAAGTCCACGCTGTCCTTGCCCTCGCTGTCAGAGTTGGGGAGCATGATTTTTGTTCCCAAGTCCAAAGAAGCGGTACTGATGTCTGATGAAAATTCATTTATCTTCTTGATGTAATCGGGAGCATAGGCGATAAACGAAGCGGACAGTACAAACACCACCACAAAGTTAATAACGGCGTGAAGTGCCTTGCTGGTTTCCCGTTTTATAAGTCCCGTATAGGCAACATAAAGTCCCACCACTAAGATAATGAGAAGCAGGAAACCAACATAGAAGCCAGTAGAAGAAAAACCGTTCTGCGTTACGCCTGCAAGGGTCTGTATGCTCTTTCCGATACTGTCTGCCATATCATTGATGAAGTCCAGCTTATAGGCTTCCTGCACCACATAGCCCGTTGCGTTAGATAAGTAAAGGCTTATCGTCCAGACAAAGTTGGTAATGCAGTAAAGCCCATACTGCACCGATTTTCCAATACCGTCCAGCCAGTTCCACGGAAGCCACGACCAGCTATTATCCACATAAAAATCAAGCTGGTAGTTGGAAAGGGGATATTTTGA
>NZ_JAOQJW010000006.1:22180-170289 GCF_025567265.1 Dorea amylophila | reverse complement strand
TTCAATTTTTAAAGCAGCCACCGAAAGATGGCTTATTTGTCGTGTGCTTAAGGGAATGGATACCCTCTACTTCTCATTTTCAATCTTCTTCCTCCAATAACCATGTTTTCACTTTTATCTGCAGTTCAGAATTCATATGGATCAACGTATCCTCTGTGAAATACGACTTCATAGTCAGTACTTTTTCACCCTGATTCAGGAATATCTCTGCCGTAGACTGATCCAGATAGATTCTGAAATCTTCCAGTTTATCCAGATGGATCTCTTTCTCATCATATCCTTCTCCATTCCACTTCTTTCTGAAAACAAGCAGATTTCCCGATTCTTTCTTATATAAGAACTTGATCACCTTACCAAAATCAAATGTGATCGTCTGATTTTCCAGACCCTCTGCCAATATCTCCATGCACTTTGAGTGTCTGTCGATTGCAATCTCTCCGGTTCCACAAATGCTTTCTTCGTTCTTTCTCAGATGTTTTAATTCTTCTGCCGGCTTCTGATACAGCCGGTCGTTCTTCACATATACTTCCCGCGGTATCGTAAGCACATGCAGCCATCCTTCTTTTACGGTCGGCTGACTCATCTGATATTCAATCTCTCCTGCTCCGATCCATCCCATCAAAAGGCGTCGTCCACTTTCATCAGTAAATGTCTGTGGCGCATAGAAATCGAATCCCTCATCCAGAAGTACACCTGTGTCTTCACTTATATGGAATCTTCCCTGTTCATAATCCATTATTCCGGCAAATACCATCCCTTTGCATCCGTCTTCTTTCTGACGGCTCACAATAAGGAATTGTCTTTCTCCCATGTCTGCCAGATCCGGGCATTCACACATATACCCCCAATCCATGGAAGAATCCAGCATATTACCTTTCCACTGCCATTTTTTCAAATCATCCGAAACAAATAAAGCTACATTTCCTTTCAGCTCTTTTGTCTGTGCTCCGACAACCATCCACCAGCGGCCATTCTTCTTCCATACTTTTGGATCTCTGAAATGTGGTGTATAGCCTTCCGGAAGATATACCACAGGCCCTTCCTTATGAAAGTTCACTCCATCCGAAGAACTTGCCAGACACTGATAAGTTTCCCTGCCGCCTTCGGAATCTCTCACATTTCCTGTGTAAAACAGATAATAGCTGTCTCCTTCTGTAATTCCAGAACCAGAATAACATCCATTCTTTTCATACCACTCTTCCGGTTTCAGCCCACATCCCTGATCCGACCAGTGAATCAGATCTTCTGACACGCAATGCCGCCAGATCTTATTTCCCTGCGGTACAACATCCGGAAGCCATTGATAAAATACATGATACTTTCCCTGAAACTGTGCCAGACCATTTGGATCATTCAAAAATCCATGTTTCGGTGAGATATGATAATTTGGTCTCATTCCCATATTCTTGCTCCTTTCTGATCTGCATCGATCTGATATCGTTATACTACCCCACTTTTCATTCGAAAAAAAGCCGTGTTTTTGCCATGCGGTTGTGCAAAAATGTGAACGCTTCCCTTCTTGTCCTTCCGCAGGAAAGCATTTAAACTCTTAGTAGCAGAAAGGACACAAAGGTATATATTTATGAACATTTTAAGAAAAGGATTTATCTACGGCGGTGACTACAACCCGGAACAATGGCTGGACCGCCCGGATATATTAGAAAAAGATATTGTACTTATGAAAAAAGCCCGGATCAATACGGTAACTTTGGGAGTATTTTCCTGGTCCGTACTGGAGCCAGAGGAAGACCATTATCATTTTCAATGGCTGATTGATACGATTAATCGTCTATACGAAAACGGGATTCAAGTCATTCTCGCAACTCCGTCCGGAGCACGCCCACGCTGGCTTGCCGAAAAATATCCAGAAGTTCTCCGGGTCCGCGAAGACCGAGTCCGTTACCACTACGGCGAAAGACATAACCATTGTTATACTTCTCCTGTTTACAGAGAAAAGGTACGGAAAATCAACCGGAAACTCGCGGAAACGTTTCGGAATCACCCTGCCGTTATCATGTGGCACATTTCCAATGAATACCGCGACGAGTGTCACTGTCCATTGTGTCAGAAGGCATTTCGTGTCTGGTTAAAAAAGAAATATCATACAATAGATGCTTTAAATCACGCCTGGTGGACTACCTTCTGGAGTCACACTTACAATTCATTTGACCAGATAGAAAGTCCGTCTTCCATCGGCGACAAAGGACTTCATGGCCTGAATCTCGACTGGAAACGTTTCGTCACAGAACAGACTACAGATTTTATGTGTCACGAAATCACTGCTCTTCGTGATGCCGGTGCCATGCAGCCGACGGTCGTGAATTTTATGGATGATTATAAAGGACTGAATTATTACCGGCTTGCCCAGCACGTAGACTATATCTCCTGGGACAGCTATCCGGCCTGGCATAAAGATTCCGATATCCATACCGCATACGATACCGCCTTCCAGCATGATCTGATGCGAAGTATGAAGCAGCAGCCATTCCTTCTTATGGAATCCTGCCCAGCAAGTCCAAACTGGCAGAAAGTAAGTAAAGCCAAACATCCGGGGCTTCTTATGAATGCAAGCCTGCAGGCAATTGCACATGGTTCAGACAGCGCACAATTCTTTCAGATCCGCGCAAGCCGCGGAAGTTTTGAAAAGTTCCACGGTGCCGTGATAGATCATTACGGCGGAGATGACACCCGCATTTTCCGCGAGGTAACAGATACCGGTATCGCATTACAAACTTTAACCGCTGCCGACGTCCCGGCCTCTTCCGTGCATGCACCTGCTGCCGTTCTCTATGATATGGAAAGCCGCTGGGCTATGGAAGATGCCAAAGGGCCAAGAAATGAGGGACTTTTTTATCATGAAGCTGCTCTGAAATCTTATCAGGCATTCCGTAAGAACGGCCTGAACACCGATATTATCAACATGGATCAGGATCTGACCGGCTATCAGATCATTGCTGCTCCCATGCTTTATATGTTCCGTTCTGGCATTGAACAAAAATTAAGAACATTTGTACAAAACGGCGGCATTCTTATCATGACTTACTGGAGCGGCATCGTAAATGAAACCGATCTCTGCCACCTTGGCGGAACCCCGCATCATCTTATCGATGTACTTGGTATCCGCAGTGAAGAGATCGATGGATTATATGATAATCAATGTAACCATATGGTTCCTGCCAGCAATAATTTTATGACATTGCCTGCCACCTATCTCTGTACACATCTGTGTGATCTTGTACAATTAAAAGGCGCTGTTCCTCTTATGCAGTATGCCGATAATTTCTATGCCGGGTACCCTGCATTAACTGTTCACAAATATGGAGATGGCCTTGCTTTTTATCTTTGTGCAGACGCCGAAGATACGTTTTATTATGATTTTTACAGACAGATCATCCAGGAACAGGAGCTCCCGGTCATCATGGATCACATTCCAGAAGGCATTGAGGTATCCAGCAGAAGCAGCGGCCGCCAGGAATTCATCTTTGCCCAAAACTATACCGATTCACCAATCCCATTCACACTGCCCGGGCATGCACAGATCTTGTTTGGGAAATACGATGGAACGATCAAAGAATACAGCACACTTATTTATCAGATGGAGGTAAAATCATGAGTTTATTTAAAAGAAAATCAAAAGACACCGGAAACGATGTATACGCATTTATATCAGGAAATACAATTCCGATCACAGAAGTAAATGATCCTGTATTTTCTGCAAAAACATTAGGTGACGGGCTTGCAATCATTCCTTCCGGGGAACTTATCTGTGCACCTTGCGCCGGAACTATCTCTATGGTTGCCGAAGGGTCAAATCATGCGGTCGGCATGACATTAGCAAACGGAGCTGAAATTCTGATCCACGTCGGATTAGATACCGTGAGTCTGAATGGTAAAGGCTTCAAAATCCTTGTAAAAGAGGGACAGAAAGTAAAACCAGGAACAAAACTTTTAAAATTTGATAAATCATTTATTGAATCAGAGGGATTTGACACGGCATGCGTCTTTGTTCTTACGAATTGCGAAGACTTCCCGGATGTCAGATTCTTTACCGGGCAGGATGTTGTTCAGAACGAAACTGTTATCTGTAGTTTTTAAAATAAATACGGGGATGGGATTGCTACCATCCTTTTTTCACAATCCCATCCCCGTATTTTCCTTCTAATTTCTTTAATGCCTCTTTTAAGTTTTTCTTTTTCTTCCTCATCTCTTCGGATTCGAACTTCATATCGAACAGACTCAACTGCTCCGGTTCGCTTTCTTCCGATAATTTAGACGTCCGGATTCCAAGAAGTCTGATAGGTTCTCCGTTCCACAATTCACGGAATAATTCAATAGCGCTCCGGTAAATATCCTGATCCTGGTTCGATGCTTTCTCCATCTGCATCTGATGGGACACCTGATTAAAAGTGTGATACTTGATCTCCACACTGACCATTCCGGCTTTCTGCCTGGCTTTTCGCAATCGTTGACCCACGCTTGCAGCCAAATCTTTTAACACCGGCAATGCCTCTTCCTCTGTTGTCAGATCTTTTGGCAGTGTCGTAGAATTACCGACTCCTTTTGCTTCTGCCCGGACGCTTTCTACTTCCGAATCATCGAGCCCGTTGGCAAATTCCCATAACTTTCTTCCATGACTTTTTAGATGTAATTCCAGAATCGCCGGATCTGTATTCGCCAGATCTCCGATCGTATAGATTTCCAGCTTCTTCATCGTCTCTACACTGGAACGACCTGCCATAAATAACTCTCCGATCGGCAGCGGCCACATTTTCACCGGAACTTCTTCCGGGAACAGCGTGTGCACTTTATTCGGTTTTTCAAAGTCGGATGCCATCTTTGCCAGAACTTTTCTGGAAGATATCCCCACATTTACCGTGAATCCGAACCTTTTATACACCTCATCTTTAATTTCATTCGCACCTTCCACAGGAGATGTGAACCAGTCTGCGATTTCTGTAAAATCCATGTAACATTCATCCACACTGACCTGTTCTATATGTGTCGTGTAGGTACGCAGGAAATCCATAAGTCTCCGGCTGTATTCGCGGTACATCTGGTGATCCGGCGGATAACTTTTCAGATTCGGACACTTACGAAAGGCATTCGCAACAGGTTCCCCTGTACGAATGCCATATTTTTTTGCCGGAATGGATTTTGCCAGAACGATACCGTGGCGGGACTTCTGGTCGCCGCCAATGATCGCCGATATCGTCCGGATATCCACTTTCGCTCCATTCTTTAGTTGTTCTACTGCAGTCCAGCTAAGATAAGCTGAATTGACATCTATGTGAAATATTATTCGCACACGCTCTGACTCCTTGCCACAAGCTTACCGTCTTCCACATCTATGATGATCGTATCCTGTGCGCCTACGTCGCCCTGCAGCATCAGTTTTGCTGCCAGTGTATCGACGTGTTTCTGGAGAAATCGCTTCAGTGGTCTTGCACCATAATTCGGATCATATCCTCCGTCTACGACATATTTCTTCGCATCGTCGGTCAGGAAAATAGAAATCTCACGATCAGCCAGACGTTTGTTGACATCCGCTACTAATAAGTCAATAATGTCATAAATGTTATCTTTCGTCAATGGTTTGAACATAATTGTCTCATCCAGACGGTTCAAAAATTCCGGTCTGAAGTGTGCTCTTAAATCTTCCAGTACTGCGCTCTGACTTTCCTGACTGATATTGCCATTTTCGTCCATTCCATCCAACAGATACTGTGATCCGATATTAGATGTCATGATCAGTATCGTATTCTTAAAATCTACGGTACGTCCCTGTGAATCGGTGATACGTCCATCGTCTAATACCTGTAACAGAATATTGAATACATCCGGATGTGCCTTTTCCACTTCATCAAACAATACGACAGAATATGGTCTTCTTCTGACTGCTTCTGTAAGCTGACCACCTTCATCGTATCCGACATATCCCGGAGGCGCTCCGATCAGACGGGACACGGAATATTTCTCCATATACTCACTCATATCGATACGTACCATGTTATTCTCATCATCAAACAGATTCTCTGCCAGTGCTTTTGCAAGCTCTGTCTTACCTACACCGGTAGGTCCAAGGAACAGGAACGAACCGATTGGTTTGGTCGGATCTTTGATTCCTGCTTTGGAACGGATGATGGCTTCTGTTACCAGTTCTACCGCTTCATCCTGTCCAATAACTCTCTTATGCAGTTCATCACCCAAATGTAAAGTCTTGCTTCTTTCGCTTTCATTTAATTTTGCAACAGGAATTCCAGTCCAACGGGATACGATTCTTCCGATCTCTTCATCATTGACACTTTCATGTACCAGTGAGAGATCTTCATCTTTTACTTTGGCTTCTTCATCCTCTAACTGTTTCTGGAGTTGTGGCAGTTTACCATACTGAAGTTCTGCAGCCTTTTCCAGATCATAAGAATGCTTTGCCTTTTCTATATCTTTATTAACCTGTTCAATCGCTTCACGGAGTTTCTGAACACGCTCGATACCGACTTTTTCATTATCCCATTGTGCTTTCTTTCCTGCAAATTCATCTCTGAGTTCTGCCAGTTCCTGCTGTAAATGTTCCAGACGTTCTTTACTTAATCTGTCATCTTCTTTCTTCAATGCAGTTTCCTCAATCTCCATCTGCATAATCTTACGATTCAATTCATCCATCTCTGCCGGCATAGAATCCAGTTCTGTTTTAACCAGTGCACATGCCTCATCTACAAGGTCGATGGCCTTATCCGGAAGAAAACGGTCAGAAATGTAACGATCAGATAAGGTTGCAGCTGCTACCAATGCACCGTCTGTAATCTTTACACCGTGGAACACTTCATAACGCTCTTTCAGTCCACGAAGGATTGAGATGGTATCTTCAACGGTTGGTTCTTCTACCATAACCGGCTGGAAACGTCTCTCAAGAGCTGCATCTTTTTCAATATACTGACGGTATTCATCCAGTGTCGTTGCGCCGATACAGTGCAATTCTCCTCTTGCCAGCATAGGTTTTAACATATTACCGGCATCCATAGCTCCGTCTGTCTTACCTGCTCCGACAATTGTGTGTAATTCATCAATGAACAGGATGATCCTTCCGTCACTGTTCTTCACTTCTTCCAGTACTGCTTTCAGACGTTCTTCGAATTCACCACGATATTTTGCACCGGCTACCAGTGCTCCCATATCCAGAGAGAAGATCGTCTTCTCTTTCAAGCCTTCCGGTACATCACCGCGCACGATACGCTGTGCAAGCCCTTCGACAACAGCAGTCTTACCTACACCAGGTTCTCCGATGAGGACTGGATTATTCTTTGTCTTACGGGAAAGGATTCTAATCACATTCCGGATCTCGGAATCACGTCCGATGACCGGATCCATTTTCTGTTCCCTTGCTCTTTCTACCAGATCCGTACCATATTTATTCAATGTATCATAGGTATCTTCCGGGTTATCACTGGTCACTTTCTGATTGCCTCTGACGGTTGAAAGTGCCTGTAAGAATCCTTCTCTTGAAATGCCCATCTCACGGAAAAGTGCTTTTACTTCTTTGCCTGCATATTTCATAATAGAAAGGAAGAGATGCTCTACCGATACATATTCATCTCCCATTGCTTTGGCTTCATCTTCACCATGAATCAATGCTTTATTCAGATCCTGTCCGACATACTGCTGTCCGCCCTGAACTTTTGGCCGTTTCTGAATGGCTTCTTCTACTCTGTTAATGATGAGATTCTTATCCAGCCCCATCTTTTCCATCAATTTCGCAATCAAACTGTCATCCTGTGTCAGCAATGCATAGAGCAGATGCTCCTGTGCAATCTCCTGGTTGCCATAGTCCATTGCAATACGTTCACAGTTCTGTACAGCCTGCAGTGATTTTTGTGTAAATTTATTTATATTCATATAGACAACCTCCTTTTTGCTCTTGTTCTATTTGCAATATAACATTACATCTTTTTGTTAGCACTGTCAAGAGGTGAGTGCTAATTATTTGTGAAGAATTTGTGAACGCTACAAGCCATGCAAAATGGTGAAAAAAGACGCCCTGCAAAGGCGTCTTTTTTTGCTATTTTATAGGGCGACAGCCCTACAGCGAGGGAACTCTTTTCCGAGCCGTGCATGGCGTATGCCACTACTTCACAGAGATTTTTCACTTGCTTTCGCACTCGATTTTCTTACCACATTTTACGACAACGACTTCTGGTTTATCTCACAGCAGTCACAGTTTCTGACAGGTTCATTTTAGACATCTGCGCCCCCGCAATCATGCACACAGTATAAATCCTGTTTTTATTTTTCTTTCATATAATCTATACAATTTCTCACATTCCATGCATATCCATCCCGCTTCGCCTGTGTAAAGCGGATATTTTCGATTCTCACAGTATTCTGTTTCATAATTTTCTATTAATTCCACAAGGTTATTGATATCTCCCATCTGCGCGGCAGCCATTCCTGTCATTGCCCACAAAAAGCCATTTCTTTTTTTATTCAGTTTCTGCCATTGAAACTTTTCCGTAAACTGATCATATAATATCTTTTGCTTTTTCTTCTCTTTTACCGGAAATTCATAGATCAGCGGATAAATCTGAGCAACACCATCCGGATAAAATTCTGTCTGATCATACAGATCACTGTTTCCAATAATTCTCCATCTTTGATTCGCATCATCCCAGAATATATTTTCTATCTGCGCCTGTATCTTTTTACGCATTTCACTGATTGCCTGTGTATCTTCCAGTCCTGCAAGTTCCAATTCGTGCAGACCTTTCCATACTTCCAGATTATCCATCAGATAAGCGGTGGTATTTTCTTCTGAGACCTGTGTGATTCCATCCCGCATCAGGCTTTGAATCTTTTTTAATGCAAGACTGATTCCTTTTTTCCAGTATTCCGGCAAATCTGTATTTTCTGTCTTTTCCAGGTATTTTCCCATAAGGAAAAGATACATACCTAGATATCCGTCTTCGGAATCAACCTTTTCTTTATAAATAAGTTTTCCACTCTCTTTCCTGTAGATTCCCATTTTCCCATCTGTTTCCAGCAAAATCCCGGTATGCCAGTCCAGATACCTGCCGACAGCTTTTTTCTCTGTTTCCGTGATGGGACAATTCTTTGTTTCTGCCAAAAGCCCCAGTGCAGCCATACATGCAAAGTATGGATTAACATCTCCGGCTTCACTTCCATTCATATAGATTTCACCCTCAGAGCCCTGGTTCTCAAGAATCCACCTTTTTTCTCCGATCAGGACTGTTTCCAGCCATTTCTGACGGGCATCTATTTCTTTTCTCAGATTCTGATAATAAGCATACAAAAATACAATCCCCACAGTTATGCAAAATATAATAAGTCCCACCACGTTCTTTCGATTTTTCACTTTTCTTTTGCATTGGTTTTGTTTATGCTCATGCATCTATATCCTCCAGGATTTTTCTGATCTTGATACTTGCAGTTCCATCACCATAAGGATTTCTGGCCTCACTCATCCTTCTGTAAATCTCTGGTTCTGTAAGGAGCTTCCTGCATTCTCTGTATATATCATCCATCTTCGTGCCTGCAAGCTTTAAGGTTCCTGCTTCCACCCCTTCCGGACGTTCTGTTGTATCCCGCATGACCAGTACTGGTTTTCCCAACGCAGGCGCTTCTTCCTGAATTCCTCCACTGTCTGTCATGATCAGATAACTGGCTTTCATCAGGTTATGGAATTCTACCACATCCAGTGGTTCGATCAGATGTATTCTCTCACATCCATCGAATTCTTCATCTGCGATTTTTCTGACCTGCGGATTTAAATGTACTGGATAAATAACCTTCACATCTGTGAATTCCTCCACGATCCTGTGTATAGCCCGGAACATATCACGCATAGGTTCTCCCAGATTCTCTCTTCTGTGTGCCGTCACAGCAATCAGCCTGCTGTCCTTTGCCCATTCTATCTCCGGGTGATAAAAATCATTTCGCACCGTATAGTGCAGAGCATCAATTCCTGTATTTCCTGTGACAAAAATCTGCTCTGGATCCTTGCCCTCTTTCAGCAGTGCATCCGCTGCTTTCTGAGTCGGTGCAAAATGCAGACTGGAAGTAAGTCCGATGGCCTGCCTGTTAAATTCTTCCGGATAGGGAGATTTCATATTATAAGTTCGAAGTCCCGCTTCCACATGTCCTACCGGAATCTGCTGATAAAATGCAGCCAGCGATGCGGCAAATGCAGTCGACGTATCTCCATGGACCAGTACCATATCCGGTTTTTCCTTTTTCAGAATTTCCCTCATTCCTGTAAGAATAGCCGTTGTCACATCCGTAAGATCCTGCCCTTTTTTCATGATCGCCATATCATAATCCGGAACCACTTTAAAAATATCGAGAACCTGCTTCAACATTTCCCTGTGCTGTCCTGTAACACACACCAACGTTTCCAGTTTTTCACTTTTTTTCAGCTCCAGGACAAGAGGGCACATTTTAATTGCTTCCGGTCTTGTTCCGAAAATCACCAGTACTTTTTTCATTCTCAATTTCCTCCCAGTTCTTTATCCAGATACGCCAGTCTTTCGCGGATAGTATCTGTCAGTTGTTTCATAGCTTCCTCATAACTTCCGATATCCCTCGACATTCCATCCTTACCAGTGCCGACTAACAGGTTCTCATCAAAAGAATATCCCCACACTTTAAAGTTTCTGTCCACGGCATCTCCCAGTTTCTCCTGATAAGATGCTATCTTGTCAGCAATATGTTCATCAGATAGTGTGGTTTTACGCAGCTGCACATATCTTTCACAGACATGTTTTCTAAAATTTTCGTCCTGCCACAGCCTGTCAAACCATGAATTTTCCACTGTATAAAGATGATCTGTTTCTGTATGAAACCACTGATAATTATCAAATCCATTGTTAAAATCCCATGCAGCAAGTTGTAGCTTTCCTCCCAGTTCTTTATACACATAAGTAGAAAGATTACCAGCATCATAATTCATGGCAAATTCATTGATAATAAAATAATCTACCCAATTATCCATATCGATGTATTCCTGATAGCCGCTTCTTTTATCCTTGAAATTCTCTCCATATAGAACCTGTTCAAATTCAGAGATATCATTTTTTATATATTCTTTTTGTTTTTCCGTTATTTTATTTTTTGATGGATATCTTATATACAGAGCGTTATAGGTATATCCTTTCGTCTTTCCCCATGTTTCTATTTCTTCAGTTCCCGTATCGATCCTGTCTCTGTTTACCACATATGCAGTTTCTCCCGACAACAGACCAAATTCTGCAAGACGCAATCTGCTTTCTCCGTTTGTTACAGGTTCTACCGCCAGATAAACTCCCTGATACTTTCCATCGACAAACAATTCCACAAACCGAGTGTCCGGAGCCCATCCATTTAATTCTCTTGCCAGATCATATACCAATTTATTTCTGATCAGTGTCTTATCAAGATAAGGACCATTTAACACCCATTCACTGTTTGCTCCCATTCCTGCAAGTGACACTTTTTTTTCATTCTCTTTACTATTTTTGTAAAACTTAATGCGATATTGTTTTTTATCAAATTTACTATAAGAAGAGGCACCTCTGTATTTAATCGTAGCACGATATATAGAATTGGGAACCGCAGAAACAGATTGTGCCTCTTCGTTTCCATCCAACAAAGCAATATTTCCACAGATTACATTTTCCTTCAGGATCTGCTGGCCCTTTGTATTCATATAGATTACCGGAAGTGTAGTAGAGAACTTTCCCAGATCATAATATTTCAGCGTCTCTTCGTCCGGTGCAGCCCACTCCTTCATTTCTTCTTTCGTGATAGCAGTTCTCTTTTTTTCCTTTGACTTATTTTCTGACTTTACAACAAAATTTCCCATAATGGATATTCCAAAGAGAACTGTTATCATCAGAATACATAAAAGGATACGTCCTATCCTTTTCATAGCATCACCTCTCTGTCAAGCAGCCTTTTTACTGCGAAAGTTCATCCTTCTGGTCAACTATATTTACCCTTTTCACACCATCAATTTTAATCAGTTTCTCTGAAATATCCATCTGATTTTGTTTTGCAGCATTATCCAGAATTCCCTCTCCAATAGAATAGACCAGTTCAAAGCTGTTTTCTGTAACATTTCTCATAGAAATATGTACTTTTCCAGAAAAAAAGCTGTCTACTGCTGCCTCTGTTTTATGTAAGCAGTCAGGTGTTCCCTGAACAACCATCAGTTTATTACAAGATGTGAACCCTTTCCTTGTAATAATAAGAAAAAGAAGTAAAAAAGCTGAACCAATAACAATAAGCGCATACTGAGATACACCACAGCCAATACCTGCTGCGATTGCCCAGAAAATATATGTAGCATCTCTTACATCCTTTACAGCAGTACGAAATCTTATGATAGAAAGAGCACCAACCATACCAAGGGATAATGCAATATTATTACTAATGATACTCATGATCATAGCTGTAATAATTGTAATCGTTCCGATTGAAATATTAAATTTCCTACTGTATGCAGTTCCCACATAAGAAATTTTATATATAAACATAATAAAAAAGGAAACAATCAGTGCGATTATATTATTCATTAAAATCACAGTCACGCTCAGTGCTTCTGTATTTGTCAAATTTTCTACAATAAATTCTCTCATCTCTTTCTCCAATCCCGGCATCCGGTTTATCAACTATTTCCAGTCTGCCGTATGCAAAACTTACAGCCATCTCATTCTGGCTCTGGAATATTTACTGTGGCTGGTGGACAGCTCATCTGTTTTTTTCAAAATCTCTGCGATCATGTCCGGCAGGAATCCTGTATATTTTACTTCCATCAGTACCTGCTCTGTACTTCCCAGCGCATCTGTTCCCACATTCTCAAACAGACCATATGGATATAAAGCCCCTCTGATATCCGTATCAAAAGTGATCCTTACATCACCTGCAGGATAAGCAAATGCCAGCCTCTGATAATCTATGATCGTCTTTGGGCGATAACAGCCCTGTGTGATCCGCAAATACAGTCTCATAGCCAGCTCTGTTTCATATTCCAGAAGAAATGACGCATCTCCCTGTTCCATCCGAAGTGCCTGTTCACGGCTGATGGGTATAGAATATTTCACTCCGTCAAATCCGTTTTTACATTTAAACTCCAGCTTTGCAGATAAATCATTCAGTGAATAAATTCTTAAACGGATCTTCCTTTTTTCATACATTCCATCCAGATTATCCCATAAATCCTGATCGTCTATGGAATCATAGTACTGAGATCTAATAAAGTATCTGCCATTTTCTCCATGAATGTCTCTTTCCATAATGCTATCCAGCTTCTGTTGAAGAATCATGGCTTCTCCGCGGCTGATCAGATATTTGATTTCTTTACGAAAAACCGTTTCCAAATCTTACGCCCCCTCTCTGATTTTCGTTCAAACAGAACTATCTGGAACAGGAGTCCACATACTACCAGGAAAACCACGTATCTGACTCCCGTTTCATAAAGAAGACACATTCCCACTGCAACAGAAGAAAGGATTGCTCCCTCCAGAGGAAAAAAAGCCGCTGCAACTGCAGCTCCTGCAGCGAAAATAACTGCAACCCACCAGAATGGATAACACATCCATACAACTGCCGCAGCAGTCATAACAGACAGGATCATGGCATCTGCTGTTTTCCACTTAAATGCCATATATCCCATCAGACATCCAAGTATCGTAAATGCTGTTACAATCGTCCCCCATCCGGTTTTTCCATTCATAACAGTACATAGGGCAATCGTCACTCCCCAGAACATTATGAAGGAAACAATCAGACGGTATACCTTAGCTCCTGCAAAAACAAGCAGAATCCCAATGATCAGAAATAGCATTCTTTCTGTATTTCCGCTTATGTGAAGCTTGTCAGCACTTCCTGTTTTTTTCATAAACAGGTCCGTTCCCTTAAGGATCAGTTCCGACATCAGACATTCCTCCTTCCTTTAAAAGTGGATTCAATGCTCTCATATAAGATATATTTCCTGTTTCAGTAACATCCTGTGCCCATACAATATATTCTATATTATATTTTTCCAGTATTTCATCCAGATTCTGTATCAGATCTGCATCCTCATAAATATTAGACACATAAACCTTTTCAAAAATCTCTGAAAGATAAGAGATCATCATCTTTCCTCTTGCATCTGCAATAAGAAGAAGATTTCCTTTTCTCTGTCCTTTTCCTCTTCCTTCCACTATACTATGCTCATAATCTGAACCAATAACTGCATGACTTCCACTACTATTAAACTGTATCATTTGTCTTTTTAGTGTCTTTAGCTGCCCTTCTTTGTTTTCAAGGGTTAATTCTTCGCGATTGAGACTTGAACCATTGATATAAATATAGAATGGTTCCTGTTCCATGTTTCCTATATCTCTCTTTATTTCATCTGTCGTATACTTTTTTAACGCCTCCAAAAGAAGATTTCCCTCAAAAGTCCCAAAAACATATTCCCGGTAAGCATCCAGGTTTTCCTTATCATATCCAAGTTCTCCAAAAATCACCTGCGCCCCGTAAAATGCCCCACGCATTGTCCAGCTATTTTCAGTTCTGAAATAAAGATATTCAGACTGATGTTTTTCCAGTTCAGACAACGGATTTAAAACTACAGAAGGATCTGTAAAAGAGGCTTCCAGTTTCTCTGTAAAATTGTTGTATTTTTCCTTTTCATTTTCATATCCGCTTTCAAATACTGCTCTTTCCGGTATCGGCATAATATAAGCATCTTTTCCACTCTTTTCCTGCAATGCTTTCAAAATATCTGCCGCATATGAAATATGATCCTCCGAAATCTGATTTATATTAAAGATACGGTCTGTATAGATCACCTGATCCTGCGTTTCCAGGATTCTGGTTTTTGAAAGAGACTGATCATTTTTTAAGCCATAATTATTATACAAATCTCTTGTTTCCGGAACATATACGCTTTGCTGCTTAACATTCTGCAATTTTTCCATTCCATTCTGGAGGATAAAAACTCCTACAGACATTACGGTCAAAATGAGTAAAACAAGAAACAGTTCTGCGGTTTTATTCTTTTTCAACTGAATTCACCTCCCTGAACCTGATCCTGGCGTTTGGGCAATTTTTCTCTAATTCTGCAATACCCGGCTGGTTTTTTATTTTCTCTGATACCGAAATCTGTTCAAGAGAGCTACAATCTCTGAATGCACTGACTCCCACATATTCCACACTGTCCGGCAGATATATCTCTTTCAGATTCCTACACCCGCGAAAAGCATGATCACCTATTTTCTTTAACAGTGAGGTGTCTGAAAATATCAGTTTATTAACAGACACGCATTCCGCAAATGCAGCTCCTCCAATCACAGTCAGGGAATCCGGAAGACTTACAAATTCCAATGCATAACAGTTTTCGAAAGCTGATATCCCTACAGATTTCAGCGAAAGCTTTTCTATGCTTTCCTGTACTTTCAGCACATGACAGTCAGCAAATGCATAGTCCTCAATAACAGAAACGCTCTCCGGCAGATACACCTTCTCAAGACTTCTGCATTCAAAAAACTGACTCTTCGGAATGACTGATGCACCTTCAGGAATACTCGCTTCTTTTACATATATATCTCCTCGAAATCCCTGAAAATCAACATTTTCATATTCCAACAGATCCCGAAAAGTAATCTTTTCTTCATGAACAGGTTCTCCTGGAAAACAATACTCTCTCAATACCTCTCTGTCCGATTTCAGAATTTTCCCACCACCCTCTGAAACCACATATCCATAAATATTATTACCTCCATAAAAAGTTATTGTTCCGCGGGCAACAACTGAAATAATCTTATCCGGCTGACCTGCACTGGCACCTTCTTCAAATATAATGTTGCCCTGTGTAAAAATGTTTCCAAGCACTGTTGCATTTTTTTCCAGAAGTATATCATTCTCTGCGAAAATATTTCCAAGCACCGATGCATTTTCCATGATCCTCACAGCTCCATCACTGTGGATATCTCCCTGCAGGATAATGTCCTCTATCACCTTTATATCCCCACGGGAAATAATCGTATAAGGAACTGTCCCACTTTCTGTAACCATATCATCATCTATGTAATGCCTGTTATATTCATACCTGTTCATTACCGGCATACGAAATATCCTGGGATCACGTTCTTCCATAAAACGGTCCGGTTCCTCCGGACGTTGTCCCAGACGGATCACAGGTGCATACAGACTATGAAAAATATTATCAAAGCCTATCACAAGCTGTTCTCCGCTTGATACTCTTTCTCCCAGATCACATTCATCATAAACTGCAACTGCATGTTCTGCGTCCGCCCATCTGAGAAGCCGGATCTTATTTCCGAAAAGCAGTCTTTTTTTACTATATACAGCCCGGAGTCGTATGTTCTCTTTCACAAACAACGCATCCTTTTCACTGTAGATTTCTTTTTGGAAATGTAAATCCTCTTGCTGTGGACAGAAGATGGTATTTCTGGCAATGACCAGATTCTCAATCTCAGGCTGCACAAACTCCTGTTTTCCATCTGTTTCCAACACCTTTTCCTGTCTTGAAAGCATGATCATACCATTCTTCATTTCCGGAAGGGCTTTTTCCACCAGAGATGAAAAGCTTCTACCAAAATATCTGGCATTTTTCACATAATCCTGCCTTATTTTCAGAATCTGCCCTTTTCTCATCCTGAAATGCAATACTGCAACCAACAGAGGCATAGAGAACATACAGACAAAAATCAAAATCCATACTTTCATTTTTCAGCCTCCTTTTCCGTTTTCTGCACAGTAAAACGCACTGTTTTATCCCATTTCACACCTCTTCCGGTAACAGTATCTACCACTGCATCCCAGAATCCCAGAGAGATATTCCACATATAGAAGAAAAAGTTAAACATCATAAGAGGCAGAAGCAATGCCTCTCCTGGAAGTCCGTCTATGATAAGCGAGGTACCTATCTCAAAAAATGGTGCAAAATTTCCAAGGGAATTATAAATTCCCAAAAACAATATAACCCACCAGCCACTGAATATCTGCATTTCACCCAGGAAAAATAATCCAAGGGAAACTACCCATCCCACCAGCAGAAATACCGGTACCGCATAGATAAAAAGCAGAAACAAGCCATCTACTTTCTGAAACAGTCCCATATAGGGAGTTGTGATCGTAGGGATCAGATAGCGGAACAATACTTCATTATGACCTCTTGACCAGCGTCTGATCTGTCTGCCTCTCACATTCCAGCTTTCCGGAGACTCTTCATAACATTCCGCCGAGTTAGCGTATACAACCTTCCAGCCATTGGTAAAAAGCCGATATGTAAGTTCCGTATCTTCTGCCAGAACCTTTGGATTAAAACCACCGGTTTCTAACAGAAAATCTTTGCGAAATCCCCCTACTGTCCCGCCATACTGAGGAATTGTTTTCAGATTATATCGTGCCTGCTGATCTACTTGATATCCTCCGGACCGTTCCAAATTAATAAGTCTGGTCAGCATATTTGTGTTGGTATTGTACGGTATCACCCGCCCCATGACTGCACCTACCTGCGGATCCTCAAATCCCAGTGCAATCTGTTTCAGCATGTTTCTGGCAGGTCTGTAATCCGCATCAAATACAATGATGATCTCTCCTTTTGCCAGCTTCATTGCATCATTCAGACCCACCGGTTTCCCTCTGTCCGGACAGTCTCTGTGAAGGGGACGTATAAACTCATACTTTCTGTGATATTCATCCAGCATTTCCCTTGTGCGGTCTGTAGAATTATCATTAATCGGAATAATTTCAAGTCTGTCCCTGTCATACTCACATTGCAGCAGAGAATCCAGAACGTTGGAAAGCACCTGCTCCTCATTATGCATAGGGATCAGTACGGAAATACTTTTCATCCTGTCTGTAAGAATATCATTGTAATAGAGACGCTGCCTGCCCAGAAGTCTTACAATTGTAAAATAAAAATGTCTGGCTGTGTACAGAAGCATCAGAATAATAACAAAAATAATATAACCTTTCATAATAGCTACGACCATTTCCATACCTCCTTTCCCTTCCTTGAATCGTAAACACCGATCATGCGGTTGACAAACACTGCATAAATCATAACCAGATACAAAAAGTCAAACATAGGACCTATCATAAAATAGAAAAACGCCATATAGATCACAGAAAATCTGTACAACAGCCAGATAAAGATCGCATAGCGAACGGTCCCAAATACAATGGAATACAACATTATCGCAAGAAGTGTCAAAAGCTTATAGATCACTCCCCTGTCTCCTATTATTCCGGTGACCATAACTGTCATAACAAAAAACATCACCCATATGCCAATTTCCTGAAGCATATATAATTTTGAATAAACGGTTAAAGTATACGGAAAATATTTTTCCCCAAACACAAACCATAGACTGTTTATCAGATGAATCGCACTGCACAGAATCAGATATATAGCAAGAGGGCGACCCTTCCATGGAAGGCACGCCAGCAGAATGATTACTCCAAGAGAAATTCCTGCATTTATAAGGCTTATCTGTATTCCCGGATATACGGTTTCTGCACTGAGATAGCTGATTTTTCCAAACAGAGGATACGTTTCTGAACGGATTCCAACATACATATGCGGTTCATATTTCTTTAAAACACCGGCACATATCTTACAGATCATCCTGGTCAGATCATCGATCTGAGTCCACATAAGCAGAAAACCAAGCAGGATCAGTATGACAATATACAGAATACATTTCTTTTTATCTGCCCCAATTCTTCGATAGGTTCTGGTATAATCAATTACTTTCTTTTCTTTCATAGCCCCCTCCTTTTTTACATTCAAACCAGATGGAAAGACCTTCTTTTATTTTCTGCTCTTCCACAGGTTTCATAAAAAAATATTCTATCCGCAACCTGAACGCATGAAGCGAAAAATCAAGGTCACTGCACCAGATAATTCCACATTTCGGATACAGAGAACGAAGGTGTTCTGCTGCATTCAGGCCGGACACACCCGGTAATGCGAGAAACACCACTGTCGGTACTGTTTTCAATGTCTGTGCAAAAAATTGTTCCTGATTCTGATAAATTTCAATCAGTGGAAAGACATGCTTCTCTGTGCAGTAATTCCTGATATATTCCGCACTTTTTTGTCCTTCCTGTTCCTGGTTAGTCAATATGGCAATACAATACACGGCAACACTCCCCTTCCTTTCTATTTAAGGTACTTTCATTTGTTATTCTCATTATAAGAAAGGCAGAAATCATTTCAACAATCCTGGCACGAAATGACAGAAAATGGCACGAATTGCAACTCCGTGGTATTGTTTTGTGATATACTGTTACCAGAGCGTTTTTGAAATAACTACTCCTCTTGCCTGTCTGCGGCTATAGATTACACAGATGAAAAAGTCTCAGCAAGCGGAATTTTATAAATATATATAAGGAAGATCTACTATGAAAATTGCAATTGTTGATGATATTTCAGACGAACGGACACTGCTGCGAAACAGACTGGAATCTCAGTTTTCCAGACGCAATGTCCATACAGATATATTTGAATATGAAAATGGAGAAACTTTCCTCACTTCAGCGAAAGAATGCCCTTTCACTGTAGTGTTTCTGGATATTTATATGAATGGAGCCAATGGAATTGATATCGCAAAAGAACTTCGCAGATCAGACACAGACTGTCTGCTGATCTTCACAACAACTTCCACTGACCATGCTTTAGAGGGGTTTCAGGTCCGGGCTCTGCACTATCTTGTAAAGCCCTACAGTGAAAATGATATTTCCGCACTGGCAGATGAAATCCTTTCCCGCATCCCGGATTCCGGAAAATACATAGATGTTAAGGTAAACGGCAGTAATATTCAGATTCCCTTCCAGAAAATAATCTACGCAGAACATTTTTCTCACATGATCCACATCCACACTGCAGATGAAAGGGAACTGGTCACCCGCCAGTCCTTTGATTCCTTCATAACCTCCCTGAAAATGGACGCACGTTTCTATCAGTGTAACCGGGGTGTTGTGATCAATCTGGAGCATGCCGTTGATTTTGACGGATCAGGTTTTTGCCTTGATAACGGAAGCAATGTCCCGGTCAGCCGGAAACTGCTCAAAAACGCCAGACAGACATTTATGGAATTTCTGTTCCAAAGGAGGTCTTAAAATGACTGACATACTTCGCCCTGTACTTGAATTTTCCGTCATCATTCCCGGCATACTGCTGGCATATCTGCCTGTAAAAAGCTATCTGAGACAGACACCGCTTAAGCTGACAGCGTGGCTTCTTCCTCTTCTTCTGGGAATCTGTATTTTCGGAGGAGCAGTTTGCTGTGCCCTCCACTTTCCCACCAGATGGATCCTGTTTCCTCTGCTGCCTGTTATTATGCTTATTTATCATAAAACGTTAAAAATCTCTGTCTGGAAATCCGTCAGTATTTTTCTGGCAGTCTTTGCAGTTTTTGCATGTGTCAACAGTCTTTCCCGGGCAGTCAATGCACTTATAACTGCTGACCTGCATATTACAGAAAATGAGCTGTGGTTTCGTACCGGTGCCGGAATTTTCTATAACGTCATCTGCCTGCTGTTTGTTCTGGCAGCTTGGTATCCTGCCCGTCACTGTATTCAGACAATGATCGCAGACGAAAACTTTGCCCAAACCTGGTATGTATTCTGGATCCTTCCGGTAATCTTCATCGGAGTGAATCTTTTTATGATTCCTAAATACCGCAGCACTTTATATACCGGGCGGGTCCTGCAGTGTTATATTGTTTTAAGTCTTGTACTGCTCATAATCCTGCTCCTGTTTTATGTCATGTTTCTCATGATGGCGGTCAGCCTGAACAGAAATGCCCGACTTCAGCAGGAGAACCATTTTCTTTCCCTTCAGCAGGAAAGATACGAGAATCTCTGTATGGCCATTGAAGAAGCAAAACAGGCGCGTCACGACATCCGCCATCATTTTGTCCAACTGTCCTCTCTGGCAGAGCAGGGTGACATGGAAAAGATTAAAAAATATCTATCTGCTACAACCGAAAAAATTTCTGACTATAACCTCCATTTCTGTGAAAATCAGGCTGTTGACAGTGTTTTCGGATATTATTCCACCCTTGCCAAAAAAGAAAATATTCCTTTTCATGCACTGGTTTCCCTGCCCACTGATCTTTCCATAGATGAGATTAATCTATGTCTTGTATTTTCCAATCTGCTGGAAAATGCCATCCAGGCAAGTGTGAAAACAGAGCCCGCCCGCAGAAAGATTAATGTGGAGGTTTATCCCCACCATAATCACCTGCTTCTGATTCATGTGGAGAATACCTTCGATGGTAAAATACAGCAAGAAAACAATGTTTTCCAATCCTCCAAACGCTCCGGAAACGGCATAGGAATCGAATCCGTCCGCCACATTACCGACAAAAACGGTGGTGTCTGTGACTTTACCTATGAAGATGGTATTTTTTCTGCCAAAATAATGCTCCGGATATAATCAGTTAATGATTATACCCGGGCAAATGCCTGCCAACCAATACCGCCGCAACCGGCATCACCACCACACAGGCAATCGCACCAAATATCATAGATACACAGTTCTGAAATAATATTTTCGAATTTAATAATGTTTCCAGTGTATAATCCTGCATCTTCAGATAAGAAAATAATAATAACGATTCTCCCACATATGCAAACAACAATGTATTCACTGTTGTCCCGATTACTTCTCTTCCAATCTGCATTCCGCTTTCTACAAGTTCTGTCAGTTTCATCTCCGGTTTGTGAATACTGACCTCGTAAACGGAAGTTGTAACCGTAAGTGCCATATCTAACACAGCTCCCAACGTACTGAGTATGATCACGGCTGTCGCAACATTTCTCATATTAATGTCCAGATTCATATTATAATATAATACATCATCTTCCGCAGCCTGGATTTCATTCAATCCTCCTGCCTCGCTTCTCCACACCACCATATAGATAAAGAAAAACAGGACCGTCATTGTAATCAATACTGCTGCAAATGCACTCTTCGTCTTTTCATTGGTACCATTTTGATAAAATAATGTTACACATGAAATGATGATTCCCATTCCGATCGTAACCAGAAGTACCGGTGCTCCCGCTGCCATCAGCCAGATAGCCAGGCTAAGCAGCAACATATTTCCAACCAGTGCTATCAATGATATCACACCTCTGTCCCCGCCAATAATCATGATCAAAAATAACAGAATCAATCCCAGTATCATCAACATGTCTTCTTCACCTTCCTTATCGTTAATTTCATCATCACAGATGTGATCAGTATAGATACTGGTATTGCCAGTACAATTCCAATACTCTCTATGAAGAATCTGCATAATTCACACGGAATATGTAATTTTATAATCGTCATAAACCGGACGCTGTTATTCATCCTGATCACGCACATCGGAATCAAGCCACAGCCAAACACGAACAATAATACATTGATCATCGTTCCCATAATATCATATCCTATCTCTCTTCCGGACCGGAATAACTCCCGAAATGTAACTTCTGGCCGCTTCGTAACAATTTCACTCAATGCGACAGCAATTGCCACTGCAACATCCATGATTGCTCCAAGTCCTGATAGCAAAATCTCTGCATGAAAAATCTCATCCGGATTATCAATGCTCCCTAAATATTCCATAGTAGAATAATCCAATTCAGCACTATGACTGATCACCACATCAAATATTCCCATGATCATTGCCAATACACATATAGTTGACAATAATGCCGCCCATGTTTTCCTGTGAATTCCATTTAATCCGATCAATGTAGCAATTGCAAAAAAGATTACCATTTTATTACAGATTGCTACAACATCCGCATCATCACCGCTTTTTAGGAATCCTGCTGTAAATATCACAATATTGATTCCCACTGTCACAATTGTAAGCAAGCCTTTCTTTCCCGCAATCATCATCAATACCAATATTAAAAGACCAAGCAAAATAATAAGTTCCGTATCTCTTTTTACACACTGTATACTAGATCCCACATTATTTTCAGAACCATTCAGCAATACCTTATCCCCTTTGTGATATTTCTGCTTTAACATTCCTGTATAGGTATATTCATTAGAAAAATCAACGATTTTCCCTTTATTCGTTCCATTTAATATCACCCCCCGGATCTTTTGCTTATATTTGATTTCTTGTGTTCCACGGGTACTTTTGCTTTCTCCTGCCACGCTTGTCTCTACTTTTGTCAGCTTTGCAATTGGTGTCTGATACAGCCATGCGTCATTCATGACAAATATGACTGCAATCAAATATATCAGACCAAATACTCCATATAGCTTTGCTCTTTTACTTTTCTTTACATATTCTGTTATCTTCTTTGCAATCTGTTTCATTTTTATCTTCTTTTCTTTTTTTATTTTACCTGCAGCTCCGAATCCACAAGGTGACAGTACAATGTATCGTCTCCCGGTTTCTTCGCTTCATACTATTCCACCTGGAATATAGAAAAAGTTATTTTCCCACTCGCCCTCTGGTCTATCCTACATGGCGTTCAAATCTCTGGAAGCCTGCCACTGGCAGCTTTTATTCCGTATTTTTCCAGATTTACCCGGCCGTTTATCACTTCAACTCCATCCGCCCGAAGAAGTTCTGCCTGCACATCCTCTCCACCAAACGCAAATGCCCCGGCCAGTTCTCCTTTCGCATTGACCACACGGAAGCATGGAATATGTTCTGGATCCGGATTCTTATGCAGTGCATTGCCCACGGCTCTTGCCATTCTGGGGTCTCCCGCCATCTCTGCGATCTTCCCATAAGTTGCCACATGCCCTTTTGGAATACGCTTCACTGCTTCGTAAATTCTCTTTGTCGGACTGTCCGTAACCAGATCATAGCTTTCTGCGATCATTCTTTTAATCTCTTTTTCCGGAACAGTCCCATCCAGAATGATCGTATTCCAGTGTTCTTTATTCAGATGATACCCGGCCGTCACTGACTCATACGTCGAGCGCCAGAAGTCTCTCCACTCCGGATTCACTTTGACATTCAGATTGATATAGCCTTCCCGTTCATAGATCCACAGAAATGTTTTTTTACTTCCTTTGATCCGCACCAGCTGCCAGTTTGGATCACGGAATGGCTTTTCTTCATATACATTGTCAAAAGACATTCCGTATGCTAATGCTTCTTCTCTTGTCATCATATGATTCCCATCCTTCCTGATTTATACTTTCTTTCATTATCGATAAGTACAACTAATCAATATATGATATTCTCTTTTTTCAGAAGTTCCTCACATATTCCAATATATTTTTCTGTATAAATACTGCCCTTTTCCCAGATAAAATCAAAAGCATGCTGCATTTTAAAATCTGAAAGTCTGATTTCTTTCAATGTTCCATTCTTAAGTTCATCCGCTACTGCAATCTTATACATAAATGAAATTCCACAATCTCTTTTTAAAAGCCCGATAATTGTATGCATATTTTCCACTTCTGTATAATGGAGAAAATCTTTTATCCCCATTCCTCTTGCAAGAAGTAACTCCTCTAAAATATTTCTTGTCCCGGATCCCGGTTCACGTACAAGCAGGCGCTCCTTCACCAGTTCCTGCATTGTTTCTGGAAATTTTTCTTTGAATGTGTGATCTCTGGCACAAACTGCTATATACTCTTCCGTACTGTAATTTTTATGTTCATAATTTTCCTTCGGATAATTGCCCTCTACAAGCGCAAGATTAATCCTTCCTTCATCAAGCAAAGTCAACAGCTGCGTTGTATTTCCATAATGTATATGCAGGTTTATCTCCGGATGGCTGATCAGGAAATCTGCTATTTTATCTACAATTGCATATTCTCCAATCGTCATCGTAACTCCTATGGAAAGTGATTCCATCTTATGGGATTCATTTCTTATCTCATTCATAATTGCCAGCTGATCATTTTTCATTGTCATCAGCCGTTTTCTAAGTATCTCTCCTGCCTGAGTCAGATACAACTGTTTATTACAATAAGAAAACAATTTGACATCGTATTCCTTTTCAAAGAAACGAATATGTTGCGAAACTGCCGGTTGCGTAATATGTAACCTTCTTGCTGCCTCTGTGAAATTCATTGTATCACATACCGCAAGGAATGTATCTGTTCTAAAATCCAGCATAATCTTTTTCCTTTCATTGTCAATTTGATTTTTTAATAATTTTTTATTATCATACGATAATATTATATAATTATTTATTATTGTTATCCAGTGTTATAATCTCTAGTGGAAACCCGTATGAACCAATAAAAGAATGAGAAAGAGGAAAAAACATGAATTTTTTTAACAAAAACCTAAACGGTATACTGGTTTGTTTTGTGATTGCGATTCCATCATGGCTTCTTGGAAAGGCTTTCCCGGTTATCGGCGGACCTGTCATCGCGATCCTGGCCGGAATGCTGATTACACTAGTATGGACCAATAAAGGAAAAGCCGAACCAGGTATCAAATGGACTTCTAAGATTATTTTACAGACAGCTGTTGTACTGCTCGGATTTGGAATGAATCTTGGTGTTATTCTACAGACCGGAAAGCAGTCCCTTCCGATCATCGTATGTACGATAAGTACTTCTCTGATCATTGCGTGGGTTCTCCGCAAGATCATGAATGT
Organism: Dorea amylophila; assembly: GCF_025567265.1. NCBI lineage: Bacteria > Bacillati > Bacillota > Clostridia > Lachnospirales > Lachnospiraceae > Dorea > Dorea amylophila. Next base: position 144,696 of record NZ_JAOQJW010000006.1, on the reverse strand, counting down.
CCCATCGAATACTTCGATTCTCGTAGGGGTCGGCTCATCCATCTGCGGAGGATCTGCGATCGCTGCCACTGCACCGGTCATCGATGCAGATGATACTGAAGTTGCACAGGCAATCTCTGTAATCTTCTTCTTTAATGTTATCGCTGCCGTACTTTTCCCTGTACTTGGAAGTGCACTTGGCTTTGACACTACAAGTGGAAGCTCCTTCGGATTATTTGCCGGAACCGCTATTAATGATACTTCTTCGGTCACCGCTGCTGCCTCTACCTGGGACAGTATGTGGAATCTCGGAAGTGAAACACTGAATACAGCCGTGACCGTAAAGCTTACACGTACACTGGCAATTATTCCGATCACACTGGTATTATCCCTGATCCGTGCAAAATCTGCTGCAAAATCTGGAAATGCTGACTCAGCATCAAACAAATTCAGCTTAAAGAGAGCATTTCCTATGTTCATCTTATACTTCATCATTGCAGCTGTGATCACAACTGTATGTATGACTATGGGTGTCAGTGCAGATGTATTTGCTCCGTTAAAAGAATTGTCGAAATTCTTTATCATTATGGCTATGGCTGCGATCGGACTTAACAGCAATGTTGTAAAATTGATTAAATCCGGCGGAAAACCACTTATGCTCGGTGGATGCTGTTGGATCGGAATTACCATCGTGAGTCTGGGAATGCAGCATATCATGGGAATCTGGTAATTATTTCATCCAGACAGACGCTCTGGTGATCTCTTTGAGACTCGTTACCCCGCACATTTTCATCGTGTCTTCCAGCTCTGTTCCAATCTTATCTATATAAGATTTTACGCCTTCTTCCGCACCTCCATAAACGGCAGTCACAAATGGTCTTGCAATGATGACTGCATCTGCTCCGAGTGCCAGGGCCTTGAATACGTCTACACCACTCCGGATTCCGCCATCTACAAATATCTTCATGGAATCCCCTACTGCCCTGGCGATCTCTTCCAGCACCTCTGCTGTCGCCGGGCACTGATCCAGCACACGTCCTCCATGATTCGATACTACAATTGCAGATGCCCCGGCCTCTTTTGCCTTCAGGGCTCCTCTGACTGTCATAACACCTTTTACAATAAATGGTATTCCTGCAATCTTTGCGATCTCTCCAAGTTCCTCTACTGTCTTACTTCCTGCCGGCGGCTCCATGTTCTTAAGAAATGGAAGTCCTGCTGCATCGACATCCATTGCCACTGCAAATGCCTTTGATTCCTGAACCATCTTCATCTTTTCTGCAACGGTATCTATGTTCCATGGTTTCACAGTCGGGATTCCGATTCCGTCTGTTTTCCCGATTGCTTTTGTCGCAGCAACCATCACATTACTGTCGAGACCATCTCCTGTAAATGCGGCAATCCCGTATTTTGCACATGCTGACACAAGAATATCATTATATCTCACATCATCCAGGCAGTCGCCGTAATGTAATCCCACTGCACCAACCGGTCCTGCAAAAAATGGATATAAAAACTTCTTTCCAAAGAGCTCCAGGGATGTATCCACCGGTTTGTTTTCTACAATTGTGTCCATCTGAACACGGATTTCTTTCCATTTATCATAATTACGGATAGCTGTATCTCCAATTCCCTTTGCCCCAGGTCCAGGCATCTGATTCTTGCAGGCGCGTCCATTACACTCCGGACAGGCCTTACAATAATTTCCAATACGTGTTCTTGCATTTTCTATACATTCTGAATAATTCATATTTTTCCTCTTTTCTTTCGCTTTCTAACATCTTCCACAGTTTCTGCAAGGATTACATCTTAATTTTTTCAGTTTTAAATTCCAGTCTTGAATTTCCGGTAACTTTTCCCCGGTTATCCACTTTTTCATCCCATAATGATCTGAAACCGTAACTTTATCCCCATTCCACTCAATTTCCAGTGGATATAGTGTAATATTTTCAGGATTCATACAGTTCTGATGAAGTCTTGGTGAATACACTTCTTCTCCCCAGAATACGGCCTGATCTATTGTCAGAATCCTTATATGCGTCTCACTGATACGTGAAATCTCCGGTTCCGCTGCACAATGATATCTTTCAGGTATTTCATTCTTGAAAACAGAAATGATTCCTAACGGCGTCCTGATCTTTTCATTCTTTTTCATCTTAATATCCGATTTCCTCCAGAATCCTCTCAACAAGTCTCGCATTTTTCAGCGAAAATTCTTCCGTAACCGCCGGAATCTCATTTTCATCGATGCATCTGCCGAATTGTTCTACCTCCAGGCGATAATTCTGTGGAACTTCTACCGTCTTTACTTCTTCCTGCCCCTCAGCCGTACGAATCGTATAGCTTAATTCTCCATCACCATTGAATGCAAATTTGGTTCCGGTAATACTTCCCTTCGTTCCATCTATCTCCAGACAGTCCAGTCTCCTGTCCTGATTCGTTGCAAGCGTCATACCACAGGTAAATGCTGCTTTCTTTCCATCTGCGAATTCCATGACTACAGAAGTCAGCTTATCGATCTTTTCTTCCGAAAAGATTGCGGAAGCCTCGACTTTTTCTGGTTCTTCATTCAGAAGTCCTAACGTCAGGCTTGTGTTGTATACTCCAAGATCGTATGTACACCCTCCAAGAGTCTCCCGTCTCATCCGGATATTTTCCTTATTATAATCCGATGTGATAAATGCGGAATCTATATAACAAACTTCTCCTATCGTTCCATCTTCTATCTCTTTCTTAATTGCAGTGATATATGGACTGTGCTGATACGCAAAAGCTTCCATAAGATATACATGATTCTCTTTTGCTGTTTCAAATAATTCTTTTACCTGCTTTTCACACGGTGCAAGCGGCTTTTCACACAGTACATGTTTGCCGCTTTTCATAGCTTTCACGGCCCACTCATAATGTAAAGTATTTGGCAACGCAATATATACCGCTTCCACTTCCGGATCATCCAACAATTCTTTATAACTTCCATAGGCTTTTTCAAATCCGAATTTTTCTTTAAATTGTTCAGCTTTGTCTATGCTTCTTCCGGCAATTGCATATAATTCGCAGTTGTATGCCTGTATCATTCCCGGAATGGTACAACTTCTGGCAATTCCGGCAGTTCCTATAACGCCCCACTTGATTTTTTTCATTGTTTTACGCCTCGCTTTATGTATGATGATTTTATTTTAGCACTTTTGGAAACATTATCCCACTAAAAAAATGTACCTTTTATCCTTATTACTCGGGCACTGAAATTTACTTTTTCAGATCAGCCGTTTTCATATTTTTGGGATACTTTGTGCTGTACATAAGGCCCCCGAGGATGTCAAGTCATTGCTACAAACTTTTTGACCTTTTTCCCCTCGATTTTTCCCATAAAACCGTTGTTTTGGAACAGAGGACGTTATATTGTTGTCACAAAATCAGCAGGGAGAATGTAACGTCATTGCTACAAGTTCAGTAGTAGTGGACGTTACATTATTGCTACAAATCAAGTCAGTGATTCCCATTCCACCTCCACTCTCCCATCATCATACACATATATTCCCTGCACATATTCTTCCAGCATCTCTCGTGTCAGCTTCTCATAACCTAAATACTTCAACATCTGCTCCACCGGAACATTCTTTTTCATCAGGATTTCTTTCTCGTCATTTATCAGAGCAGTCAGTTCCTGTACACGTTTCTGCAGTCGTTCTCTTTCTTCTTCCAACTGCATCTTGGCTTCCATGAACTGTTTCTGATTCATCTGTCCTTCATGATATTTCTCATAGTTCTGGCGATTCTGAATCTTTATCTGCTCCTGACGCTTTTCACAATCTGAACGTTCCGTCTTATAGGCTTCTATGCTGTCCTCATGCTGTTTCCTCATGGATTGCTGCATCTGTTCCTGACCGATATTCTGACGTAAATATGCCTTTATTTCTGCCAGTACAATATACTCCAGCATTTTGTTATCAGCTTTCCCCGCAAAACATCCTGTATCTTCTTTTCCTTTACTGTAAGCACAGCTATAAAGGATATGACCATGAACCGGACTGCTTGAAGTCAGACTTCTGCGACAATTTCCACACTTCACATAGCCACCTAACAGTGTTGTTTCCCTGTCAAATTTACTTTTCTTTGTGTATCTGATCTGCAGGGACTGTGCTTTTTCAAAAACTTCTTTTGATACGATCGGCTCATGGTGATTTTCCATCACTTTCCACTGATTTCTCGGCACTGGTACTTCTTTCCCTGTTCCGGGATCTGGAATCTTTGTCTTTCCATAGACCATACAGCCTATATAAGTCTTATCATCCACAATCTTCCGTATCATATCACTCGTCCACTGCAATCCTCTTGATGCAGCTTTCTTGCTGTCTGATTTCTGTCGTCTGCTCATAGACTGCAAGGGAGTCAATACACCCTCTTCATTGAATAACTTACAAATCTCTATCTTGGAATACCGCTGATTGGTCAGTTCAAATACTCTGCGGATTACTTCCGCTTCGTCCTCTACAATCACCAGTTCTTTCTTATTTTCAGGATTGATTCGATACCCATACGGTGCAGAACCACAGCAATACTCACCTTTTCCTCGTCTGGTACTGACTGCCGCTTTTACCTTTACGGACTGGTCTTTCACATAAAAGTCTGCTATCAGTCCTTTAAACTGTACTTCAATATCCGAACTCTTTCCCTTATAATCTTTAGAATCATATCGGTCTGAGATAGAAATGAATCGTACTCCCAGGAATGGAAAAATCTGTTCCAGATAAGTTCCCATCTCAATATAGTTTCTGGCAAAACGGGAAAAATCTTTTACCACAATACACTGAACTTTATTCTCTCTGGCAAGTTCCAGAACCTGCTTAATTGCCGGGCGCTCCATACTGGAACCAGAATATCCGTCATCGTAAAACTCCTGAAATGGCATAGCAGCAAGCTCCGGAATATTGGAAATATAATCTTTTACCAGTTTTCTCTGATTGATAATGCTGTTACTTTCTCCCTCTGAATCATCTTCCATGGAAAGACGGTAATATCCAATAATCAGTTTCTGATCACTCATGTTCTACCGCCCCCTTAAACCCGAAGTTGATTTCCAGTCTGCCATCACCATACAGATACATACTTTCAATCAAGCCCTCTGCAAGTTCCGCATTGATTCTGGTTGTCCCATCCAGTTCCAACAGACTTCGTAAAAATCTGGCTTCTTCTTTCTGCTGTTTTTCCAGTTTTCGTATGGTCTGCTCCAGAGACTTCTTTCTCTCTTCACAAAACTCTTTCCAGTTATTACGGTCATCTTTCATTTCTATATAAGCTTCTTTGGAAAGTTCACCCTCTTTATATTTCATAAATGCCTGTGCCAGTTTTTCTGAACGTCTTTCCATATCTGCATCCAGTTTTCTGATCTCAGTTTGAATCTCATTGATTTTGGAAAGAAATACCGCACTGCTTATAGCAGACATATCCTTTTTCCGCAATCCAGATAACTGAAACTGTCTGGTCAGCTCCGAACGGACAATTTTCTGCAGCTTCTCCTCGGAAATAGATTTATGACTACATTTTCTTTCATCCCGATACCAGGCAGCATTGCAAAAGTAATACACATTGCCTTTGCATCTACGTGTACACATTTTCCGCTTACAATCACCACAATAGAATACATTGTAAAATGCTCTTTCATCATCCTCCCATCCTTCTGTAGTTTTTGTTGCTTTCTGTTGTGCTGCTTTTAACCTGATCTGTGCTTTGTCAAACAGTTCTCTGCTGATAATCGGCTCATGAGCATTTGGCGTAATAATCCACTGACTTTCGTCCAATATGTCACACCATTTTTCACCTCTTTGAAATCTGGATTCGTATTTTCTCTGAACCAGATCACCATAATAATTATTTCGATTTAAAACCGCACGTATCGAAGAATTTCCCCACTGATGAAGATTCTCTCCATCCTGACAGTACACATGATGATATTGGTTATAGTCCGAAATCCGATGTACCCCATCTTCAAACAGCCTGTCAATAATACTCTGTATACCATCTCCAGAAGCATATTCTTCAAAAATCCTACGAACAATCTTTGCAGATTCCGGTTCCACAATCAGCTTATAAATCCCATTTACCTTTTCCACACAATATCCGTATGGAGCTGTAGATCCCACATACTCACCGTTCTTCTGTGCAATACGTTTTGCTGCCCGTTCCTTTGCAGAAATATCTTTTGCGTAAGCATCATTCACCAGATTCTTGATATTCATGGATAACTCCTGATTCTTAGCACCCAGTGCATAGGAGTCATAGTTGTCACATACAGAAACAAACCGCACTTTCATAAAAGGGAGAATCTTTTCCAAATAATTTCCGGTTTCGATATAATTTCTTCCAAATCGTGAGAAATCCTTTACCAGAATACCATTTATTTTACCTGCCCTGACATCATTCATCATCCGTTCAAATCCCGGTCTGTCAAAATTTGTTCCGGTTTTTCCCAAATCAGAATAAATATCATATACAGCAATCTCATACTCTCTGTCTGGATTTTCATTGTGCTTCTGAATGAATTCTTTTATCAGCGTAACCTGTGTTTCAATAGATTCTGACTTTTTTTCATCACTATCTACGGATAATCTGGCATAAATTGCAGCCATACATACCGGAATACCAGAAACTTTCTTCTCTGTGTTTTTCTTATATCTTTTTGCTGTTCTTGCCATTTATCCCACCTCTTTCCTGTACTCTGTCCTGTGTTCCGCATAAAACCGTCTTATGACTTTCATCTTCTCAATCATATCCTGATAGCGGATGTGAATTTTAATTTGCTTGTTCTCATAAATATAGATTTTATCTACAGTCAGTGCCAGCAATGTGCGATCCAGTTCTTTGATTTCCAGTGATTTCTTCCAGTCCTCCAACTGAACAGTTGCAGACACTCCACCCTCAAACATTTGCTTTACCAGTTTTTTCTGGTTTTCAATCATCTGCTCCAGTTCTTCACATTTTCTTCCGTAACTTTCCCGAAAATCATCGAACTCCTCTTTGCTGATCAATCCCTCTTTCAAGTCATCACCCAAAGATGCTTTCAGGCTGTAATAACGGTTATATTCTTCCTGCAACTTACTAATCTGCGTATCATAACCGATTACCTGATCGTAACTGACTTTCATTTCACAAAGTTCTTCCATAATCATCTGATAGTCTACGAAAAGTGCCGTATATGCCTGAATCTCTTTCAATACAATCCTTTTCAGCACCTCTTCCGGAATACTGTGTCTGGTGCAATCTCCACCTTTATTTTTTGTCTGGCAAATATAAAAGGCTTTTTTCTTTCCCTTATACTGATTTACCCTGCGTATCATCGGTGTATGACAATCTCCGCAAAATACAAAACCTGAAAAAAAGTTTGCACTGTCCGATGTTTTCGATGCCCTGCCATCATACTGAAGTAGCTTCTGCACCACATCAAAATCATTCTGCCTGATTATTGCCGGATGCGTATTTTCTACTTTCACCCATTCTGATTCTGGCTTATCCAGACGTTGCTTTACCTTATAGCTGATTCGTTCCTGCTTACCCTGTACCATGTTTCCAATGTAGACCTCGTTGGTCAGAATCCTTTTTATCTGCACTGCTGACCATTTCGGTGTGTCTGAACTATGGAATCCGGAATTGTAATTTTCACCATTTGCCTTTTTATATTCTTTTGGTGACTGCACATGACGTACATTCAATTTTTCTGCGATTGCTCCAAGACTGAACCCATCAATTTTCCATGAAAATATTTTTCTTACAATATCCGCTGCATAAGAATCAATCACCAGACAATTCTTATTCTCCGGATCTTTGCAGTAACCATACGGGGCAAATGCTCCAATAAATTCACCTTTTTCACGTTTGATTTTCTGGTGGCTTCGCACTTTACCGGAAATGTCCCGGCAATAGCTTTCATTTACAAAATTTTTGATTGGAACAACAAATGACTTTTCTGAAAAATCTGCTGTTTTACTGTCAAACTGGTCTGTAACTGAAATAAAACGCACATTTAAAGCCGGGTAGGTCTTTTCGATCCATCGCCCGGCTTCTATATACTCTCTTCCGAATCTGGATAAGTCTTTTACAATCACGCAGTTTACTTTTCCAGCTTCTATATCAGTTGTCATTCGTTTAAACTCAGGTCGGTCAAAATTTCCTCCTGAGTATCCGTCATCCACATATATATCAAAAATCTGAATATCCGGCTGGCTTTTTACAAAGCTCCGAAGTAACTCTCTCTGATTTGCAATGCTGTTGCTCTCTGACTTCGCATCGCCCTCTTCCATATCATCTTTCGATAATCGAAGATACAATGCAGCATCGTATATATCTGGCATATTCATTTGCATCTGTTCCATTTTACATCGCTCCCAACTTACTTATTCCATTGAATAGAAGTCAGAAACCATGTATCACGTTCATTTTCCCTGACCTCACATTAACATAACATCTGTAGCTTCGCAAGATGTTTTTTTCAAGACTTGCATCTAATACATCAACTCCGTTCTTTTTCTAAGATAATCGCTAATGGCATCTGTGGCATCCATTTCTCCTGTCATCTCCACAACCACTACATATCCTTCATTCATGTGGGCATACGGCTGATCGCCGGATTTATCCAGAAAAGTTTCCACTTTCTCAGAAATAGCTTTATCCATATCAGGAATTAAATCTTCAATGTCCTTTAACTGCTCCAGATCAACACTGGAGTCTATTACTGACTGATTCACCATGATGCTCACCTCTTTTCCAACATATTCTTTGTATCAGTTGTCCTATACCTGCAATTTTCTCAATTGCATCACCTTACCTTTTCGTATTTTGTTCTCACAGTTTATCTATTGTTATAGCATTGCATATTCCGTTCGGCGTGTTGGCTTCCATTCGTATAATCTGCTGTCAGCGTTACTGCCAACCTCTATCAGAATATTTCTGAATGCTGGTAGCTTCTTCGCAAACTTACCAGCCGTTTCCGGAGTATCTTTGACGCTCGCCCGTAAAATCCTTTACAGGGTTATGGCATCTGTGGAATCAGATTATACAGCTCATGTAATTTTCAAGGTACAAAAGAGAGTTTTTTGAATATCCTTTCACTTATTACAGCCTAGAAACACCAAAATGTTGTTCTCTTCAAAAAAATCCTCTCACTAATAAAGCCTGACAGAAGGATTTTACAACCTCATTTTGCAATAATTTGCAAATAGTATTTATCCTCATCTGTACATTCGCTTTCATGCGAACCTTTATCGTACTGTCATTTTAATTCGCATTCATGCGAATGTCAAGTGTTTTATTCGCTTCAATGCGAATCTTTCTGTTTACATTCACTGTTTTTGGTAGTAAAATGGATTTATCAAAAAGAAAGTGGGAAATCTGATATGACAATCGGTGATAAAATAAAAAAAATCCGGACATTCCGGAATATGACACAGGCAGAACTTGGTGCTGCCCTCGGCTGGGGCGATAAAGGTGCAAACCGCCTTGCCCAATATGAAACGAATTACCGGGTTCCCCGCAAAGATCTGGTAACTGAAATGGCTAAAATTCTGGATGTGAATCCACTGGCACTGCATGAGCCTACTACTATGGATGCTTCTGAACTTATGGAAATCCTGTTCTGGATTGACGAATTTAATCCGGCAGCTATCAATCTCTTTCAGTTAGAAACTTATCCCGGAGAGAAATGCAATTCCAGCGAAGATACCTCTGTCCGTTACCATGATTCAGATAACTGGCCTGCTCATCCACCTGTTGGTATGTGGTTCAATTATGGAGTTCTCAATGATTTTATGAAAGAATGGGTTCTCAGAAAGAAAGAATTAAAATCTGGCGAAATTACCAGAAATGAATATTTTGAATGGAAAATCAACTGGCCGCAGACCTGTGATGGGTGTGAGAAATTTGAGCCGAAAAGGCAGTGGCGATCTGTTAATGCTGAACTTAGTGAAACTTAGCAAAACTTAAATTTATTATGTTTTTTCTCGTTAGTCAAAGAGAAGGCACTGTAAAACCAATAATTCAGTGGTTTTCAGTGCCCTTTTTCATATTGCTCTATTGAATTTTCCTCATCCCGCCTATATAAGTGAAACTTAGCGAAACTTAAATTATGCCCAATATGGAATATACTTTTTATATCTTGGTGCAGTATCCGGATCCATTACTTTAATATAGCCTCCGTCAACAGCACTGGTAAGAAGTCGAGATGCTTTCGCTTTCTCTTTTTCTCCCAATCCAAATATTTTTCGAATATCTGAGTTAGAAATCCCCTCAAAATTGACATATGCCAGACATGCCTGCATATAACAAGTACGCATCCGATCTTCTTTCGTGGTTAATTCAAACGGTACTTTCGCAAACAATATTGCTTTTGTAAATTGATTGTTTTGATTTTCAATCCTCGGTGCAAGTAATTCATTTTTACCGGTTGCTTCAACAATCTTATCATATCCACTGCCACGTTCCTCACAAATACCACATTTATGCATAAATCCGGCAATATTTTCATTTCTGGACACCGGCACCGAATCTACAATTCTTTCAATTGCTACCAGTGGTGCGCCAGCATTTGAAAATTCAATTCGATTTTTAAATACTTCTACCATCGGATTTGTACCTCTTTGCTGCAGATCCTGATGTATCATAGCATTTGCCAACAACTCACGGATAGCAATTTCCGGAAAACTGACAACAGATTTCCTTGTTGCCTCTACAATAACCTCTTCCTGCGGAATAATTGTCATAATATACTGCACGATTTCTTCATGCGAAAATGCATAGCCCGCACAGAACTCTTTTTCTCTGATAGCATCCAGTCTGGAATTCTCCTTATACCATATCACCCTCACAGTTCTTCTATGCAAAGATTCAAATTTCTTCAAATCCTTTGCGATCATCAATGCTCCCATATTCGTGATATCCCATGTACCGGCATCATTTCTCTTTATGAACTTTTCATGCTGTAAATCTTCCAATACTTTATCCCTATTTCTCGGAATTGGCATTTCCAGTTTATCATAATACTTTGAGTAATCCAATAATAACACCATTTCATCTTCATCTAAATTTCCCATCGCAATTCGGAGTTCATATGGTGTAGAATCGAATGTTCTCCATAATTCTCTTTCTTTGTCAGGATACTCTTTTAAATTCTTTTTGTTCGTTCCAATTCTTATAAATTCCCCACCGGCGAACTGTACCGGCTGTTTTTCCGCACAAGGAATCTCCATCAGCACAACCATTCCTTCATCCATCGGAACCTCAAAAAATCGGAAATTAATTCTTGGTGAAAGCATTCTGGAAAGCCATGCTTCCAATTCCTCATTCCCTTTTTTCATTTTACGATACTGAAATTCAGTTCCTACAATTTTATGCGTTGCATCATCTACCCCCCAAACCAAATATGCTTTTGGTCGTTCGCACAACGCAGCTGAATTACTGAGAGCAGAAATATATTCGCCAATCATCTGTGGCTGCTTGTTATTACATTTAAATTCTACCCATTCAGTCTCATCTGGAAGCTTTGCAAGCTCTCGGACAAGACTTTGCAGATATTCTACTGATCGTATTGCCATAAAATCACCCTCTAACTTTGCAATTAAACATCATTTTGAAAGAACATCTCGAAAATTATCATGAACAATCTTAATAATGTCTGGTTCATTATAATACCGTGCAACTAACTCATATATTTTTATCAAATTATTAAATGTGTACTTTTTCCCATCAATCTTCGTGAACGGCCCATCACTTTCAATCAGTACTCTTGTTTTTGGTATCAAATACAATTTTTCTTTGCTTTTTTCATTTGTTACCATATTGGAATTGAGCGAAAAATAGCAGCCTATATCCAGTAATTGTTGCAATTGCTCTCTGCTCCCATTAAACCAATGAATAATACACCTACGAGGACGATATTCTTTTAAAATAGATATTGCTTCTTTTTCCGCTCTTCTAAGATGCACTGACATCAATTTATTCTTTTCTGCACACACTTTTGCAATTTTCTCAAAATATATACATTGTTTATTACACGAAATATAACTTTTTTTTGAGAAATCAAGTCCAACTTCTCCTACATAATTGGTTTCATTGATTAATTGTATAAAACTATAAAAATCTGTATCATTTAATGATGTCTCCTGTGGATGGAAACCAAGTGCAAATTTCAAGTATTTTGTTTCTGGATACATGCGTTTGCAAGACATATAGACCCCAGGTGAGTTCGTCATACACAATGTATATTGTTTTTTTTCATTAATTCCAGCATATATTTTCTGATGATCCTTGTAATGATCCAAATGGAAGTGTGTATCAATAAGATGTTGAATCATAACCCAAGATACTCCTTCATCCTCTGATCTCCAGAAAATAATTGTACCAAATCATCTATACTTTTCTTATATAAAACTAAAAATTTTCCAACTTCCTCTTCTGTTAATTCTCCGACACACCTAATATCTCTTTTTAATTCTTTATCTGAAGAATGTTTGCAACGATAAATACTTCCAAGTACTGCTCTTAAATCAGCACTTTTTTCACTTTCTTCATATGCCATAAGGAACTCATAAGCTTCTCCCTTATAGGAATATTTTTTTATCTCGTCTATATCCAAAAGTGAACTCTTACGAATCAAACAAGGATAACAATATCCACAATTTATAGGATATTCTTTTGAACCATTTTTATTGTACCGTGCTAAACAAGGATGTGAACATGAAATCGTATCTGCATAACAACTTTTAAATGCATTGGTATCTTTAACCTGCTGTACAATCTCTCTTTTAGTATTATAAGCAAAAAAATTTATAATAGTATTTTGTATTCCTACTTGCTTTAAAACGTCGTTAAATTGTCGCAAAAAGTACGGATGAGTGGTACGTGTACTACATGTTCCTTTTCTTCCTCCCGTCAACGGAATATTAAGTCCTATAAATCCATTTTCAGGAATATATACCGGAACATTTCTTCCTAAAATACCAGCTATACTAAGTGCTGCACATAAAAATAATAGTGATCTTCCTCGAGAGGTATTTTCGTTTCCCTTTAAACCGCCTTCTTTTTCGCTAATAGGAGCCCTGGAATTCGCCGTAAAACTAATAAATTTAACAGATTGTTCTGGATAAAAGTTCTGAAAAGTACTTGTAAATAACCTCTGTCTTTTGGCAAGTTTAGGATATTCATTATGTCCAACCAGGCAAGGAGAGCCCCCTTCTTCTAATAGTCTAATTGCACCACAAAAAGAATCCAAACCTCCCGAAAACAAACATACACAATCACAATCCTGAACATTCAAATGAATCCTATTTGCATGCTCTCTATAGCTATATATTACTTCACTTTTCCTAAATATAATATGCCAATGATCTCCCGTTAAAAATCCAAGTATTTTTTCCCATTGTAAGCTCGTATCCTTCCATTTATCATATTCCAATACCGGAATAGATACATTTATATCTCTAGTCCAACAATCTTTAAACCTTCTTCTGGATACTCTTTTGTCTAAAGCAAAAATACTCAAACCTATTATAAATAAATCCTCATATATTGCAGGAATCTGCATTTGATCCATCCGGTACCAGCTGTCTGTTATATTTGTAAATATCGTACTATATTTTTTTCGATTAATCGAAAAAACATATGCGTCTTTCCATTCGTCATCTGGCTTTTTCTCTTGTTCCTTATCAACCCAAAACCGCATTCCTAATCCTCCCCATAATACTTTTCAAACACAGATAACGCATCTCTCAATGCATCTTCTACTACTTGTGCTGTTCCCATATTAGAAAAATCAACTGTTCTCAAATTATCCAAGTTTAAATCACCATCAATGCTATTTTCTATATATTCATGCATGTCATTTAAAATTTCGGATGTTTGTGCCGGTGTTTTTCCTTTTGATATTTTTTCTTCATATCGAAAGTCAAAATTTTCTTTTATGTATTCCTTCAACATTTCTTTTAACAGTACATCAACTGAAACATTCCCTATATCTGCAATATCTTCAATTTCCAAATTATCCATAGCCTGTGACAATGCATCTGCTGCCATATTATCTTCTACCGATGCTCCAGAATTTGTAAATTCATGCAGTAATTCTGTCCAAACAACTTCTGACGGCTTTCCTACAAGGTCTTCCCTATTATATTCACGCAATGCATTGTCCAGTCCACCCGATGCAACTTTTTGTGCAAAACCTAAAGTTCTTGCAGCTGCTGATTGGAAACTACCACCTGTCGACATGTCTGTTTTCATTGCTGTAGCATATTTACTAGCAGCTTTTGCTTTCGAATCATAATCTCTATTATTTATAAATGACGTCACTGCTCTTTTCGCTTTTGACCAATGCAGTGTTGTTGGTGCTATATATCCTTTCGATGTACCCATATTAGCTTTTCCTCTGTTCTTTTATTTCTGTAATCTGCTCATCTGTTAACGTTCCTTTTTTTACCATTATTTCTAATACAGTATTCATACTTCCTGTATCACTATTATACATTGTTCTTAATGCAGCCATATCACCCGCTTTTATTGTGACTGTTGATTTTCCAATTGCCTCCACTATTTTTCCTTTATACGTATCAAAATTCAAAAATAAATCTCTTATAATAAAAAATTTCATTTCGCCTTTTTCGATCTTAGGTATAATAATCTTAAATGTATCTGCAACTTCTTCTGCATTTAATTCTTTCATATCTTTTATAATAGCCGCCATTTGGCCAGCTTTAGATCGTCCAATTCTTTCCAAAATTTCTTTCGTATTTTTACTGAATCCAGATTCATCAATGCTAGAACTTTTCAGATTTTCTCTTGTTAAATAAAAATATTTTTCTAAACGATATTTTTCCAAGTCAACAGGTTTACATTCTATCCACTTTTTCATTTGTGCCGTATTCCACGGATTTTGACTATCCATATTTCCTTCCTGGAATTCTGTACGAATTTGCTTGAATTTTTTATTTTCAGTATCAAATTCTTTACTCCATTCATTTAGCTGTATAAACAAGTCATTATCCAATTTTTGTAACACTAACAACTTCGCCAAAATAGAAATATCAATTTCATCACCATAATAAATTTTTGCCAACTGGCGTTTAGTAATAAATGTATTCAGAAAGCGTTTTGCCTGACGTGGATTCCCTTTCAGCGTAGAAGCAACAATTTCTCTTATTTCATCAATAATCTTTGCCGTTTCATTAAAAGCTGACTTATCCCCGTCCCTCCAACTCAGGTTTAATTCATCAATCAAATTATTAATTTCTTCTAATGTAATTACATCACCAGAAACTATCATTTTTTCTTCAAATATTTTAGCTATTAGGCGACTAAAACTTTCCTGTTCCAAATAACTTTGTGCAACCAGTAATAATAGATAATTTTGTATGTCCTTTGCAGATAACTCTGGAATATATATCGGCAATTGAATAATTTTTTCAATATATTCTTTGTCTAGTTCTACATCAAAACCATTCATCGGTGGATACTTTTCACGAATGGAATACTTTATAACATTTTCATCCGCAGCAATAATAAATGTTGTCCTATCAACAGCTAAAAACAACTTAATCACTTCCAATATTTCAATTATTCGTTCTGGGCGGCATCTGTCCAAATCATCTACCATTACAACTATATTTTCGATATTGTCATTTTTCAGCGCATCTGAAAACTCTTCTCTAAATTTTCTTATATTATTTATTGTACTTTCATCGGTCGAGTCATCTTCATCTTTCCAATATTCATCTTTCAACGATTGAATTGAATCTGCTGCATTTTTGACAGTATTCCCTATTTCTTCTGCACTTCCAGTTACGTTTAATAACATAGGTAATGGATTTCCTGTTGCTACACTTGCAACTACCGGTGCAAGTGTAGATACGGCTTTCGTTCCTAATTTAAACCAATTTACTCTTTTAATTAATTTTCCAAATTTCTTTTTTACCTCTGCAGGAACTTCTTCTTTTAGTTCCTGCAATAAGGCCTCCATAATTGCAGTTTTCGCATCATCATATGATTCAAACATCCATGCATTAATGGTCACACAAATAATACCTTCTTGATTTTCAAGTTTTTTATCTATTAACTTCAATAAAGTGGATTTTCCAGCACCCCATAGTCCAAACACTCCAATTGTCAATGGGTTATATTCTTTATTTTTAGCAATATCTGCAATTATTCTTGCATATGGTTCATAAAATAGAATATCAATATCTGACGCATTATCTAGCCACATAAAAACCCTCCCTTGTTTTGACACAATTTTATAACATCATATTTTCTTCACTATTTTCCATATTTAACTGGTTCTTCCGCTACCATTTGCACTTGCTCATCTCTCTCAATTTTCCGGTAATCCACAGTCTTTTTAGAACGCATTTCCCTGTAAATCACTCCCGCCAGTGCACTCATTACAGCATCATACTTACTTTTGTCCTCAAATAGAGAACCATAGCTGTCCTGCGCTTCCATATAACTTTCCATTGCTGCATTTCCAAAAGCAGAAGGAAAAATGCTTTCCGTAAAAATTCTTGGATCTGAAGTACGTGCAGAACTTGCCAGTCTATCATCAGCAATCAGCTTATCGTGTAACGCACCAAGCATCACCCGATCTCCATCCGTGAACTGCCCTTTATACTTCTCGTTAATCTTATCCAAGATTTCATCCAATGTGCTTTTCTGTCGGATCCCCTGTGCCCCCTGCTTTTTAGATGGAACATACTGCCCGTCAACTTTTTCCAGTTTTATTGCACCCTCAAAAGTCTTCTGCAATTTATAGTATTCCAATTTCAGCTTTCCATCTAAATCAATCGGTTCTTCCTTTTCTTCTGGCAAGAGTCCAATTAAATAGCTAAGGAAGAGATATTCCTTATGCATATCAGCGTCAAACATACGAACTACTTGTGTTATATAACTATACCATCGTAATAATTTTCTTACCTGTCTTCTGAATTGATACCGTTCTTCTGGGTTTTTCAAATTATATCTGTCCGCTACCGGTTTTAATACACTTGTCATTTTTCCCATTGCAGTTGCATCCTGCTTACCAGGATGATTCCATATATCAATAAATGCCTTGATATCATTCTCATTATAAATTGCATAATCCAAAAGTTCTTTTTCTGTCTGATAAATCAAATCTACATTTACTTCCTGCTCAAGGCTTGTCTCCTGATAAAATGGCTGAAATGCTTCCAGAATATCCTCTTTTTTGTTTGCAAAATCCAACACAAATGTGTCCACCTTTCCAGGGCATGTTCGATTCAAACGCGATAATGTCTGCACTGCTTTCACATTTTTCAATTTTTTGTCAACAATCATTGTATGTAACAATGGTTCATCAAAACCAGTCTGATATTTTTCCGCTACTACCAGAACATTAAAATTATCGTGGAATTCTTCCTTTGTCTGACTTTCTGATATATGGCTTCCATCTTTCCTTACGTTCAGCCCGGCTTCTGTATACTCTTCATCTCCATCCTGCACCGTTCCGGAAAATGCAGCCAAAATATCCATATCTACATAATGTTGTTCTCTTATATATCTTTTGATTTCATGGAAATATCGAACTGCTGCCAATCTCGAATCTGTGACAACCATCATTTTTCCTTTTCCACCGATTTTTTGTTTCGTAGTCTCTCTGAATGTTTCTACGATAATCTGTGATTTCTGGCTGATATTATATGGATGTAATTTTTCATATTTCTTTATAATTTTTGTTGCTCTGCTTTCTGGAAGCTCTGGATTTTCCGGCGTGTCTTTTGCAATTTTGAAACAGGTACTGTAAGTCATATAATTCTGCAAAACATCCAGTATGAACCCTTCTTCTATCGCCTGTCTCATGCTATAAATATGAAATGGATGGAAACTTCCATCTGTCCATTGACTTCCAAACATCTCCAATGTTGCTGGTTTCGGAGTTGCAGTAAATGCAAAAAAGGATAAATTTGGATGTTTCCCATGTGTCAGCATCTCCTGCACAAGTTTATCATTTCTGTCTATTTCATCTTCTGCTTTTCCTTCTATTTCTGCATATTCTCGCAATGCTGCTTCTGTATCAGCCAACGCCGCTTTCAGTTTCATTGCAGAACTTCCCGTCTGTGAAGAATGAGCTTCATCTACAATAATCGCAAAGTTTCTTCCGGCAACCTTATCTACTTCCTGATAAATCACCGGGAATTTCTGTAATGTTGTTACAATAATTCTTGCACCGTTATTGATGGCGTCTCTTAAATCTTTTGAGTTCTTTTTATCATCAATTGTCTCTACCGACCCTATCGTGTGATCAAACCCTGAAATGGTTTCCTGTAACTGTTCATCTAACACGGTTCGGTCTGTAACTACAACCACACTGCTGAAAACAGATTCATCATTCGAATCATGTAAGGAAGCCAGTCTATACGCTGTCCAGGCAATAGAATTGGATTTTCCAGAACCTGCACTATGTTGAATCAGATAATTACGACCTGCACCTTCTTTTTTCACATCTGCAATTAATTTACGTACAACATCCAATTGATGATATCTTGGGAAAATCAATCTTTTCTTCTTCGTGACCTGCTCTGATCCGTCAGGCATTTGTTTCTTTTCTTCCTTTACCTGCAGATGAATAAACTTTTGGATAATATCCATCATACTATCTTTCTGGAATACATACTCCCAGAAATATGATGTCGGATATCCGTCTGGATTCGCAGGATTTCCCTTACCGCCATCATTTCCTGCACCGTTCGATCCCTGATTGAACGGAAGAAAATATGTATTTTTTCCTTCCAACCGTGTTGTCATCCAAACTTCCAACTGATCAATACAAAAATATCCTAAGATTCTCTTATTGAACTGAAAACATATTTCTCTTGGGTCACGATCATACATCCACTGACGCTTAGCATTATCAACGTTTTGTCCTGTATACTGATTCTTTAATTCAAGGGCAAATACCGGAATCCCATTTACCGACAGAACCATATCAACAGAATTATGTATATCACTGGAATAAAACCATTGTCTGTTGCAAGTAATCTCATTCTTTTCGTACAGTGCCTCCGCTGTTTGATTCAGGCCTGATTCTGGTTTAAAATAACATACTTTGAACGGAATACCTCTATGTTTAAATCCGTGCCGCAGTACAGAAATGAGCCCATCCATATCACATGCATTGTTGAAAGCAAGGCAGAATTTTCGTTCTGGATCCACTTTATTCTGCAATAAAAAGCGTTTCCACTCTTTCGGCTGTGTTCTTTGTACAAATCTCAATAGAGTATCTTTATAAACGCCAAGCTGTGGATCATACATATCGTTATTATGTGTGTATCCACCTGCCGGTGATAGAAAAAATTCTTCAATATCTGCTTCGAAACGTTTCTCTGTTGTAACATCTATACTCAAAACTCTGGCACCTCCTTTTTTCCTGTGACATACTCATAAATCAAGGATTTTTTGTAATTTTCAAGTTCAACTAAAAACTGTTCTTTTTTCTGGATAATCTTATCCATTTCAAAAATTTTCCTGTTAAGATAAGAAGCAATTTCTATCTGTTCATCCCATGGCGGAATAGGGAATAATATAGAGAAAAACTGTTCAGGATATAGTCTCAATCTAGATGCTGTAATACCTGTTGAATAGGACGCATAAGTTGCAATCAACGGTGGAATTCTCAGAAGATACTCTAAATAATCCGATACATATTCATTATTCCGTTGGCGATAAGTATTGTATGAAGGACTTATCACTCCTTCATACTTTGAAACGCCAATTGCACCTTGCCACATCCACATTGTATTTGCTGCAAGATCCCCTTTGTGACAGATTTTGTAACCTACTAAAGATTCAGACATGAACATATTTACGTTTTTCTCACTCCTCGGTGTAATGCCTGTAATATGAGAAACCGTCAGCAGTTCTTCTGCTCCGGTATTTGAAATCTCCTTTGTCTCTATAAAAATGTTCTTTCCCCTCTCTACACGCCAGTCATCCGGGATATGTGTGAGCCAACTAATGCCACTATCTTTCATGAGCCGCTCTTGGCGAACACCTTTTGTAACAGCTTGGGTAATAACTGCCTGCTTCAACTTCTTATATTCTTCAATGCTATTGCGAGTCTTTTCAAGGACAGCATCAATATGAGCACATTTTTCATCAAGAAACGAAACTATACGTTCCTGCTCTTCAGCAGACGGCCATGCTATAACCTGTTTATTCCACAACGACGCTGACCATGTTGCAAGACTTACTGAATCCACTACTACTGACGCTATACTACATTGTAATCCGTATTGTACAAATCGCTTATTTACACTTGCATTCATAGTCACCCTTATAATATGGTCTGTATAGCAAGCATTTGGATACGGTATATAAATATAGGGTGTACCATTTCTAGCTAATAATAAATCATTTTCACTTGTATATTTCCATTCTGGGAAATCCTCATAGTTTGTCCTAATAGGATTTATTCCAGCGGTATAGAATAATCTGTCAGTTGGTTCATTAGACCAAAAATTTTTATCAATTCCTTCTCCTGTATTCATACCACCATGCAAATACTTAAATTTAATAGTATTCCACGGCATAGGAATACTTCCTATCCAATCAATACCTGACTCTTTCATCTTTCTACTCATATCATTTCTCCCCAAACAAAGCATCCAAACTGCTCTGAATATCCAACTCCAATTCATGTAAGCGTACCGCAATTTCTTCTACTGGTTCCGGTGCCTGATATTCATAAAAGTACCTTGTCATTGGAATCTCGTATCCTTTTTTCGTTTTCTTTTCATCTATCCATGCTTCTGGTGCATATGGTAATACTTCTCTCTTGAAATATTCCTCAATCTCTTCTGTCAGCGGTACCTTTTCCGTATCACGCAGGGACACATCTGCCACTGGTTTTCCCTTCTTTAATATGATTTCGCCATTTTCATCTTTCTGTGGCTGTTCTACTACAATCTTCTGATATCCAAATTCCTCTGTATCAAAAATCTTACTCTGACAGTAAATACCATCTTTCTCGCCATATATAGTTCCATTTTCAAATGCACCATATGCCTTTACAATCAGATCACGGCATTTATCAGTAATGTCATTTCTTTTTGTTCCGATACTTTTTCTTCTTGCTTCAAAACAATGCGAAGCATCAATCAACTGTACTTTTCCAGCTCTGTGTATTGGTTTGTCTTTAGAACAAATCCAAATATACGTGCTGATACCAGTATTCATAAACATATCTGTACCTAACTGCACAATCGCATCCAACCAGTCATTTTCCAGAATATATCTTCTAATCTCTGACGGTCCACTTCCTGCATCTCCTGAAAATAATGGTGATCCATTCTGAATAATAGCCATTTTCCCATTTGGAGCTAGCTTAGAAAGTCCGTTCAATACAAACAACTGCTGTCCATCTGATATCTTCGGAAGTCCGGGTGCAAATCTTCCCAATTCACCTTTTTTCGCTTCTGCTTCTACTGCTGCTTTTTCTCTTTTCCAGTCAATTCCGAATGGTGGATTTGAAATAATATACTGAAACTGATATCCGCTAAACTGATCTTCAGATAGGGTATCTCCAAATCTCATATTATTTGGATCACCCCCACGAATCATCATATCCGCTTTTGCAATCGCAAATGTAGAGGGATTAAACTCCTGACCAAAGCAGGTAACTCCAATCTCCGTGTTTAGTTCCTGAATTCTTTCTTCCATGCAGCTAAGCATCTGAGATGTTCCCATCGCCATATCATACACTGTTACATTTCCACCCTTACTCAGATCTGCATCTGATAAAAGTAAATCCGTCATTAAATAGATAATATCTCTACTGGTAAAATGTGCCCCGGCCTCTTCACCAAAAGATTCGGAGAATCGTTTTACTAAATCTTCAAAAATATATCCACAGTCTACTGCACTGATTTTATCTGGTCCCAGATATCCTTTTTGTGAATTAAATTCTTTTATGACAAGATACAAGGTATTACTTTCTACCATTCTGCGGATAATGTTATCAAAATCAAACTTTGCCAGCACATCCTGAACATTTGCAGAAAATCCATTCAGATAATCTCGAAAATTTGCTTCGATATTTTCCGGATCAGCTAATAAAGATTCAAATGTATATTTGCTGATGTTATAAAATTGATAACCGGAAGCCTTCGTCAGAAATCCATCAATTACAGCAAAATTCTTCACCTTTTCATACTGTTCCAATACTGCTTTGTGTGTCGGTAATAAACAATCATGAAATCTTTTTACTACTGTCATTGGCAAAATTACCAATCCATATTCATGCGGTTTAAATGGACCACGGAGCATATCTGCTACATTCCAGATCATTGTCGCTTTCTCTGCTATATTAGTTCCAACTACATCAAATTTATTATTTTCATCCATTTATTTTTCCTCCGTATAAATATGTTCTAATTCTGCTGTTGCCTTTTCTAATTTGTATTTCAATTCTTTTATTTCATTTATCTTGGCGTAATATTTATCTGCAATTATCTTCTGACTTTTTAAGTCAGGCAATGGAATTGTTATTTTTTTCAATCCTTCAACCGGCAGATTTAATAAAGTAGCCCCTACTGCTACTCTAGATAAGGCTGCTTTTCCATTTTCACTTTCCAAATATGCTTTCAAAAAGTAAGGATTTATCTTATCTTCATCTAACTCAATAACATAAAGATTACCATTTGCTAAAATCTTATTTCCTTCTTTTACGGATGCAATTGCCATTTTTACCGGAGATACATTTTTAGAAATTACGAGACTTCCATTTTTAATACAATATTTCTCGTATTTAGGATTCATTTCTTTCAAATAAGGAAGATCATCACTAATAATACCATCCTTTATATTTGCCAGCATCAAATACTGCATGTTCGTTGGTTCATCAGATACAATTTCATCTAAAATCGTTGCTTTAATCTGTGCTCCTCTTGTTATGTTCTTTATCACAGATTCAAATGCTACACCGTTTTTTATGGGCATCTCTTTTTGAAGATATCTTGACGGATTAAGAGTGTATTCATTTTTTGCCACCTCTTCACCCAAAACTAGCTTTGAGTTATCGTCATCTGTATTCAACAATTCAATAATTTTAGAAATATTTTCATCACTAAGAACATTCTGTCTTCGTCCAACTGAGACCATCTCCGTTGCATCTATCATTCTTATATTTTTATTATTTCTGCTTAATACCAGTAATGAACAGGCAATTCCAGTATTCGAATACAAATTGGATGGAAGTGCTATCACCGCCTCGACAAATCCTTTTTTTACAAATTTTTCGCGGATTACTGTATTGATTCCTCCGTTCCAAGTCACTCCATTACTCACCGAAACAACCGCTTTTCCATGTTTGTCGAGATGATTCATGACATTTATAATAAATACCCAGTCTCCCGCAGTTGCTTTCTGTACTTCCGGTATAATATTATATATCGCTTCTAATTCCTCGTTGTTTCCAATGCTCTCTTTCACCCTTATCCCCCAAGGATAATCACAGAATATTTTATCAAACATCAAATTGTCATCTATGTCCAGAACTGATTTTTGCTCAATTTTCACCCGATCAGAAATTAATTCCGTTCTAATTTCTGCTACTTCTTTGACCTCGGTTACAAGCTCTACGCCATAAAACTGTGATTCTGGGTTTCTTTCTATAGCATTCACTAGAAATGTTCCAATTCCACTACAGAAATCTGCTGTTTTATCATTTGAAATTTGAAGTATCTCATTTGCCAACTTTACAACACTCTGTGGGGTTTCGCATTCTCCCATAAATTTATTTCCTTGCAATGGCCACCACAATACTACTGCTAAAAGTGTTTCTTCTGAATATGCTTCTCCGATTTCTATTGCCACATTCCATAAATTTTCAATATTTCCTTTTATGAAACTGACTCTCTCCGGTGAAAAAGTCAGTTCCATATATTTTACTAACTGATATACATCGTTTATCTTATTTTTTAAAGATAAATACGCTACATACGCTAAGCAAAATCCTCCATACATGGATGTAGATGTATTTCCTAGTCCAAGTTCTCTCATCCTGTTTGAAATATTCCAACTAATTTCTTCAACTTTCGAGCCTTCTTTTTCTTTTAACTCTTTAACTGAAATATTCAACCCTGTTTCCTCCTTTGGTTATTCACAATCAATTTCCTTGTGTTCACTATAGCATTTGTTTATTTGATTGTCAATAATCAAATTTGATTTTTAATAACCATGACGCGTTTTAATATAATTCATTAGTGTCATGGTAATAAATTCTTATTTCCATGGTAACAATATTTATAATTCCTAAGAGTAATATAAGATTTATTGGAATATACTTTCTCACCACATCACCTGTTACAGCAATCGATGTCACGCTGATAAGCAGAATCCATATAGAATATTTATCCCATGCTTTTCGATACTGCTCTATCTTCCTCAACACAAATATCTCACCACTTATTCCTAGTCCAAGAAAAATAAGAATAGCCATAATTCTCAAAAACCACGACCATCCTGCTGAAAAATACTCTCGCTCACCTAAAATATTTAATTCTGATGGATGGATTAACCACTCTATATATCTATACCAAAACCTCAATGGAACAGTTATGCAAGCAAATAGATCTTTTTGAAATACTGTATTTTTTATTACTGTCAACAAAACCAAGATTATATAAGCTATCATCCAGAATGTTTCCTTTTCTTTCGCTTCATTTTTCAACTTTTTTATTTCACAATCTGTTTTTTTCTTCACAGTCTTTACTTCTTCTTGTGCCTTATTAAACTGGTATTCTATTGTTCTAGCCTTTTTCTTTGCTTCTTTCTGTTTCTTCTGTGCTTCATCTACTGCCTCAACAGATGATTTATTCACCTGTATCTGCAATTTAGAGTTCTGGTCCCGAACGTCTTTTATTTCTTCTTCGAGCTGCTCTTGTTCGCTCCTGCTCTTCAAGCCGTTTCTGTTCCTCAAATCGTCGTTGCTCTGCTGAAGCGATCGATTCAACTTCTGCGTTTCGGACAGTTCGGTTGTCAAACGATGAATTTCGTCGTTTAATTTCCGAATTTCGTCTTGCATTTCGTGATTCTCGAAGAATAAATTCTGTTTTTCCATTTTCAGCTTGTGTGTCCTTTCCTGAAATTTCTGGATAAACTCGTTCATCTTCTGATTTCTCACCTGTAACTCGTCTCTCTCTTCCGTCACTAGCTCCAGTGAAGCCGCCTGCTCCTTCGCAAGCCGCTTCCACTTGTCGGTAGTATCCGGCAAGCTCTTCATCTGCTCCGTTTGTTCGTTCTGCTTCGGCTCGTACCCTTTCGTAATTTCCATTAAATTCATTCTCTAGTCCCTCCTTGCTGATATCAAGATGAAATGTTTTTGACAGATTGCTGTCTCGCACTTTCTTTCCATCCTGATTCTGAAATGTGATGTGCTTCCGTTTATCTGTCCAGTTTACGTTCCATCCAAACTGTTTCATTTTTTCTATAAACTTTTCTTTGCTGATACAATTTTCCAGTGCCTTTAATACCGCCATTGCACAGTCCGCTACAAAACTTTCCTTTACCTGTTGACGGAACAAGTTATATTTATCTTTGCTCCATGCAATGACTTCCCCTTTTTCAATCTGGCTTCCATCAAAGTGCTTTCCTTTCTCGGCAACTGTCAGTCCACGTTCCCGGCACATCTGGTTGGTAAGCTGTTTCATACGTTCCAGATCTTTTCTGGTATTATGCAGTTTTCTTCCATCTTCATAACTCACTGAATTAGTAACCAGATGGCAGTGGATATGATCTTTATCCTTATGCACAGCCACTAAGGTCTGGAATCCGCTGAACCAATTTTCTGCAAACTCTTTTCCAAATTCTAATGCCTGCTCCGGAGTAATCTGCTCGTCCTTATGCCAGGAAATAATGTTGTGAGCGTACATTCTCCCAGAATCTTTATCCCACATCTTCTTTTCTTCTAAAAAGGTTCTATACACCAGATCATAGTTAATCTCATCATGGCAGTACGGACCTGTTACATAAGTAAGCAGTTCACTTGTCTTGTCCTGTCGCAAAACATATTCGATGCAGTTTCTCATTGCTCCATGTGAATTTGTCCGCTTATTAATCGTCTTATTAATAGCCATATCTTTTCACTCTCCTTCCGGTACTTAAGAATATTTTTATTGAGGAAATACAGTGTACTGTCATTTGGAACTTCTCCATCTGTATGCAGCTTTCTTGCAATCTGATTGATATTTGTAGTAGCTCCACGAAGCTGACTGAGAATATCTGCAAACATCTGGTTCAATCTTTTCAGTTCTTCCACTTCCTCTGTAGAAGCTATCTTCAAATCTGCGATTGCTTTTATTACAACTTCCTGCTGTGTTCTTCCGGATTCTTTCACTTTGTTTTGAAGCAGATTATATTCCTCGTTATTCCTCCGTATGGTTACTGTATGATTTCGTTTTCTCATAGGCTTTTGTCTCCTTTCTTGCTTCATTTTCATTCTTTATCAACAGACACAGCGTTTCGGCTAAAATTTACAGGGATTCCATAAGGGGCAACGCCCCTTTGGTGGGTGCAGGGTGAAACCCTAGTCAATCAGTAAGTGTTCCGTAGGAATGTCCGGTGGAGATTTCGCAGGGATACTTACGCCATTGACGTGCCGGGGTTCCAAGGGGCAGAGCCCTCTGGCAAGTTTAGGAACAGCCCAAAGGCTGGCTCCGGTGCAGAGTGGCTTGCCACTTTGCGAAACTTGCCTGTCATCTCCCCACCACTGAACCGACACCCACCAAGCCATATTTTCCACCCTACGTTATCAGATCAAAATGGAGATGACGGTGGTTTTGTGGTGCAGGGACAGCCTGTTTCAGAAAGAGAAAAGCTCCCATTTCGATAGATTTTCTCTTTCTGAAACAGGCTGTTCATGCATCACTCCGATGCGAAGTATCGGACAATCATGTGCCGTATCCGGCACTCTATATTTCTTCTTTGCCTTGCTTATACAACGTTTTCCATCTGCAAATGCCTCTCTGCCATATTTCGCTGTTATTTCTGCTTTTCTTTTTCTGAATCACTTTCCATTTCTGCTGAAAAGCATAAAAATAGCAGTCATGAACATTTCACTGATTTTTACCAATAGAAATGCCATCACTGCCATTACCTTTTTCTGCTATTCTGTTTCCGTAAAGCTTTCCTTACTGTCAGTCTATTTTTCTATTACTGCTATTTTATTTTGTCGCAAATTTCAAACAGGTCATGCAATAAATTCTCCAGTTTCATAAGTCTGCGATGCTGATACCAGATCAATCCGGGAAGTCCCACTGCAAGGAAGAACGAAGCACATAAAATCTTTATTGCCTGTCCTCTGCTGCTTATCCCTCCATATCCAAATCCACATACCAGATTCACGAATAAAACATAGAAATATCCACAAAATAAAACAAATTCAAAAATCCACACCAGCACCTTTTTCACTTTCTCTTTCACTCTGTACTTCTCCCTCCTGCATTTTTAAATTCAGTGTAGCGAATTTCTCGCTATATTTCAATAGTGAATATCTCGCTAAGTTATTATTATGCTAGAGGTGAAACGCATGTATCAGAGAATACGGGATCTGCGTGAAGATCGTGACCTTACGCAGAAGAATATGGGTGAAATTCTGAATTGCAGTCAGCGTATTTACAGTAATTATGAATGTGGTGATGTCGATATCCCTACTCACATTCTGATTAAACTGGCTGAATTTCATAACACCAGCGTTGACTATCTGCTAAACCTGACAGATGATAAACGTCCTTACCCAAGAAAAAAGAATAGCTCCACTTAAGGCAGTCCGATTTATTTTATGCAAACCGGACTGCTTTTCCTTTTTACAGACAGCTAAAAACTATCCGCAAAATCCAGTGCTGCATCCATATCAGCTTCTTTCTCCCAGTCCAGATTATCTTCTGCGATCTCTCCATCCGTTTTCTCCATTGTTAGTGTTCTGTCCGGCAGATTAATTTCTCCTACCGATTCTTTTACAAACGGTACAAGTATTTCCATCAGATTCTTCGCTATAGCCATCGGGACGGATTCTTTCACTCCATCCCGGATAGCTGTTTCCACCCTTTCCAGAAACACATCTTCCTTTTCTCTGGTTTCCAGATACGGATCTGCTTCATTCCTGTACTCTCTGGAAAAATAATCGTTTAAAGCAACTACAACTGCTCTGGTGTACGATTTATATTTTTCCCTGTCCATCGTCTGCAAATATTCCCATGCCTGCCTGTCCTGTTCATCACAAAGATTCAAACGGATATTTGTGTTGATGATTTTCCGTTCTTTTCTCATACAAGCATCCCTCCGTTTCTCTGGATTTTCCTTACGGTCATTGCTTCATAGCCTTTCGCTGTGGCACAGATGTCCCGTACAATTGTCACTCGGCTCTTCTCATATTCTCCAAAATTCTGGATCATACAACCGCCACCGCCGACCACATACAGACGCATCAGTTCTGGATTATATTCCCGATCTCTCAGCTTATGGAAGATTTCTTTTGTATAATCTCCGGCAGCTTTGCGAATGACTGCCAGATATTTCTCTCCAATATCTGCTGTCCCGATACGGATGACCTGCTCAATCACCAGATCGTCTACCACTGTTCCAAGTTCTTTCAGCAAAGATTCCCTGACTGCAAGCACACACTGGTGTGTTCCATATTTCTCTGTAAAGCATTTCTTCTCTAATGGACGGGAATTGTTGATATACATGATGTTCATAGTTCCGTTTCCAATATCCACAAGCATATTGATTCCTTTGAAATCCTGTAAGCGGTAAAAGGCTGCTGCAAATCCCTGTGGGTAAATATCAGCTCCTGCAAACTCCACATGATATTCTTTATTACGGAATGTGAAATCTACACATTCATTCTGGAGAAGATATTTCTGGAAATCTTCTTTCTGTGTAGCTACCCAGGTAAGGGGAAGTCCGGCTGCGATATGTACCGTTGCCCGGTTCATACCTTTCCCATCCAGTTCCCTTGCAATAGCTGCCAGTGTCAGCACATAATAGTCCTCATCCTGCGTTTTCTCTGCACAGAACTCCTTGTGTTCCTCTCCGATCTGGTAATACATGCCATTGTAAACAAGAAGATTGTTCTGAAAGATTGGCTCCTTGTCATATCTGGCTACACCGGATGGAAAACATCTGGTGGCAGTTTTCATGTTTCCATAACCATGATCAATCCCGATCACCATAACTGTTTCATTATTGTTGTTTTTCATCATTCTCATAATCATACCTCATACTTTCTTAATGTTTATTTTTGACTTTTTCCCAAATTCGGGAAAAACCTATATTTGTATCAGCTAAAATGTTGATACATAAAAAGGGCAGTCAGTGTAAAAAAAGCAAAATTTTATGTACTCTGGCAGCTATCTTTGTTATTTCTCCTGCTCCGGTAACATTTCTTTTTGCTTATTTTGCCCTAAATGCCCTTAATTCCCTGATTCATATTTAACTGTAACTGTTTATAATCTGTATCTGTTTCTTCAAAAGGTATTCTTTCTTCTGGATCTACAGGACAAAAATCTTCTTCCTTAACTGCAATATCCTGATAATAAAACTCACCATTGTACTGTTTCAGAAGGAAACCTTTATCTGTCATATTCCTGAAAAAGTTGGATTTACCATGCCCCTGTCGGCCATTCTCTTTGCAGTATTCCTCATACATATGGAACACTTCACTTCGTTTCAGACGTTTTCCTTTGGCACGCACCAATGACTCATCAATAAAAGCACAGATACTATCTGACATCCGTTGCACTTCTCTTACACATTCTTTGCTGTGTTCGCTCTCCGTGAACTTTCCCTGTTCGTACAGATTTTTCAATGCAATCGTCGCCATATGAATTGCATAATCGGATTCTGCCTGTACCTTTTCCTTTAAGTGCAGATCTTTTTCACCACTTTTTACTACCCGGTTCATATCAAGAATCAGTAGTCTGCGATAAAAAGCATCCGACTTATCCTCAAGATTCTGCGGCATTTCATTGGTAGAAAAGAGTAACTTTGCATAAGAGTGAAAATGGATTGCATCCTGTCCCTTTTTCTCATAGATCAGTGTATCTTCACCGACTGCTTTCTTTAATACATCTGTGTTCTCCATTGCTTTGCAGGGAATATCCGCACAGGCATTTAGTAGCTTTCCGTACATTCCTGTGGCATAGAATCGTTTGTTCAAATCCTGTAGAGAAATGCTGGACATATTGGTGATTCCAACCACATACTGGATCAGTGATACTGCCACAGACTTTCCGGTTCCACCATTTCCTTTCAGTGTAAGGAATTTCTGAAACTGCGTATCCTGTGTCATGCAGTATCCAAAATACTCCCAGAATGTCTGCTGTTCTTCTTTATTTGGAAGAGACGATGCAAGATACTTTTTGATATTTTCTCCACCTTGTAACACCTGCTCACAATCCTCTGGATAATAGGGAAATGGAATCTGATTGATTGTCAGATAATCCGGATTGTGTTCCAGCATTTCACCCGTAACCGGATCATAATATCCATTTTTGAAGTTGATCCACCGCACAGGTTGTTTATTTAGTTCATATGCCTCTCGGTGAACTTTTGGCTGTGCGATCAGCAGATTATAGATTCTTTTGATCACTCCACTCTGTATCTGGTCACGATAGATCAGCTTCTGGATACGGTATTTCATTCTTACCCCATCATGGTCTTCCAGGAAAACACCATGCTCATAATAATACGATGTGATTCCCACCACAAAAAACTGAACATTCTCCACCAGGTAATCTACAATCTCCATATCCCGGACACCTTTCACATTTCCTTTTGCATCAAATAAGTGAAAACGGCTCAGTTCCGGTTCTTCTTTCAGATCTCGCTCAAACCGAAGAATATACTTTTCTAGTAATTTCTCAACTTCTTTCTGATTATCCAGTTTGCCAAGGTACTCCTTCTCTTTGAACAACTGCCAGCCCGCTTTTCCATCAAGACCAGCGTTTTTGAAAAATGTCAGTAACTTATCATTTACCCACTTCACCGTACAGGAAGCCACATAATGATAGGCACACTGACAGCTGCCAGTAAACTGAATAGCTCTCATTTCCTCTATAAAAGAATCTGCACTGAAATAATACCCGTCATCTTCCTGCACCAGACAAAGTGCCTGATAACCTGACATTACAATATTTAACGCTATATCCTGATTGTCCACCAAAAAGATATAGGTCTGTGCTGTCCCTTCTGGATTGGTGTCCATATAATGCTTCAAAAACTTCTTGTTCAAACTTATCACTTCCTTTCAGGCAAAGAAAAAGACGCAAGCCATATTTTATGACTCACGCCTTACTTCACTCACAATATTCTATTTTTATCAGTTACCTGCCAGATTGATTACTGGCTATCCTTATACATAAATCAATTCTTTCAGGATAATCTCTTCTGCAATCGCTCTGTGCTGATTGGCAGCTCTTACCCATGCCATCTGATCTTTCTCCTTATCCGGCAGTGGTTCTTTTTCTTCCAACTGTTTCAAAATCACTTCTTCCCGTTCCCTGGCTGCCTTGTCCACTTCTAGAAGATGCTCTCCAATGGTATCCTGTAAAAGCATCACCTGATACGTTGAATTTCGATGGTCCTTCAGATAATCTCTGCGTAAAAATCCATATTTGCCAAGCTGCTCCATCTGCTCACCAGATTTATAGGTGAGATTGGGAATCAGGTATCCATTTACATTTGTATAAGTCAGTTTCATATCCCTATGACCTCTCTTTCGTTTAAACTGTTGTCTGTAACAGAACCAACTGTTCATGTTACGTCATTGCTACAAATCTTTCTTTCCATATCATTTTGAATCCAACCCGGGCAGATTTTCTTCAAAATCATGGTGAAAGTGCTTCGTTTCTGTGTTGGGAAAATGAACGGAAACACTTGATTTTACTGACTTTCTTCAATGTAACCTTATTATAACGTCCTCCCCATACCCCACTTCCTCATTCGGATACTCGTCAAATCCCGGTACTTTTTTCGCTCCACGTCTCAGATACGCCTTCACCTTTTCCCCATATAGATATGGATCGTTTCCTCTCACAATCCCCCATTCCATCAAAAGCGCTGCACTTCCTGTCACAAATGGCGTGGCAAAGGATGTTCCTGTAAATGCCGCATATCCTCCGCCCACTGTTGTTGTCATAACTTCCACTCCCGGTGCCACAAGATCCGGTTTCACCATATTTGTAAGTCTGGTAAATCCTCTTCCCGAAAAATCCGCATATGCAAATGTCCTTGCGTCATATGCTCCTACGGATATTGCACGGCTGGCAGAAGATGGAATTGTGAGCGTCGTAGCATCTGTTGGAAACAAGAATCCTGTTCCACGGTTCAATACATTGTCGCTTGGAAGCCACATTTCATATTGTCCTGTCACGATCTTCCCAGCACTTAGAACAATTCTCCATATTCCTTCTGTCAGATAACTTTCTACCGGAAGCAGATCTATATAGATTTCCTGGGAAATGCTGTAAGGACTTGGTTCCCCATAATAAAGCAGTATTTCTGTCTGACCAATTCGGAAGCGATGTGGTCCCAATATCTCCGGTACCGGTCCGACCCGCACTCCCGATGGATTGATGATCGAAATCTCTATTTGATCTGTATATTCTTTCCATATCTGGATACTGATCGATGACTGTCTGCTCTGAATTGCAAGCTGGATTGTCTCTTCTCCTTCTGAAATAATTCTACCGGAAGTATGCCCGGCACTTGCCGCTTCATTTCCGGTTCCGATGCAAAATACACTCTTCCATATATTTGACACATCATCGATATAGCGCTCCAGAAGTGTCGTCCCGTCATGTCCGCCGTATGTATTTCCAAAACTGATATTCACAGCTACAGGCATCCGAAGCTCCAGTGCCTTTCTTATTATATAATCGATCCCCATCATTAGCTCTGTCGTTCTTGGGAATCCTTCCTGTATGGGATTACCAAGTTTTACAACGATCAATTCACTCTGCATGGCAACTCCGGCATAACGTCCTCCACTGTTTCTTCCATTTCCTGCTGCTACTCCCGCCACTGCCGTACCGTGTCCGGAAATGTCCTGGCTTCTCACAAGCCTTCTCTGTTCTGATACAGTTTGTGCATTTAATGCTTCATCTATTTGTCCTTTCGTATACTCCACACCGATGCTGTATCCAACCGGTGCTGTTTCCCCATCTGCCGGATTCAGAGACTGATCCCACAGATACCGAATCCTCGTGCTTCCGTCCGCATTTCGAAAATCTATATTCGCATAATCGATTCCCGAATCTATGATTGCAACCAATATTCCCTGTCCATACAGAGAAAGGCGTGTATCCTGTACCGCATTGATACAAGACACACGCCTTCCTTCTGCTGCCTGAAAGAACAGCCGTTTTGGTTTTTCTACATATTCAACTTCCGGAATTCCTGATAAGATGTCGATTCTGGATTCTGTAATTCGGATGACTGCATATTCATTTTGAAGTTCTGTTACTTTGGATGCTATCTTCCTGACTCGGTCCAAATTTACGGAATATTTGATGATCAGATCCCATTCCCGGTCAAGCGGATCATATCCAACATTTAAATTCAAGGATTTTTCCCGCTCATCTTCCGCGGAATTCAGTGCAAGATTTAAAAGATTTTCTAGTTTCTGACTGGTCATACATTAACTCCAGATGCTTTTGTTATTAATATATGTGCTTTGTAAGCCATAGGGGACACTGAAAAAGCCACTTTTTCACGTCCCCTATGGCGTCATCACTTCTCCCAGCACTCGACCCACTGCCCCGGCAAAATCATTAATATTCTGAATCTGCACCAGTTCTCGGTCGAATATCTCTCTTGCTGCCTCTCTGGATTTTGCACTTCCCATGAAGATTCCTATGACCTGGATTCCTTTTTGCTTTAACCTCTGAACTTCCCTTGCTGTATCCTCTATTGCCGGCTGGTCAGTATATTCCTTGTTCGTATAAAAAGCTCCCTCACCGATATTCTGGTCGTCCATAGGGTTTGCATCCGTCAGTACAAGTAAAATTCTTTTTGCTTTCTTACTTGCTTCCATCAAATATCCTGCTGCACGCAGAGCCAGTCCGTCCCGGTTGTTTCCTGCCGCAACATATCCGAATAATTCATTTCCAACCTGTTCTTCTTCATAATCTTTAAAGATCCGCATCACCGTAAAGCCCCGGATACTGCAATAGGAATATATCTGTGCCGGTATTCCACACTCTTCCAAACTTTCTGCCAGGACATATGCCTGTGCCGCAATCTGTTCCTGCATCTGCTTTCTGGAAGACGATGCATCGATCAGCATATCGACTGAAAATCCCGGAATCTCCACTTCTTCTTTCCGTTCGAATACTCTTGGATTATCCAGATAAACTGCTTTCCATACTTTTCTCGGATTGATCTTCCCGTGCGTTGCCATTTCTGGAAATGTCTCGTCCTGTGTCTCCAGACAGATGCGTAATTTCTCTGTAAGTTTTCTTATACTGTTTCTGTATATTGCACGATTCTTCTCATAATACTGTTTATTTCTCTCATATTGCTGGGCAGATTCTTTTTGAAATTCAAGGATTTCCTGTCGTTCTCGTTTTCTTTCTATTTCCGAAAGTTCTTTTAATTTTGTTTTGCTCTTCTGCTTTTCTTTCCATCCTGATCTTCCTCTTGTAAAGAGTACATGACAATTCTTATGTTTATCCACACATATCTCCCGCTCTATTCTTTCCTGCTCAGTCTGCGGGTACATATTCTTGCCAAAGCAGGCTTCTACATATATTCTTGCCTCCCCCGGATCATTTTTTAATGAGAACTGCACCAGATAATGCTTTGAACGCTCTATAACTCCTGTTTTTTCCTCACTGCCAGCGTCTTTATCTTCATAATGCTTCGCCCGTACATATGTGGCACTCACTTTTCCAACAGAATGGAATGCTCCGGCAACTTTCTGAAGAAAGTAAACACCTTTTCTTTTCGCAGCTTTTGACGGACGATAAGAAAAATATTTCCACAGATTCTCTCGTGTCTGTTCCAGAATCTCATCCGTTGTCATCTCTTCCGTATAGGAAAATGCATGCAGAAGTTCTTCCTCTTCTGTAGTTAGTTCGGATGGCTGTCCCAAAATTTCTCTGCAATGTGCATTCCGGATTTGTTCTATCCTTGCATATTCTTTATAATTCCTGTAACGGTTCAGATTATCCAGCGCATACTCCCTTCGCAGTTCTTCCATTACTGATCTTATTTTTCTTTCTTTTTGGTACAATGCATTCTCAAGTCCGATCCAAAGAAGACCTTCATACAGTTCCCGGTCTTTTCCTCCCAGCTGATTAAAAAAATCATCTATTTTCTCCTGATCGTACCATTTGTAAGTCAGACCGATAATCAGATTCAGATACATATCTGCCGTTCCGTTCGATGCAAATGCAAGGAAAAGTGGTTCAAGTTCATAATTTTCTGCCGCCGCCCATATAAAATTGCGTGCTCTTTTTGCTTCTCTTAATTCTTGTTCTTCTATTTCCGCCATGCTATAACACACTACTTTCCTGCTACTTCACAAACAAATCTTTCTTCACCATTTTCTTCGAGATTCTTGTACGGATCGTATCACGAATCAGGGTCTGTTCATAGGCATCAAATGTTTTATTGGTAATTCCCATATCCAGTGCCGTAAATATATCAAGTCCTTTTTCCATCAGACCGACTGCTCCTAAGAGACCACGCAGATCCAGAGCCTTGGAAGATATCTCTCCATTTTCACATTTCTTATGTAATTCCAGAAACATAAATGTCAGTTCTCCTGCTCCTTCTTCCCTGATGTCCGGATAATGCTTTCTTATTAATTTAATCAGACTTTCCTTTGAAATCATCGGCATCTGGATTACGACAAATCTGGATACCAGTGCTTCATTCAGTTCTTTTGTACCCGCATATCCGTAGTTCATCGTTGCAATGAATCTTGTCGCCGGATGTAATTCCATACGTTCGTATCCTGGAACATCAATCGTCCGCCGGAAGTCCAGTGTCGCATGAAGTACTGCCATTGCTTCACTTTTTGCCATGTTGATCTCATCTAATATGGCAAATCCACCGGCTTTTGCCGCTGTATACACCGGCCCCGGTCTGAAAGATACCTCTCCCCCACGGAATGTATCCATACCAATCAATGAAGCTGCATCCATATTCACATGAAACGACACATCCCACCGTGGTCTTGCAAATACTCCCGCCAGATTCTCTGCAAACAGACTCTTTCCCGTTGCTTTCGGACCTGCCAACAGAATATTCTCTCCACACAAAATTGCGGTAATTGCCTGCTCCCAGACTTCTTTTCCATAGTAAAATTGTTCCAGTTTCGGAATTCTTGAACCATATTCTTGTTCTACCGGGTATGTTTCCCTATATTCTGTTATCTCACGGATCAGCTCATCTCTGATTCCAAGTTCTCTTAATTTTTCCAGCAATTTCTAAGGCTCCCTTTCTGAAATGTTGTTATTTATAGATATACACTATCCACTTCTCCATATTTTATTACTTAAAAATACACGAATCAAGGATTTTCCCTTTTTCTTACAAACTGCAGGAATTTCTTCACCGCTACCGAAGCATTCTTCTCATTCTTTACCGCGATCACAATCTCCCGGTGCAGCTCCGGTTTCAGACTTCTTGTTACGATATGATAATCGCATCTTTTCATCACCAGTTCCGACAGTATCCCGATTCCCAGCTCGTTTTCCACCATAGACATCACTGCATAATCGTCCCCGGAATAATAAGAAATGTGCGGTGCGATCTTATTCTTTTTGAAATGTTCTTCGATTTCCTGCTTGCCGCCTTCCTGAAGCAGTACAACTGACTCATCCTCAAATGCTTTTAATGGAATCTCTGTTTTTTCTGTCATTGGATGCTTTTCTGGAAGAACGGCCAGCATTTCATCCGTCATAATGTCAATGGTATCATAGTCCGTCCGCACCGGCCGGATCAGGAATCCGAAATCTACCAGCCCCTCAGCAATCCACTGCTCGATTTTGGAATAATCTCCCGTATGCAGTTCAAAATCAATTCCCGGATATAATTTTCGGAATTCTTTCATCACCCCCGGCAGATAGTGACACGCAATACTGCTGAATACCCCGATCCGGATCAGTCCCCGGTCCATTCCTGTGATTTCTCCGGCTTTTTCCCACATTCTTTCTTCTGCCATTGCCAGTTCCCATATATAGGGGATGAGCTGTTCTCCGTCTGAAGTCAGACACACTCCTGCGTGACTTCGTTTTAATAATGTCATCTGAAGTTCCGTTTCCAGAGACTTCACAATCTGTGTGACTGCTGACTGAGAGTATTTATAAAAATCTGCTGTTTTTGAAAAGCTCTCTAATTCCACTACTTTTAAGAAAATTGTATATTTTGAATATCTCATGATTCTACATTCTCCTTATGTCTTTTTTGATTATTTTTCAAAATATTTTGTTTTCTTATTCTCATCATGATAAATATGAATTTTACTTATATTCTATTCTACTATATAATAAAAAACAAGAAAACTATTACATAGGAGGAATCGCCGATTATGTCGACAAAAAAAGCCAATCTGATTCTTACAACCTGCTCTATGGCATGGGGAACTTCTTATATATTTATGAAACTTGGAATTGAGGGACTTTCCCCTCTGATGCTGATGGCTCTGCGTACAGGAATCGCATTTCTGATTCTGGTACTTATATTTTTCAAAAGGTTACTGAAAGTTAATAAAAGACTTTTACTCTACAGTGCCATCACCGGCTTTCTGCTTTTTACAAACCTTACGCCAATCCTTTACGGATTAAATACAATCACTGCTTCTCAGAGTGGATTCATCCTCAGCACCACCGTTGTGCTTGTTCCGGTCATTCATGCAGTTATTTCCCGGAGACTTCCGGAGCATCATGTCAGGCTTGGAATCATTATCGTATTAATCGGAATGGTACTGATCAACGGCGGTGATATATTTGCTGTCAAGCCCGGAACGTTGCTTTGTATGCTTTCGGCTTTCAGTTATTCAATCAATATTGTATTAAACAGCTATTTTACCAGACAGGTAGATCCACTTGCACTCGGAGTCTACCAGCAGGGCTTTACCTGTCTTTATTCCATAATCGGTCTGCTGGTGTTCGGATCCCCGATATTTCCGAGCACCGCGTTGGACTGGATCTCCGTTCTTGGACTTGCTCTCTTGTCCTCAGCTTACGGATTCGTTGTACAAACTGTTGTGCAGCAATATACAACACCGGAGAATACCGGATTCCTGTTCTCCCTGGAACCGATCTTTGCAGCGATTTTTTCCTTCATCTTCTTGCATGAGAAGCTCACGGAGATGGGATATCTCGGGGCCATTTTCATTCTTGCAGGAGTGTTTACCGCTATCGATGCCAAAAGTACGGTAATGGAATTAATCACCGGGAAATCCGTTGCAGAAGTTACATCCAAAAGATAGCAGAAAATCCGTTGTCTTATCCTGATATGTTCCCTTTACCGGAACTCCAGTAAAACAGGACATACCATTGACTGACAACGGATTTTTATCTTTTCTATAAAATCTCTGCTTCTAATTTTCTATAAATCGCATCTGCAAGAATCTTATGACTCTGTCCATCCATATGCTCCTGATCTGCTTCCGACGGACTCGCATAATCTGCTGCCCGCATGAATCGTTTGCCATACTTTCCGGCCACTTTTTCATATACCAGTTCTAATTTCTTTGATACTTCTACGGATTCTGGCGAAAATTCCTGATCATATCCGTCCTGCCATACCTTTTTTCCCAGATAGATCGGAGATATCACAAGAACCTTCATCTTATCTGCATACTGATTAATCTGTTCAAGTAGCCTGGCAATTCCTTTTCCGATGATTTCTGCTGACGCTCCGAATATGGTTTTGCAGTCATTCGTTCCAAGCATTAATACGACTGCATCCGGCGTGTGCGTCTCCAATAATGTCGGAAGCAATTCTGTTCCCCGTCTTCCCAGGCGAAGCGGATCTTCAAATATGGTCGTTCTTCCACACAGACCTTCCTCAACAATTCTAATATCCCGGTCCGCCAGTTTTTCCTGTAAGATTCCGGTCCATCGTTCTTCCCACGGAAAACGCTTTCCGGTCTCTCCATCTAATCCCCACGTATTCGAATCCCCAAAGCATAATATCTGTTTCATTACTTCCTGCACCTGCCTTCTGAGCTTTTATCTTTTAATAACTGGAGTTTAACACCATTTTCCTATTAAATCAATATGTTTTCTATGTTTTCTATGTTTTTGCTTTTCATTATGCTTTCTTTTATGTTATACTATCTTATAGTTTATTCGTACTGAACGCACAAGGAGGAATTATCATGGAGGAAAGATTAAAACAACAACTTGATTTCATTCTCGAAATTGATAAAGAAAAGAATATATTAAGACAAACCCACCTTTCCGGACACGGAAGACGTGAAAATGATGCAGAGCATGCCTGGCATATGGCAATCATGGCATACCTGTTAAAAGATTATGCCAATGAACCCGTCGATATCGCAAAAGTTATGATCATGTGCCTGATCCATGACATTGTGGAAATTGACGCCGGAGATACTTATGCCTACGATACAGAAGGATTAAAGACGCAGAAAGCACGTGAAGATGCTGCCAAAGAACGGATTTTCTCACTGTTACCAGAAGATCAGAAAAAAGAACTGACTGCACTCTTTGATGAATTCGAAAATTACCAGACACCGGAATCCAAATTTGCACATTCCCTGGATAACCTGCAGCCATTGCTTCTCAATAAC
The DNA here is from genome assembly GCF_025567265.1 of Dorea amylophila. Lineage (NCBI taxonomy): Bacteria > Bacillati > Bacillota > Clostridia > Lachnospirales > Lachnospiraceae > Dorea > Dorea amylophila. The sequence continues at coordinate 104,906 of NZ_JAOQJW010000006.1, read as the reverse complement.
AGTAACGGCGGTGGCGACTGGCGTGAGCATCAGGTTACTTCCGAACAGGTATACGGAAGACAACGGAAAACGCAGCTGGGATCTGAGACTTTATATAAAGTAACAGACCAAATACTCAAAGAAAATATAGAAAAAGGAAATATTAAAGAATCATAAGCAATGTTTTTCTTTCTGCAGGACCTGCCACCGGCAGTCCCTGTAGAATGCATAATAAACAAAACATCATATTATTTTTCTATTAATACCTTTTATTCTCTCCTATAATATTAATTTCTTCCTGCTCTCTATTAATTTAAAATAGAAAACGCCATAACCACAATCCCAAGAACCACTAATATCACACCCGTCGCCCGGTTCAATGTCTTCGGTGTTGCCTTATTCGCAAATACTGCCGCAATCCTTGCCCACAACAGTGTGAACACAATACATAAGATCCACACCGCTATATTCGGCATTCCCCCGATTGCAAAATGCGAAACTGCACCGGTAAAGGCAGTAAATGTCATGATGAACACACTCGTTCCGACCGCCGTCTTAAGCTCATAGCCCAGGACAGAGGTCAGGATCAAAAGCATCATCATACCGCCTCCGGCACCGATAAATCCACAGATTAATCCGATCATGACACCACAGATTAACGACTGCACCGCACGTTTCTTCGGCGATACTTTTTCCATGGCTTCTTTTGTTGTCATGACAGGTTTTACGATGAACTTAATGCCGAGCAAGAATGTCATAAATACCGAGAAATTTCCCATCGTTGTAGATGGTACCAGACTGGACACATAACTTCCCACAACGGTAAAGGTAAGTACGCTGACCATCATGATCAGACCATTCTTCACATCCAGATTCTTATTCTTTCCATATGTATAGGCAGATACTGCGCTTGCAAGTACATCTGATGAAAGTGCAATTCCGACTGCCATATATGGATCCATTCCAAGAAATGTGATCAGCATCGGACTGATCACTGCCGCCGCACTCATTCCTGCAAATCCGGTTCCGAGTCCGGCTCCCATCCCCGCGAAAAATGTTACGATAATCATTAATATTGTATTCATCTAGTTCTTTTCCTCCAACATCTTCTCTATATTCGCTTCCATATGCGCCATTCCTTTTTGAAGAGCTTTTCTTGTATCTTCATCCATTCCTTCAAATAGTTTTTCAACGAACGACTGCTGAAGTTTCTGTCCTTCTTGGATAATCTCTTTTGACTTTTCTGTACAGATCAGATTGACTTTTCTTCGGTCACCTTCTACACTTTTCCGCTCCAGATAGCCTTCATTCACAAGTTTATCCACATTTACCGATACAAGATTGGCTTTAATTTTTCGTATTTCTACGATGTCTCTGGCAGTTTTGTATTCTGGGTTGTTCGCCAGGAAAAGTAAGATGTCAAATGCGGTCTGTGGAATATTCAGTTCATGACATAACGGTTTGCAGGTCTCACTGTATGCCTTTGACAGCTTTTCTGCAAATTCGATTCCTGTGTTCATATATGTAGCTCTCCTTTTATTTCAATTTTGAACTATTCATTTTTGTATTAATATAACACTTAGAAATAATTTTGTAAAGTACTATCTGATATGCACTTATATGCCAGTGCAAAGCAAAAGCCTTCCGAGTACCGACTCAGAAGGCTTTCCTGCTCTTTTAAAAATGAGCTGTTTTATTTCGATTACTATATTTCCATCATCCCGGACATAATACATCCACCAATTGCTCCACATTTTTCCATATCATTCCACTGTTCTTCATCGAACTTTATTCCGCCGATTCCATATACCGGAATGCTGACTTCCCGGCAAACTTCTTTTAAGAATCCCAATCCTCTTGGCGGTAATCCCCTCTTACAATCTGTCGCATAGATATGCCCTGCCGTAAGATAGGAAGCTCCCAATTGCTCTGCTTCTTTCGCTTCTTCTACAGAATGTATAGAAATTCCAATCTTTGTAAATTTTTTCTTTTCTTCATCAGTTATTTTTTGCAAAATCGGAAGTGGCAGATGTACAGATGTACATCCCAGTTCTAGTGCAGTCTTCCAGAAATTATGAAGAATACAAGACACCTGATAACGGCTGCAAATATTCATTACTTCTTTTGCCAATGTCCCATATTCCTCTTCTGTCAGATCTTTTTCTCTTAAGATCACAGCTTCCGGATGTATCTTGCAGACTCTTTCTATCTGCTCTAAAAACGGGCGGTTGCATAATTTCCGATTGCTGACTGCAATGATTTTAAAGTCCTGATTGTTTACAGATTTTATCACTGACAACTCCTTTCAGCTGTATTCGGCATGTTTTTAACACAAGATGCTCCCTGTTACACATAGATATAATCACTCATCACCGGTTGAAGATTGTGTTTCAGAAGTGCCTGATAGACCTCATCCACCGAACGTCCATCCGAGATTTCAAACTGATCGTCACCCTTGTCTTCGATATCTTCTACATGACTTCCGATACCGGTACTTACACCAGCAGATATCTTCGTTGCTGCAATACTTACCAGATTATCGCGGACTCTTTCACACTCTCGTGTCGAAACCGTGATGCTTGCAAATGGCATAAACAGGCGGTATGCACACACTACCTGCAGAAGCTGCGGCTCATGCACATCCATCGGATTGATCCGGTCATTATTGATGATCGGACGAAGTCTCGGACAGGAAAATGCGATCTCTGCATGTGGATATTTTCTCTGTAATAAGTAAGCATGATATCCGGTCGCAAATGCATCTTTTCTGAAATCATCCAACCCCAGAAGTGCACCGAATCCGACTCCGCGCATGCCGCCTTTCAATGCTCTTTCCTGTGCATTGACACGATATGGATAGATTCTCTTATGTCCCGCAAGATGAAGTGTCTCATATTTATCCGAATTGTATGTCTCCTGGAATACCGTTACATAATCTGCCCCACATTCATGCAGATATGCGTATTCGTCTGAATTTACCGGATAAACCTCCAGACCAATAACTTTAAAATATTTTCTGGCGATCTTACATGCTTCACCGATGTATTCTACTGTAGATTTGTTACGGCTTTCTCCTGTCAGAATCAGGATTTCCTGCAGACCTGTCTCAGCGATCGCCGCCATCTCTTTTTCGATCTCTTCCGCATTTAACTGTGCACGGTTGATTTTGTTATGGCAATTAAAACCACAGTAAATGCAATAGTTCTCGCAATAATTTGCGATATAGATTGGTGTGAACATATAGACACTGTTACCAAAATGTTTTCTCGTCTCGATCTGCGCTGCCTGCGCTATTTCCTCCAGAAATGGCAGTGCTGCCGGTGACAATAACGCCTGAAAATCTTCCGGTGTGCGCTCTGCATGTGCCAGTGCACGTTTTACATCTTCTGCTGTATATGTATTATAATCATAAGCCTCCATGGCTGCCACGACCTGGTCGAGTATTTCTGATCCGATATCCTCCATGCCTGGAAGATAGGTCATGTGATCGATCCGGTTCTTCTTCTGGTCTTCCAGAATCTCCTCGCTTAAAATACTTTCATTAATATGTGTATCTTCATGATTTGTTCCCATTTGTCGTGCCTCCTAATCCTGCAGAAATCCAGTCAGCGGTGAAGATGCACTTGCACCACGCTCAATCGTTCTTCCAAGTCCGGAAAGGTACGCACTTCTGCCCGCTTCGATTGCTTTCTTAAATGCTTCCGCCATCGCCGGTACATCTCCCGCAGTCGCAATTGCTGTATTTGCCATAACTGCGGCTGCTCCCATCTCCATTGCCTCGCATGCCTGGGACGGACGTCCGATTCCGGCATCTACGATGATTGGCAGATCGATCTCATCGATCAGGATCTGAATAAAGTCTTTTGTGCTAAGCCCTTTATTTGATCCGATCGGTGCGCCAAGCGGCATGATACATGCTGCACCGGCATTTGCAAGATCTCTTGCAGCATTCAGATCTGGATACATGTACGGCATAACCACGAATCCTTCTTTTGCAAGAATTTCTGTAGCTTTGATCGTCTCATAATTATCCGGAAGGAGATATTTCGAATCTCTTACCACTTCCACTTTGACGAAATTGCCACATCCGACTTCTCTGGAAAGTCTGGCAATACGTACCGCTTCTTCTGCATTTCTGGCTCCTGATGTATTCGGAAGAAGTGTCACATCTTCCGGAATATAATCCAGAATATTTGCCAGACCGCCTTCATTTGCACGACGGAGTGCCAGTGTGATAATCTGTGCCCCTGCTTTTTCCACACATGCTTTCACCAGATCCAGTGAAAATTTTCCTGAACCAAGTATAAAACGGGACGTAAATTCTTTCCCTCCAAGGGTAAATGTATCCGCTTTCTTTATTTCTGTGTTGTCCATAATCCAATCCTTCTTTCTTATTATTTGTCTTTTCTATATGTTTTTTACACATCTTCTTCCCCAAGAATCAGACGTGTGATCATATTTGCTTCATGCGCTGCACAGATGGCCACTCTCGGTGCCATCAGGCCATTTCCATACGTTGGTGCCGTCTCGCGGTCTCCGCACAGGTAAAAGTTCTTCATTAACTTCTGTGTGCGAATCGTATTACTGCTTCCGTATCCTGCCATACCGGTTGCCGATACCAGTTTCTTTTCCGGAAAATGTTCCAGTATTCCATTTACCAGCATTGCTTTCGCTTCTGGATTATCGAATGCTTCACACACAATCGGTTCGTCACAAAATAATTTCGTAAGATTTTCTTCTGTGACTTTTACGCAATCTGTATCGATATCCAGATATGGATTGATCTTTAACAATAATGATTTCAGCGCATCTGTCTTATACATCCCGATATGCTCCATAAAATACTGCTGCCGGTTCAGATTCGTGATATCCACCACATCAAAATCAATCAAATGCAGATGGCCGACTCCGATTCTTGCAAGTGCATATGCCACGTTTGATCCCAATCCGCCAAGCCCGGCGATTGCAACCCTCCCCGCTGACAGAAGTTTCTGTTTCTCCGGAGAATGTCTCTCATTTAATGCTGCCACAATCTCTTCTTTACTAAGTACTTTTTCTTTCTCTGTATTCTCCGTCATATTTTCTAATCCGGTTTCTTCCATGAATGTTAGCCTCCTCCCACGAATGTCACAACTTCCAGACGGTCGCCGTCTTTTAACATGGTATCGGAATAGCTGTATTTCGGAAGAATATCTCCATTTAACTCTACAGCGATTCTTTTTACCTGATACTGATTCTGTTCCAGATATTCTGCAACAGTCGTATTCTCTGTCAGATTGATTTCTTTTCCATTTACGATAATCATGCGTTCTCCTTTCCCGGATCATACTTTCAAAAGTACTTGTCAGATAAAAAAGAGTTCACGAAGTAAATACACCCGTGGTGGTGCACCCCTTCGTGAACTCTCGTTCACTCTCAACTTATCCGATATTCTATTGTTCCTGATTTACGTCACATAGCAACAAAAAAGAGAGATACCAACTAAATGCATCTCTCCTAAAATCTACGTTATACATTCCTACGTTGGCATTATCCAAATCAGGTATATGGGTCGAAGTTCTTAACTTCCTCTCAGCCTGTACACAAGCTCCCCGTGTTTTATCTACATGTTTAAGTATAGAAACACCTGCACGAAATGTCAACTCATTTTTTCTGATTTCTGACTTTTTTCGAAACAACTATTTTTATTCATTCTATTTATTATCAAAAGTAATATTCCGTACCATATTTCTGTTAATCAGCTGTGTTCCCTTCTTGGTATCAACCTTTACCCACTGTATATCTGCGTCCATGAGCTTTCCTTTGATTGCTCCTACTTCGTTGAACAGACTTACCGTACAATCTTTTCCCATATACTGATCTAACATTGAACCATCCATATCTTCTTCCATCCTTTCTCCATTTACGATCGTGATTACATTATTTGCCGCCTGTACTGCCATCACCGTAACCATATTCAGGTTATTAATCGCTACCATCGTTGCAACATCCATGTAGTCCACCTCCATCTTTTTTGCAGGTCTTGTTATCAGTATATCATACTTCCAGATGATAGAACGATTTTTATTGCCTCCATAACGAATTGTACGTTTATGGCATCAGACCTTCTGTTCTGATAAATTTCAGAAATTTTCCTGCCACCGGTGACAGACTCTTCTCCCATGCAAGCCCGATTTCGATCAGCTCTGCTGGTACAAGTTTCCGGTGGCATACGCCCTCATAATCCGGCAGACTGTTGATCTGATTCGTAATGCTCACACCCATTCCCGCTGCCGCCATCGCATATGTTGCCTGAATATCCATTGTCGAAAACTGTACATTCGGCTTAATCCCATGCTTATCCAGATAACGTGTTCCACCAATATCTAATCCTGGACATGTTGCAATATAGGCTTCCGTCTCTGCAAATTTTGCCGAAAATGTCTTTCTTTTTGCCAGCTTGTGTCCCTCCGGCAATAATGCTTGTACAAGGTACGATCTGCGCTGTAACCCTGTACTTCGGTGCACCCGTTACCGTAAAAGCAATGTTAGGAAATGCCGCTTCTCACCCTGTCATGGCAAAAAGCGGCATCATATACCTGCAACTTATATCATTTTTCTATCCTTTGTGTTATACCGGCGGAACCTTCACCGGTACTTATAACGGACTTTGGAAAATGGTTCTGACGTTAGCCGGAAGTACGCTCCAGATTGCACTTCGCGTAATCTTAACCTGGTTCTTCTTCCCTCATTTCGGGCTGGCAGCCCCTGCCATTGCTACCAGTATCGGCTGGCTTATGGCCAATCTGTTCTGGCTTATCTGTCTGACCAGACTTCGTCGGCAATCTCTTTTACAAGCTTAAGCTTTGCCCACTGTTCTTCTTCTGTCAGCTTATTACCGATCTCGCAGGATGCAAATCCGCACTGCGGGCTTAAGTATAAGCGGTCAAGCGGAACATATTTTGCTGCTTCGTGGATTCTTGCGATTACTTTTTCTTTGTCTTCCAGTTCCGGTGTCTTGGTTGTTATAAGTCCAAGTACGACCTTCTTATCGCCGGATACCTTTGCAAGTGGTGCAAATCCGCCGGATCTCTTGTCGTCATATTCCAGATAATATGCATTTACATTTTCTTCTCCGAATAACAAATCCGCTACGGAATCATATGCTCCGGAACTGAAGAATGTAGAATGATAATTTCCACGGCATACATGTGTATTGATCACCAGATCTTCCGGTGCCTGTGCTACTACCTGGTTATTCAGTTCCAGAAGGAGTTTCTTGTAATCTTCCAGTCTCTGTCCTGTTCTTCCGGTCAATGCAACTGCCATCTTTGCATCTACCATTCCGCCCCATACGCAGTCATCAAACTGAAGGTTACGGCAGCCTGCTGCATAGATCTCCTGCACGAATTCACCGTATGCCTTGATCACATCCTCGGCAAATGCTTCTTCCGATCCATAGATTTCTAATGTTGTATTCAGAAGCTGTGCCCCGGTAAAGTATGCATAGAACTGTCCCGGTGACGGGATGGTCTGTTTTGCGACAGTATTTTCATCTTCTAATGCTTTGATGAATTTGAAATGCTCTAAGAAAGGATGATTCTTTACTGAAATCTTTCCCGTCATGTATGTATCATCAATCATTGCAGCTTCTGCGTCAAATGTTGTATTCCCCTCTACTGTCTTCTGATGCTCGATACCTTCAAATCCCCACATGAAATCCAGATGCCATGTCGATCTTCTGAATTCTCCGTCCGTGATCACATGATATCCAAGTTCCTTAATCTTTGCCACCAGTTCCAGGATGCATTCATCTTCTACTGCGGTCAGTTTTTCCTGTGAGATTGTCCCTTCTTCGAAATTCTTTCTTGCGTCTTTTAATTTCTGTGGGCGTAAAAAACTTCCTACAAAGTCGTAACGAAATGGTGTGTTCATGATTATTTCCTCCTTGCCGGCAGGGACTTAGGTTTTCTGTCTTTTTTGTTGTCCCTGATGGCTTTCTTTTATATTTTTCATATTCTTGATGATGTTCTCGATCGATGGATTTATTATAATTTGTTTTGATAAACTTGTATAATACAAAAAAATGTGTATTTGTCATAGTTTTAAACTATATCAAATATCCCTTTCAAATCATCAACCGACTATCTACAGAAGCTGCCACCGATAACTTCTCCGGCATACCATAATCATATATCCATTATATCAATTATAGTTTTCACTTATTTTTATCACAGTTGTATAATTTATTTGGATGAAAATATGAAAGGAAGCGCTTTATTATGGAGGAAAAAACACTTTTTCCCAGAGAAGAAAAATCAGAAATCTTATTTAAGAAAATATCCGAAGATAAATGGGCATGTGAAAAACTGATGGAAACATTCTGCAGTTATTTATTCAGTAACGATGGGGTAGACCTTCCCGATTCTCCGTCATCTACAGAATTCGCACAGGCTCTTTTTAATTCTTATCGCAATCGGGATTTATCTGCGTTTCTGATGGCTATCTGTCAGAATACAGTCTTTGATCTTTTAAGAAATGCATTCCTGATTCCCTATCGGTTCAATGCGGACGGAAAACAGAATCCGATGATCATGACAGATGAAAACGGAATGTTACTTCCTGAATATAAGAGATCGATTCATGAACGGGAATACCGTCATTTCCATGAGATATATACAGATCTCGGAGCTCCAAAGAATATTTTTCTGGCACAGGCATACCGCTACAGCCATTCTTATACATCTGACGATATGGAACCGGAACAAAACATTTTGGAAAAGAATAATGGTGTACTGTTGATCCGTGAATTACCGGATACCGTAAAATTAAAAGAAACCGAAGCAGAAGCTTATTCTGCTATTTTGGATATTGTCATAAAACTTCAGAAAGAGCTTCCTATGTCCTATGTATTCTATGGACAGGATTCTCTTGTTGAAGATAATACCCGTTATGATGAGATCGGAGTTTTCCTTCCGAATTCACATTTCTTAAAAAATCTGGAACGCCACGTTTCCAAAGCAGAGGCGATCATTTATGCAGACAACTAATTCTGACTTTATTGATATTATGGAAAAAAATCATATGGAGATTCCATGGCATGACTACGCCAATGATGACAGTAATGTGTTGATTGCAGAAGCCGGACTGATCGAGAAAGCTTCTGTCATCGGCCGTGTTGGGTTAATCATGCTCTCCTGTGGAACCGGCGCATGGCGTGTACGGACTTCCATGAACCGGCTTTCCAAAGAGCTTGGTGTAACCTGTACGGTAGACGTGGGATTGATGTCCATTGTATTTAACTGTTTTGATGGAAACGATTGTATTTCCCAGTCGTTGAGTATTGCCAATACGGGAGTGAATACCTCCAAGCTTTACCGCATGGAACAGTTTGTAGATCATTTTCCGGAAGAAGAAGCACATATGACCGGTGAAGATATCCATAAACGACTGGATGAAATTGAAGAAATCCATGCTCTTTATTCACCTGCAAAGCTGGGGCTTGCCGCAGCTCTTGCCTGTTGCGGTTTTACTTTTTTACTCGGAGGCGGACCGGTTGAGATGGCTCTTGCTTTTATTGCCGCCGGGATTGGTAATCTGATCCGTACGAAACTGATCAAACACCATTACACACTGTTTTTGAATATAGCAGTCTCTGTTTCAGCAGCATGTTTTACCTATGCAGTCTTTCTGAAACTTGCGGAACTTGTCTTTCACATTCCGGAATTTCATGAAGCTGGTTATATCTGCTCGATGCTGTTCATCATCCCGGGATTTCCATTTATCACAAGCGGGATCGACCTTGCAAAGCTGGATCTGCGTTCGGGACTGGAGCGGCTTACTTATGCAATCATTATCGTTATGGTTGCCACTTTATTTGCATGGATCATGGCTTTACTTCTGCATCTGGAACCGGCCGATTTTACGGCACTGCATCTAAGTGCCGCTGCCCGTCTGATTTTCCGTGTGATTGCAAGCTTTTGCGGAGTATTCGGTTTCTCGATCATGTTTAACAGTTCTCATTCGATGGCGGCAACGGCTGCATTTATTGGTGCCATTGCCAATACACTCCGGCTTGAACTTGTTGATTTCACACATATGCCTCCGGCCGCCGCCGCATTTATCGGGGCTCTGATTGCCGGATTGCTTGCTTCTTTTATTAAAAAGAGTAATGGATATCCAAGAATCTCGCTTACCGTGCCTTCTATCGTGATCATGGTTCCAGGACTTTACCTGTACCGTGCGATTTATAATTTCGGGATTATGTCCCTGACGGATGCGGTTTCATGGTTTACTTCTGCGATTATGATTATTGTGATGTTGCCGCTGGGACTTATATTTGCTAGAATTTTGACGGATCATACGTTCCGGTATTGTACGTAAAATCTTTCATTTTATAGAATTTATTTACGCTCTTCTTAAAGCCAACAGGGACAGGAAAAAAACCATTTTTCCTGTCCCTGTTGGTATTACAGCATATGTGCTCTTAACTCTTCCGGTGTCATCTGAGACAACATAGCCGGTGCGATATCAAATACGCTTCTTGCTCCTGATTCACCTTTCTGTGAAAGTCTGTGTGCTGCACGTGCATAAGCCACCAGAACACTTCCTGTGAATTCCGGGTTGGAATCCAGTTTCAGAGAATATTCGATCACATGCTTGTTGCCTTCGCATCCTGTCTCACCGGTACGGATCACGAATCCACCGTGAGGCATCTTGCTGTGGTTTTCTTTTAATTCTTCTTCTGTGATAAATGTTACCGTTGTATCATATTCATCAAAGTAGTTCGGCATTGTCTTGATTGCCTCTTCAATGGCTGCTTTATCTGCTCCTTCTTCTGCTACTACATAACACTCTCTTAAATGTTTCTGTCTTGTTGTCAACTCCGGTTCGCTTCCGCTTCTTACCTGGTCAACCGCTGCTTCGATCGGTACCGTATACTGGATTCCGTTCTTCACACCTTCGATACGGCGGATTGCATCAGAGTGTCCCTGGCTGACCCCTTTTCCCCAGAATGTATAAGTGCTTCCCTGTACCAGGATAGACTCTGCATACAGACGATTCAGAGAGAACATTCCCGGATCCCAGCCTACTGAGATAATACTTACATTCTTTCCTTCTTTTGCTGCTTTATCTACATTTGCAAAATACTCAGGGATCTTAGCATGTGTATCAAAGCTGTCAATGGTATTGAATGATGCTGCTACCTTCGGTCCGATTACCGGAAGGTCTGTTGCTGATCCGCCGCAGAGGATCATTACATCGATCTCATCTTTCATAGCTTCCATATCATCAAAGTGCTTTACTTCTGCCCCTTCTGTCTGGATCTTTACACTTGCAGGATCTCTTCTTGTAAATACTGCTTTTAATTCCATATCATCATTACGCTTGATAGACTGCTCTACTCCGCGTCCGATGTTACCGTATCCAACGATACCAATTCTGATTTTTCCCATAATTCTACCTCTGTTTCTTATGATTTGCCGCCTTATTCTGTGGCCGTTTTTATTCACTGATATCAATCATTTCTACTGTTCCTTTACAGTTTTGCACTGTCTTTTCTGCCGCTGATATCTTTGTAAATTATATCATATATTCTTTTCACGACAATCTTTTTCTTTTGCAAATTTCTTTATTGATAATTTTTATGTTTCTACTCACAGAACAGCTTCCGTTTTTCTTATCTTCTGCCTATCCCATCTCATTATAATGCGCATAGATTCCGCCCTGTTTTAACAGTTCTTCATGTGTTCCACGCTCTGCGATTCCATTATCTGCCACTACAAGGATCTCATCCGCATTGCGGATTGTTGATAATCGATGCGCGATCGTAATCGTTGTCCGGTTCTTTGCAAGCTCTTCCAGACTCTTCTGGATCCAGCGTTCGCTCTCATTATCCAGTGCACTTGTCGCCTCATCTAGAATCAGGATTGACGGATTCTTAAGAAATACTCTTGCAATCGAGATTCTCTGTTTCTGTCCGCCGGAAAGTCTTGTTCCACGTTCACCAACAAATGTATCATATCCGTCCGGCAGTTCCATAATAAAATCATGAATGTTCGCTTTCCTTGCTGCGTCTTCAATCTCTTCCATAGATGCTCCCGGCTTCCCATATGCGATATTCTCTTTAATACTTCCACAGAACAGATACACATCCTGCTGTACCAGTCCGATCTGATTACGCAGACTTTCCAGTGTCAGATCCCGGACATCTTTTCCGTCAATCGTAACACGTCCGCCTGTTACATCATAGAATCTCGGAAGCAGAGAGCAGATCGTCGTCTTACCACTTCCCGAAGGTCCGACTAAAGCCACGGATTTTCCTGCCGGAATGTCGAATGTAACATTAGAAAGCACCGGTGTATCATCGTCGCTATAATGAAACGATACATTTTCATAAGAAATGTGTCCGTTTACTTCATCTATTGATTCTGCGTCCAGTGCATTCACGATCTCCGGCTCGGTCTCTACCACATCCAGAAATCTGCGGAATCCGGACAGTCCTTTCTGCATCATCTCAGTAAGCTCGACTAGAATCTGTATCGGGCTGATAAAGATCCCAATATAGAGTGCGTACATCGCAAGATCCGCTGCCTCCATCTTCCCATGTGCGATCAGCCATCCTCCGAATACCAGCGTTACCAGATACATCATCCCCTGAAAAAACAGGTTGCCGCTCATAAAGCTTCCCATACATTTATAATTGGCATCCTTGGAACGCAGAAATCCCTGGTTGCTTTTTCGGAACTTCTCCCGTTCAATCTCTTCATTTGCAAAGGACTGTACAACACGGATCCCGGCCAGTGTATCCTGAAGACTCGAATTAACATCCCCGATCTTACGCCGGTTGTCCATGAATGTCGCCTGCATCTTCTTATTCTGCCCGTACGAGAAGAACAACATGAACACTACCAGAACCAGAAGCGGTATTGCCAGTCTCCAGTTGATCAGAAACAGGAATATGAACGAACCGATAATCTTGATCAGTGAAATAAATAAGTTCTCCGGTCCATGATGTGCAAACTCCGAGATATCGAAAAGATCCGATACCAGCTTACTCATCATCTGCCCCGAATTATTCTGGTCATAATATGAGAATGACAGTTTTTCATAGTGATCAAAAAGCTGCTGCCTCATATCACGTTCCATATTGGCTCCCATCATATGTCCCTGATAGCTTACATAATATTTACAAAGCGCCTGTAATATATAAATTACAAGCAATCCTGCCCCAATCGGAAGCAAGGCATGCAGTATGTGATCTGCTGATTCTGTAAACAACGTCTTCGTAAGCGTACGTAAAATCTGTGGAAATGCGAGATCCACCAGACTTATGACTGCCGCACAGATCAGATCCAGAAAGAATACCGCCTTATACGGGGCATAATACCGAATGAATTTTTTCATTGTATGCATTGTATATTCCTACCTTTTCCTCTAAACTCAATCATTTATATTATAAGATATCCCAGATGAATTTGAAACCATTAAACACCTTTATAAGAAATTTTCTCTATCTCATCATACTCCAAGTAATTTCAAAAGCTCTGTATGCGGATATTCCTGATTCTTCTGATATACATCCACATAATTCATGGCCGCCCCGCCGTCCATATATGCCGGAAATAAGAATCCACATTCCGGTTCTCCCGGTTCGTAATCTCCACTTACCGGACAGATAGCACAGATTAAGTATTCAAACATTTCTTCAGATTCACCCTGACGGACATGATCTTTTCCTTTTGCCGGAATATCGTATCGGTCATGAAATACGAAAATGGCATAGTCTCCCTCTGACTGATATCGTTCACCAACAATTTCATAAAAAGTCTCCATCAGTGCATCATTTTTCAGACCGCACGCACGCATTCCCATTAACAGTTTCCACATACTGTCGCCTTTCGTCTTCTCATCGGAAAATGCATATTCTTTCAGATTTTTATTCGTATCTGCAAATGGAATGGATTTTGCTATCTGTAAATTTTTTTCTTTCTCATCCGGACTCAATTTCAAAAATCCAGTGTTAAATGTTCCGTCTATATATCCATCCCGGTCCAGATATCCTCCTGCAATTCTTGTCATGGATGTTCGCTTTACTGTCATTCTTCTGGTCAGTGCCAGCATATCTTCTCTGTTAATCATTTTATTTTCCACCGCAATCAATCATTTAATTCTACTCTTATAAGATCCTGATGTGGATTGGTCTTCGCCAGCCCGATCTCCGATACCGTAACTTCCATCGGTACGAATTGTTCCTGCATAACTGCAAATGCTTCCTGCATCTGCTCTTTTGAAAGCTTCTTTCCCAGTGTGATATGAGGAAGGCACTGCATTGGCTGATAATACCGGCTCATCCTGACTTCCGGAATATTCTTTACCATATCATGTACCTGTTCGATCATATCTTCCAGATACAGATTCAGGACCGGTGTCACATACAATACATATGGCAATAACACTCCGACAGAGACCAGCTGGATCTGTCCTTTTGTCAGATATCTCTCCACCTTTCCCATCACCTCTGTCAATTTATCTTCCTCCCTTGCCTCTACTGACATTATCGTCAGATGAGGTGGAACGTGATTGTCCGTCATAAAAGTATTTCCTGTCTTTTGTGCAATCTTATTGATATAATCAGAAATTATTTTATTACTTTTATCATCAAAATACACCGATACCAGATACATTTTATCTTTCACCTCTTATTTCGAAGTTATTTTTTCATAATATAGTTTACAACGTATATTTTAAAATGTAAAATGCTTATGCTCGATAGTAAGATATAGTTAAAACATATATTCTTACCTCCATTTGTAACCTTTCCATATTTTCATTTGTATTATAAGTGAAAGGCCTTAAGAAATGAATATCTGTTTTCCCACTAACACCAAAAAGGAGTACTCATGAAACCAGCAACACAAGTTTTAATCGAACGATATCAAAAGCATCTGTATGCGATTGCATTTAATATATGCAGGAACCAACAAGATGCAGAAGATGTCGTTCAGGATACATTTATTCAGTATCACACATATAAAAAAGAGTTTGATACAGAAGAACATATCCGTGCCTGGCTGATCCGGGTTGCGATCAATAAAGCAAAGAATATCACCCGCTCATTCTGGCACAGAAATAAATGCAACTTAGAAGAATATATGGAAACATTAACCTTCGAAACACCGGAATCAGAAACTCTGTTTGATACAGTAATGAAACTTCCTGAAAAATACCGAATTGTCCTGCATCTCTTTTACTATGAAGATTATACAACACAAGAGATCAGTGATATCCTGCATCTTTCTGTCAGCAATGTAAAGACCCGGCTTTCCCGCGGACGTGCTCTTCTCAAAGAAACCTTAAAGGAGGAATGGAACGATGACGAATAAAGAAAAATACAAGCAGACTTTTGATACACTTTCCGCCTCCGTCAATTTTTCCCTGGAGGTAGACAAAATGAGTATCTTAAATAGGAAGCACAAATTAAAAACAATAGCAGCCGCAGTTGCCGCATGCCTGATCGTAACAGCCGGAACCGGAACAGCCTACGCATCCGATCTTGGCGGAATTCAACGTAAAGTCCAGCTCTGGATCCACGGAGATCAGACAACTGCTACTTTAACAATCAATTCTGACGGTTCTTATACCGGAACTTATGCAGATAAAGACGGAAAAAATAAAGAATTTGGCGGAGGCGGCATTGCATTTAACCAGGATGGCTCCGAACGCAGCCTTACACAAGAAGAAATTATGGAAGAACTAAATGCTCCGGATATAGAATATGAAAAAGATGGTTCCGTCATCCTGTATTACAAAAATCAGTCCATCGATATCACACACAAATTCAACAAAGATAATATCTGCTATGTGAAACTGGTTGATGGTGATGACTCTTTATATGTCACAGTGAAATATAACAATGGATATGCTTCATCTCCAAATAAATATATTTCTCCATGGGAGTTCAATTAGCTTGCTCTTCCAACTGAAATACTTTATATTAATATACGGATGGCTCTCCTGCTGTCCGTATATTTTTATACAAAAATATGCAAGCGAGGCTGTCATTGACAGGTTCTCTGTATCCATTATCTATCTAGAAAGGATTTTGCACAATTATGAATGACCATACACATACCGATAAAACTTTACAGGGCAATAACAAGATTGAATCTGCCATTGCAGCTCTTCAACAGGAACCATCTCAGGAAATGCTTGCTCACGTCCTGACCGTCATCCGCAGACGCATGAATGAACATGGCGAACTGATCATTGCAGTAGATCCCTCTTCCGCTGCCTCCGGCCTCCAGATACAGGCAATCCAGACCGATGATGGCCGCAAATGGTGGGCGGCATTTACCAGCTTCGATGAAGAACTCAAAGGTTCCGGAAGCGTAATGTCTACATTTCTTACCGATATGAAACAGTTATTTAATTCTGCTATTACAGCTGATAACATTCAGGGTATCATCATCAATCCTTGGAACCGGACGATTATGTTGGATAAAGTACTATTGAGAATTATTTTAGGGTAGATTTCTATTTAATGCACTAAGCCAAATCCCCGAACCGTAATAAAAGGTTAGTTCTCCATTTAATTATTATGGCATGCGAAACCGCAGGAATAAACTTCCAAGGTCCTATCCTGTGCATACGGACTCATGGTTGGTAATTCTTAAGTAAAAAAGTTGACCGTTTGCTCACAAAAAATCCACTGTCTGAGACGAATGTCGAGTTTGGATTTTTTGTGAGCTCGTTTTTAGGTCAACTTTTTTGCTTTAGAATTTCCCCATGTTGGAGTCAGCACAGGATAGGACCTTGTAAGTTTATTCCGATCGGTGATAGCCACCATAATGCATTAAATAGAAAATTAATTAAACCCGATCAAACGTCTTGCAACTGTATACGCCAGCGATGATATCTTACGTCCTGATTTTCCCGGAATATTCATAGTCTGCCCGAGAATTCCATAGCGGATCTTTATAAAACTGCGCAGATCTTTCTTCTTCAGATACTGCCATAATTCCTTTTTCTTCTCCAGATTTTCTTTATTCTTGGAACGGATACAAAGAATAGAAGAAACTGTCATCATGATTGCCAGATAATTCAACATATACTGTCTTAATTTCTTACTTCCGATGTTTTTCAACTGATACATATCAATCATTGTCTTTGTGACAAATATCTGCTGATCCAGCCTTTTGATCATTACTTTCTCATTAACCGACTGATCCTCGCGTCCGATAAAATATCTGTAAAAATCTACATCCATATAGTAAATCTTTCGCACATGTGGAAGTGGATAATATACATAAATATTGTCCACATAGAATGTATGCTTCGGCAGATGAAGCTGGATTAATTTCAACATATCGGTGCGATAGATAACTGAATGCATCAGAATATACTGATCCAGATGAAAATGTCCCATATCATCCCAGCGGAAAATCTCATCCTGAGGCAATACATTACGGTAATGGATTACTTTCTTGTGTGCTGCTCCAACTTTCTCATATACGTAGTTGGCAATCAACATATCCAATTCCATTGCATCTTCTTCCATATGGCGTAACACTTCCAGAATTTTATGAAGCGCATCTTCATCCACCCAGTCATCACTGTCTACAACCTTAAAATATTTACCGGTGGCATGTGTCAGTCCGGAGTTTACAGCATCTCCGTGTCCACCATTTTCCTTGTCTACTACTTTAACAATTGTAGGATATTTTTCCATATAGTCGTGAGCAATCTCTGATGTTCTGTCTTTTGATCCGTCATTTACGATAATAATTTCAACGTCTTCTCCACCCGGAAGAATACTTTCTATCGCATGAGCCATATAGTCCTGTGAATTGTAACACGGAATGGCAAAAGAAATATATTTCATTCTTCTTTTCTCCTCTTTCTTCAAAATTGACTTCTATTAGTATAATCTATTTTCCTCTGTTTTCCAACAAAATCTTTGTAAAATCCCGTGTTCACAATTTGTTCATTTATCCTTCAAAATTCTTTCACTACTTTAACATTCTTTCTTCATAGGTCTTTTTTATACTATAATCATCAAAGAAATACACAAGACATTATCTAGTATGTAAATACTATTTGGAATAAACTTTTTCATAATACATGCCGGGAATCGCGAAAGCGGTTACCCGGCATCCTCCCTTTTATGGAAAGATTCTACTTGTTTTTGTTGTCTGGCTGCATTTTTTTCAATATATTCCCCAATCTTTCTCTTTTCCAGAAGCCAATTCCCGTTAACATACCTGTGAGCATAATACCTGAACACAATATACTTTTACCATTTCTTTTGTTCATCTGTTCTTCTTTTAACTGCTCTTCTTTTTTTACCGCTTTCTCATTTCCATAAAAAATATATTTCTTTACAGGCTCTGTTATCTTCTGTAATAATGTTTTTTCCTGCTCTATCTGAAATCCAATCCGTGAGATCTGTTCATTGCCCGCAAAATCTTTTGCCTTTACTTCAACTTCATATGCTTTTGCTTCATCTACTTTACATTCATAAAATCCCTTTTGCTTTTCACTCTTTTGCTTCGCTCCATTAATCTTAATGTATTCAATCTGATCTTCCGGATTTTCCGTTCGGATATAAAATTTTCTTTCCTTTTCATAGCTTTCTCCTTCTCTGATATTTTCAAATCTGATCACCGGCGGGGTATGATCAATCGTAAACCTTGCCCTTGCATCACTCTTATTGCCTGCAGAATCTACCGCTTCCACAACCAGTGTATGCATGCCTTCTTTCTCGATCTTCTCTCCCGGACGGTATACTGTATCATCTAATTTCATGGTGTACGTATAACTGGTAAAATCTTTGACCGATTCTCCGGCCGAATAATCCCATCGGAAGTATTTTAAATATTTTCCATCAAGTTCATCCACATGAACAATCACCGGATTTTCTTTGTCAATAATCACCTGTCGCTCCACCTGATTTTCATGTCCTGCCATATCAGCTGCATTTATTCTCAGTTTATATATTCCGTCTTCTGTAAGTGTCTGACTGCTTTCTTTTCTCATCTTTCCTGACTCATCCGACTTTCCTATCCGCCACTCTGTGATCTCTGTTTCTTCTTTTCTTCCGGTGATATCTTCCTTCGAAATATGTGCCTGCACAACCTGAAATATATTTTCCTCTTCTGCCAGATAGTTCACTTTAACCGGTTTACTGGTGATCATATAATCCTGCACTCCTTGTATAGCTGCCTCCGGAACATTCCTGTCAATATAGACCTTATCTGTCACTATCGTCTTATTTCCTGCAATATCTTTTACAATAAAAGTTACAGGAATTCCTTCACCATTCTTCGATTCTTCTTCCATTCGAAATATTTCTGTTTCTTTATTGCTTTTTCCAATTACTTTTTCTCCTGTTTTACAGATAATTTCCGCAATCTGACTTCCATTTAGCCCATCGGAAGATTCTACCCGGACTTCCGCAACATCTTTGTGCCATATCTCCGAACCTCCTGTTATTTCATAATGTACTACAGGTTTACTGCTATCCAGCCAGAATTCTTTTTGACTTTCTGAATTTTCTACCCGGTGTCCTTTTTCATCTTCCATCCATATCTTCAATTCATTTCCGCCGTCTGTAAAATTCAATTGTTTCAACAGGAAGCTTTCATTTTGTCTGTCCAATATTCCTTCCTGCTGTTCATTATTTCCATTTTTGAAGAGATATCTTGTTGTCCCTCTTTTGCTCATATGCGTAATTCTTCCATCCGGACGATGAATATAGTATCCGTTTTCCCCATCTGATTCGTTATATACAATCTGATAAGGTTTTATCGCTTCTTTTTCAGAGTCTTCTTCCGGATCTTTATCCTCTTTTTCAGAGTCTTTATCCGGATCCTTATTCTCATCCTTGTCTTCTTCCGGATCCTTGTCTTCTTCCGGATCCTTGTCTTCTTCCGGATTTTTATTCTCATCTTTGTCTTCTTCCGGATCCGTTTCTTTTTCTGCTTCTCTGTGATCTCCAGCCTCTGCCTGTACAATGCTTCCAACTGCTGACATATCTGCAAACTGTGAGCCTATGATCATTCCTGCTATTACAACAGTGATTGCTTTTTTTATCTTCCTACCCATACCTCTTCTCCTTCCATCTTGATCGCATATTCTTTCTGCAGCTTTTTAAATTCCTCCTGATCCGGCAGTTGTCCGTCATCTCTTACATACTCTTTGATCTTCATGGAACATTCTTCCCTGCTGACGGACGGATCTGCACACATGAATCGGATATGCATCAGTTTTAGCTCCTGAGATTCCTTCAATTCTCCGATTCCCTGAATACAGATATCCATTGCCATATCGCACCTGCCTGCTGCTTCATATAATTGTGCAATTTTTTTATACAACATTTCTCTGTTTCCGTCCTCCTGCTCCATCTCCAATAGCTCTGTATATATCTTTGCCGCTTCCTCCTCCGTCTTCTTTTTTTCACAGGCGGCCGCCTGGTATTCTAACATTTCTTTTTTTACCGAATCATTCAGATAATCCGTCTGCATCCCCCTCTTTACCAGTTCTAATACCTTTTCTACACTGTCCTCGTCATCCAGAAGTCCATATCCTCTGATCAGGCACTGGATTTCCTGTTTTTGCTTCTCCTCGGATATCTTGCTCCTTTTTTTCCATACCTTTTCCAGATATGCAAGACTCTCTTTATATTTTCCTACATCTTCCGGACATTCCTGTTTTTCATATGCGCCGATCAACATTTTCAGATTCTCCGCAAGTTCTTTATTGGTCAGTTCATTCAGACAAATACGGCTTTTCTCCACATTCCCGACATTTAAGAAATACGCAAGTGCCAGTTCCAGATATTCTTCGTCCCGTTTCTCATTCTCCTGACTGTCTGTGCGTAATTCTGTATTGGCATTACTGGTTGCTTTCTGTTGTTCCTTTATTATTCCGTCAGGTACATTTTTTCTTTGCTGTATCAACATGTACCCTGCCACCACCACTGTGAAAAATAATGCGATATATATCTTCCACCTGCGTTTTCCTTTGTCTCCCGAACTTTCTTTATTAACTTTTTCTTTCCATTTTGGGATTTGTTTTTGAATTTCTGAAACGCTTTGATAATAAGACCCTTTTGTTCCCATTGTTTTTGAAATGATACTCTGAAGTCTGTGTTCTTCCCACCGGTTCAGATGCGGTTCTGTTTCTGACGAAGCGAGAATATATTGAAATGTCTTTCCCAATCCATATATGTCCAGCTCTTTACTGGCATTTTGATAATAATTCTCTTCCGGAGGGAGAAAATATTCCCGCATGTCCCTCCTTTGCATAAATACTACCTGTTTCATGTTTGTCTCGGCTTTCATATCCAGAAAATAAACCCTGCCGTCCTCCGCCAGAATAATACTGTATGGATTCACATACTGATAGCATGGATTCCCTCTGCATCTGTGGATCAGTTCCAGCTGTTCTGCAATTGCCTTTAACAACAGGAACATTTCCTTCTTCTCCATTACCGGATGATACTTCAAATATCTGGCAAGTGTTCTTCCCTGTACATTTTCAGAACTAATATAGCAGATCTGTCCATGTTCGATCAGACGCAGTACATCATAGCTTTCCTTTTGCTGCAATGCATTCCACCTCAATTCTATTCTTCAGTTTTTTTACAAATGGTAATTTTTTGAACCCTCACACAGGTTATAGAATCTTTATAGATTGATTAACCGAATCTATCTTGAAAATATAGATTAAGCATATACTACCTGATTATTTTCAAAATTTCAAGACTTTTTTTACTTTTCATGCACTTTTTTATCGCAGAAAATTAGACGTCCCGATAAAAAAACGTCCTGACATGAGATATCCTCATGACAAGACGTTCTTTTATCTTCTCTCTGATTTTAAAAGGATTATCTGTGGCTGAGTTCTTTCGGTGTATACAGATGTCTTGGAATTCCATCTACCATAACCGGTGATACATCTCCCTGGATCAACGGACGTACATATGAAATAAACTCATTTGTTACATAAGTGCCTTCTTTGTTTACCCAGCTTCTTGGAACCAGCTTCTCATCATTGGCAATCTTATGTACATCTTTCACTTCCGTTCCGCACTGATACGGATCATCGGACAGACGTTTTAAGACAACCATCTTTCCGGTATCTCCTTCGTCTGCTGCTTTTACTGCAGCTCCTCCAACCTGATATGCCTCCAAAATATCTACTCTTGAAGCCGCATGCGATGCAGCTCTCTGCAATGTACTTAATTCAATCGCACGTGTCTTACATCCGATCTCACCTGCAATATAACTCGCCAGATAAGATGCCGTTCCTGATAACTGTTTGTGTCCGAATGCATCCACAAAATCAATACTGTTGCCAAGTTCACATACATATGTACCATCTGCTGTACGGATCCCTTCTGATACCGCAACTACGATGGATGTCTTTTCCTGTAATAACTGCCTGATCTTTTCCCCGAATAACTGAAGATCAAACGGCAGCTCCGGCAGATAAATAAGATCCGGACCTTCACAATCCTCTCCCTGTGACAGTGCTGTGGAACCTGTCAGCCATCCTGCATTTCTTCCCATAATCTCTACAATAGATACTACGCCCTTTTCATATTCCAGGCAGAAGCTGTCACGGATAATCTCTTTCATCGATGTTCCGATATATTTTGCCGCACTTCCGTATCCCGGTGTATGATCTGTCAACGCAAGATCATTATCAATTGTCTTCGGACATCCTATAAACCGGATGGAATGTCCAAACACAATTGCATAATCCGATAACTTTTTAATCGTGTCCATAGAATCATTTCCACCGATATAAATAAATGCTTCAATATCCAGTTTATCCAGAATTTCAAAAATCTTATCATAAACTTCCCGGTTCTCATGTATCTCCGGAAGTTTATACCGGCAGGAACCTAAGAATGCAGCCGGTGTTCTCTTTAATAACTCTGCATCCAGCTCTGTCTTGATGTGATCTGACAGATCAATATATTTTTCCTTTAATAATCCCTGAATTCCATGAAGCATTCCGTACACTTTATTCGCTCCACGGTCTTTTGCTGTCCGGTATACACCGGCAAGACTCGCGTTGATCGCTGCAGTTGGTCCCCCAGATTGTCCTACTATTACATTTCCTTTCATTCGCTTGTTTCCTTCCTGTTTTTATTACATTTTGCTGTTGATTTAATATTAGTATATTTTAACATAAAAGTCTAGTAAATATTATATTTTTTATGCATTTTCACCATTGCAAATAAATAAAAAAATCTCTTATCCTTCACATATACACTTTGTATAATAATATGAAAGACAAGAGATTTTATGATCAATTGATATTTATTCAGCTTTTACAGGATTGGAAACACTTACTTTATGATTATACCACTTTCCTTTTGTTCCGATCAGTGCCAGATCAAATTCTTTGTCCAGTGCCGGCACCGGAACATCAAAACCGTATACTTCTTTCGGCTTACCCTCTATATCTGTTACGACATTACCATTTTCATCTGTTATAGTATCTGTCGTCGGCTGCAAAAGTTTTGCTCCCTTTTTCTTGGCATCTTTTATTGTACCAGGAAACAGATTTACAATATTTTTTGATACAAGACTGATATGAATCGTCATCTTTCCGTCTTTTACCGTCAATGTCCCCTTATCATCATATGCATCATTTACATGAAACATGGAACTGTCCGTTTTAAACTCTGCTGTATAGGTTCCATCTTCAATCGGAGCTTTTGTCTCTTCCTTTTCTGCTGCTTTCTCTTTTTTCGCATCAGACTTCTGCTGTTCTGTCTTTTTGCTCTCTGACCTAGATGTCTTACTGTCATCTTTACTGCCGCATCCTGTAAATACAGACACGGTCATCACTACCGCTAATGCAAGCGTCATCAGTCTTTTTCTTAACATTGTTCTCTCCCTTTAATATTTTTTACTGTGCATCCATGGCTGCTTTTGTATGAGCTGCATATAACTGCTGGATTGCATCGATTTCTCCAAGACCTGCAATTTGTGTTTTCACACTGTCAAAGTTCTTAGATGCCTCGAACTGGCTCAGCCATGAATCATCATCATCTCCGGCCATGTCATTGTTCGCATGATCACCTGCCACAACCATCAGTGGACGAAGAATGACATTCTTATATCCGGCATCTTTTACTTTTTCGATAACAGATTCACACGAAGTTTCCTCCGGTTCTCCTTCTACTGTTCCGATAAATACATTCTTATATCCCAGCTTTTCCATCTGTGTCTGCATCTGGGAATAGCTGATCTTTGCTTCATCTGATGTTCCGTGTCCCATGAATACAAATGCTGTACTGTCTGCTGCAACTGCATCAAGGCTGTCATATTCTGCTGTCTTAACAGCTTCTGCTGTAATTGCTTCTGCTACTGCTGCTTTATCTGCATTGATCACTGTCGCATCCGATCCGACTTCTCCGAGAAGCGGTTCTGCGATCTTGACAGATTCAAATTTATCTTTGTAACTCTCCACTGCTTCTGTTAACTCTTTATATTCTGCACCATGCATTAAGTGTGTTGGCTGTATAATCAGTTGCTTGACACCGTTTTTTACGGCACGCTCTAAAGCCTGATCCACATTATCAATCTTCTCGCCATCTCTTGCCTGCACATGGTTAATGATGATCTGAGCTGTAAATGCTCTTCTTACAGACCAGTCCGGATTTGCTGCCTGGAGTGCTTTCTCTACTCCACCGATATCGGCTGCACGGCTCGCATTAAAGGAAGTACCGAAACTTACTACCAGAAGTTCCTTTTCTCCGATATCATCTCCATTTAACGGGTCATCCTGGGAAGCATCTCCTGTATCTCTTCCGAAGTAATCCGGATCTGCATTGTCTCCTTCTACCAGTTCTTTCTGCGCATCTGTCAATTTATCCCACGCTTCTTTTGCTGCTTTACACTGTTCATCCGTCTTGTCTGTTCTTTCCTGAACGTAGATCGCATCAATCTTTTTTGCAACTGCATCCGCTGCTTTCTGATCTTCCTTTTTTGAAGAAGTCTCTGTCTTCTTGTTACTGCTGCTGTCTGAGCTGTCTGATTTTGCTCCACATCCGCCAAATGCCGCTACACACATAGCTGCTGATAATAATACTACTACCAGTTTCTTTTTCATTTCTTTCTACCTCCTGTTTTTTGATTGTCAATACATGAGATACAAGATCTCTGCCACCGGCGGTTCCTTCCGGACACATAATATCAAAAAAGCCTCCGCCAGGAAACGAAGACAACGAAAATAAAACTGTATTACATAATATCTACATATCACATACAGTTCTGTGACTTATTTCGTACTGCCAATTCCTCGTGGCCTGAACTTTTACGTTCCTGTACTGCGAAAGGCAGGTCTCCCGGCTTATTGCTCTGGCGCTTCAGCTCCCTTCCCGGTCATCCCAGTGGGTATGCAGCTTCCGCTCGCAAAATACGGTGACGAGTTCGTACAGGATTCTCACCTGTTTCCCTTTTCACCAGTCAGATCATTCTTTCTATAAAATAATTCCCATAAATTATCCTTGATATCCTGACTGACACCTCACACAATCATGATTTAATTTACCTTGTAACCTTACCACAATTGCCCAATCTGTGTCAATACTGCCCGGTCTACCGTGTACGAAACCGTGTATAAAAAATATGACTCGCCGGACATGTAACAGCAAAAAACCCTCGTCTGACTTTATATCAAACAAGGGTTTCTCCTACGTGCGCGAGAAGATTCGAACTCCCGACCTTCTGGTCCGTAGCCAGACGCTCTATCCAGCTGAGCTACGCGCACATATTCATTTTATTGTTTCCGAAGTTTTTGTACCTCAGCAACGAAATTAAGTATAGCGCAATGTATTCCATCTGTCAACAACTTTTTCAAACTTTTTTATTATTTTTTACCCGGAAGATTTCTTTCTTCTTTTGTTAAGGCAAAAAAACCCAACTATGATATAATCAATACATGTTTGTAAATATATTAGGAAACGAGGATTTCTTTATGACAATGACAAAAAAAGTTGCTGTAATCAATGATCTGTCCGGTCTTGGACGATGCTCCCTGACTGCCGCCATCTCTGTATTATCTGCGATGGGCATCCAGACATGTCCACTCCCGACAGCCATCTTAAGTTCTCAAACAGAATATCCAAGCTACTACTGCTATGATTTTACCGATAAGATGGATTATTTCCGTCAGGAATGGAAGAAACTCGGCACTTGCTTTTCTGGGATCTACACCGGTTACATTGCCAGTGTACCTCAGATTGAAGAGATTTTTCATTTTCTGGATACGTTCCAGACACCAGATACTTTTCTTCTGGTTGATCCTGTAATGGGTGATGACGGCATGACCTATGATATGTATACTTCCGAATTCCTGTCTGCCATGAAGGAACTAACCGCACGTGCAGATGTTATCACTCCAAATATTACAGAGTTCTGTCTGCTGACAGATATGGATTACAATACCCTGCAGAACTCCTCTTTGTCCCTGCATCAGCTCATTTCATGCCTCAAAGATGCAAGCCATACATTAACAGCAGAACGTGCGAAAAAGATCCTTATCACAGGAATTCGCTTTACTACAGATGATGGAATCCCTAAGATTGGGAATCTCCTGTTAGACGGCTCTTCGCATTTTCTGTCGGCATTTCCCTGCTGCGATGGAAGCTATTCCGGTACCGGCGATCTCTTTGCCTCCTGTATCACAGGTGGACTTGCCCGCGGAACTTCCCTTACAGAAATGATGCAGACTGCCGGATCTTTTCTCGAAAAAGCATTAGCTGATTCCGTAAAAGAACAGGTCCCTGTAAACGAAGGAGTTAACTTTGAAAAATATTTATATCTCTTACATTAAGAAAAATCACCATATATCCCGATAAAATTTCTCTACTGAAATTTTTCCTTTTGATATATGGTGATTTTCTTTCTATAATGATTCGTATCTTAAATTCATATTTCGTTACATAATTTCTGACAATCTAATCTGTGCTTCCACAGCTTCTGCCAGTAATTTATGATTTTCCGGATAATATCTTGTCGAAAATACATACTCTCCATCATTCACAAATACTTCTACCGATGATCTATCAGCCAGAATCCTCAGATCCTTCACTTCATCCACTTCCACATAACGCATGCTTCGTCCTGCAGATATAGAAGTCTTGTCCTGACTTATAAAATGCATCCGGAATCTTCCGTCTGCATAATCCAGGATCAGTTCATTCGACAGGATGACTTTAAAATGGTTTTCTGCAATATTCGAAATCTCCAGTTCATACACCGGATAACCGTCACTGGACAGCATACCTTTTACATCACTTACCAGATGTTTCTTCTCATCCAGTTCGCGAATCGGGCGCTGACAGATCTTCCCATTTTTCTCGAAGATTTCTCTCGGAAATGTAAAGCAGTGCTGCCATCCCGTCTGAATCGTCGAATTTGTATACTCTTCACAGTCCGGCATTCCCATCCAGCTGATGTGAATTCTTCGTCCGTCTTCTGTCTCAAAGCTCTGCGGTGCATAATAATCAAATCCATAATCCCATAAGTGATATTCTGACAACTTATATTCTCCAAGAATATCTCCTTCTATCTCAAAATATCCGGACTGATATACATTGCAGTCATCCCAGATACCGCCTTCCAGCCCCTGGATCGATGTAGAAAGAAGCTTCTTCGTACCAATCTCAAAGTAATCCGGACACTCCCACATATAACCGAATGGATTTTCCGATTCTACCCGGTTTCTGAATTTCCAGTTTATCTTGTCTTCTGATTCAAATACAAGCACCTGTCCGACATCTTCATTGGTTCTTGCTCCCTGTACCATATAATAGATATCATTTTCTTTCCATACCTTGGGGTCTCTCACATGACAGGTCAGATTGTCCGGATAATCGGAATTGCGCATCAGTTCTTTTTTCTTTCCAAATGTCTTTCCATCTTCTGTCATAACCAGAATCGTATTGCCCTCACGTCCGGTTCGGATGTAATCATATTCCCCGTCTTCTAATTTGACATTTCCTGTATAGTACAGATACATTTTCCCATCTTCGATAAATGCGGATCCGGAATATACCCCGTGACAGTCAAACGGCTGATCCGGATAAAGTGCGGTACCCTGATATTCCCAGTCAATCATGTTCGTGCTGGTGTAATGTCCCCACATCTTCACGCCGCCTTCCGCATCAAATGGCGAATACTGAAAAAATGCGTGATAGATCCCCTGGAACTGGCAGAGTCCATTTGGATCATTCAGCCAGCCGACCGGCGGCATCAAGTGTAGTTTTTCACGAAATTTTCTATCTGATACGGATAACTCTTCTCTGGTTTTCTGGCTTTGTTCTGCTGTCTCTACTAATTTCGCAAGATCTCTTGTTAATGCGTTCATAAATCAATCTTCTCCATCTATAAGCATTACTTTGTAAGTGTCATAACTTTACTTGTTGTTTTAACTTCAGCAGGTTCTGCCTTTGTTACATTTCCAAATTCATCTGTATTTGTCAGAATCATCATGGTTGTCGTCTGATATCCTGCATTCTTGATTTCCTCAAGATTTGCTTCTACCAGAATATCCCTTGCATGTACTTTGTCGCCATCAGAAACTTTCTTCGTAAATCCTTTTCCATCCATCTTCACGGTATCGATACCGATATGGATCAGGAGCTCACCTCCGGACTCTGTTGTGATACATACAGCATGACCTGTTTCGAAGATATTGGAAACTTCTCCGTCACATGGAGCTACAATCTTGCCATCTGCAGGCTCTACCGCAACGGTTGTTCCCAGCATTTCGGATGCAAATGTCTCATCCGCAACCTCAGATAATGAAATTTGTGTTCCATTTACCGGACTTGTCAATGTCTCTTCTGCTTTATTGTTGTCTGCTATTTCGATATTTTCTACTGTCTCTGTTGTTCCAGTTGTCTCTGTCACATCTGCCGTTACTGCCTTTGGTTCTGCATCCTTATAGATTACAAATGAGATTGCGAATGCAACACCAACTGCGATCACCATCTCGATCAGATACTGAAGCGGCTGATTCAGGCAGAGCAGGATACCGAAGATACCTGTCACACCGGTTCCCTTAGCTCCGAGATGTACCAGGGATGCATACAAAGCTCCACATCCTCCACCGATACATCCGGCGATGAACGGCTTGAAGAATCTTAAGTTTACACCGAAGATCGCCGGCTCTGTAATTCCCATAAATGCACTGAGTGATGACGGAAGTGCCAGAGATTTGATCTTCTTATCTTTGGATTTGATACCTACTGCTAATGCTGCTGCTCCCTGTGCTACGTTTGCTGCACTTGCAAGCGGAAGCCAGTATGTAACACCGTATTTTGCAATCTGTCCGATATCAATTGCTGTATACATCTGGTGGATACCGGTTACTACGGTTGGTGCGTACAGACTTCCCATGATCAGACTTCCGATTCCAAGAGGAAGTGTTAACATCCACTGGATTGCTCCGAGGATTGCATTTTCAGCCCATACAAAGATTGGCCCTACGATTGATAATGTAAGGTAACCTGTTACGAATACGCTGACCAGAGGAGTCACGAATAAGTCGAGCACTTCCGGAACAATCTTATGTAACTTCTTCTCGATCACTGCCAGGATCCATACAGCGATGATAACCGGAATGACATGTCCCTGATATCCGACCATGTCAATCTTGAACAGTCCGAAGAATACGCTCTGTGTCTGCTGTACACCTTCGGTTGCTACCGTATAAGCGTTCTGCAGTGACGGATGGATCATGATCATACCGATAACTGCGCCAAGATACTGGTTAGCACCAAACGCTTTCGCTGCTGAGAATGCAATCAGGATCTGCAGAAATGTATATGCAATGTTTCTTATTGTCTGCAATGACAAGACGCAGTCTCGTTGCACAATGTGCTGCAGATGCAATGTTCTTACTTCCACCGACATGATCCAGGATATCCTGTGCGGTCTTTCTGTAATCCATAATAACTCTCCTTCCTTGTTTTATGTGTAATCGTTTTCATATTTTGTAATTTTATAATAAGAAAAAAAATGCCATTTGTAAAGATGGCATTTTTACTGATATTTCATATTCATTTTTGTGCGCATTGCACGAATTTAGTTGTTTTTGACCGATTTCGAATTTATTTACACGTATTATACACTGATTTTCTACTCCGGCAGCTCTTATTCTTCTATATTTTCTTCCGGATCATCAATTTCAGCAAGCCGAAATCCAAGTTTGATCTCCATCGGAATATTTTCGCCCCGTTCTATCACATCCAACAAGAGTTCTGCACCCCTGATACCACTGGTTTTAAAACCGAAATGTACAGTTGGAATTCCACCGGTTACTGCCTTTAAAAGCTGATTATCACCAAATCCCGTAACCTGGATTGCTGTATTTTCCAATATATAACGGAATCTGGAACCCGTATCTTCCACATTCTTCGGTATCTGACTTCCTACATAAGTATGAATCGCTTCAATTGCTCCGGCCGCAATCGTATCTGTAGCGCACGATATGATATCGATGTCATTCTTTTCATTCAACAATTCCAGAACTTTCTCGTATCCGGACTCTGTAGTGAACTCCGCCACCTTATAATATCCGTCTTTTAATTCCCGTCCCGACCTTTTCAGACCTTCCCGGAATCCATCTTCTCTGGCTGCTCCGGCTGCCTTGTCTTCTCTTGAAACTCCGATATACGCGATCTCTTTTCTGCTCTTCGCCGCAACCGCACGTCCCATGGCCTCTCCTGCACCGTAATCATCATGATAAATGCAATTTGCATACTTTGTATGTTGTCCGATCACGACAACAGGAACCTTGGATTCTTTCAGAAATCTTCTGTGCTCTGCTGTGATCATCGTACCCACAAGAATAATCCCGTCTACCGGATAATTCTCAAACAGACGCATATATTCTATTTCCTTCACCGGTGTATTATCCGTTCCTGCAAGCAGCATCTGGTAATTACGCTCTGAAAGAACTTTTTCAATTCCAGCTGTGATCCGGCTGATTGATTCAGAGTTAATCTTCGGTACAACCACACCGATCAGACACGCTTTCTTTGTCCTGAGCATACGCGCCTGCGCCGACGGCTGATATCCCGTCTCTTCGATCACTTTTTTAATCTGTTCTTTCTTCTCGTCACTTACATATCCACCATTCAGATATCTTGATACTGCTGCACTGGATACCCCCGCCAGTTTGGCAATTTCTTTGATCGTCATCTGACATTTACTCCCCCTGTTATAATGTACTTCCATTCTCTTTAATTATTTTCTGATACCAGTAAGCGGAATCTTTCAAGATCCTCTTCTGTGTCGGATAGTCTACATATACCAGTCCGAATCTCTCAGAATAACCTTTTGCCCATTCAAAGTTATCCATCAGCGACCACTGGAAGTACCCTCTCAGATCAATCTCTCCTGCTGCCTTTTTTAATTCATGCAGGTATCTTGCCAGAAAATCAATTCTGTTCGGATCATGTACTTTTCCATCCAGTGAGATCACATCATGGCATGACAGACCATTCTCTGTAATATAGATTGGCTTCTGATAACGTTCATAAAGGAATTTCGGTCCCCAGTACAGACACTCTGGTGTTACCGGCCAGTCAATCGCTGTTTTTGGGAATCCTTCATAGCGGCTTACTGTTTCCGACCTTCCGTCTTCTCCCATCCGCACACAATATCCATTATATATATTCTGTCCATATATATCGATCGGCTGTGAGATCAGGCGCATATCTTCTTCTGTGATCTTAGGAAGATATGGCTCATACTTTGCTAGACCTTCTTCCGGATATTTTCCAAGAAGAACCGGATCTGACCACCAGGTCACATTCCAGTGCCAGTTTGAGAACTCATCCGGCAGAGCAAAGAAACTCTTCTTTGCCGCTTCGATATCTTCTGCTTTTTCCGTTGCCGGATAGCATACAGAAGCTGTCGGTGCATATCCGATCACAAGTGGCTGCTTCCCATGTGTTCTTAACATCTGCACAGCTCTTCCATGTGCTTTCATAACGTTATGTGCCATCTCAAAAGTATCCCGGATCGGTGCTTTTATCCCCGGCGCATGTTCGCCATTTACAAAACCGAGTCCGACAAAGCACTGTGGTTCATTCAACGTAAAGAAATGTGTGACTCTGTCACTGAATCGTTCCGCCAGAAGCTTTGCATATTCTCCGAACCACTCCACGATCTTTGGATTCATCCATCCACCGCGTTTATACAATTCATATGGAAGTTCCCAGTGATACATGGTAATATATGGTTCAATATCATTTTTTAATAATTCATCGATCAGATCATTGTAGAATGCAATGCCGGCTTCGTTCACCCTGCCAGCTCCTTCCGGCATAACCCTGGACCAGTCTATCGAAAAACGATATCCTTTCAGTCCAATCTCTTTCATAATCCGAACGTCTTCTTTATATCTGTGATAATGATCACATGCTACTTCTCCCGTATGTCCTTCGAATATCTTCCCCGGTTCCTTTGTATATACATCCCATATATGCTCGCCTTTTCCGTCTTCTTTCACGGCACCTTCTATCTGATATGCACTTGTTGCTGCTCCCCATACAAAATCTTTTCTAAAATCCATGCTTATTCTCCCTGTTTTCATTATACTGTAATTGTATTATACCGCAAAAATTCATACTGTGCATTATAAGTGAGGCCGGAGATTTCAAAAACCTCCGGCCTCACTTATGTTACATTGATATATTAACTTTCAAACTGGCTGTGATACAGTTTATGGTAAAATCCACCTTTTTTCAGCAGTTCTTCATGATTGCCCTGCTCGATGATCTTACCGTCTTTCATAACTAAGATTAACGAAGCATTCCGTATCGTGGAAAGTCTGTGTGCTACGATAAAGCTTGTTCTGCCCTTCATCAGTTTATCAAATGCTTCCTGTACCTGCAGTTCGGTACGGGTATCAATACTTGATGTCGCCTCGTCTAAGATCAGCATCGGCGGCAGACAGAGCATGACTCTTGTGATACACAGAAGCTGTTTCTGTCCCTGGCTGATGCTGTCTTCATGGAGCACCGTGTCCAGACCTTTCGGAAGTCTGCGAATGAATTCCCAGCTTCTTGCTTCTTTCGCCGCACAGATGATCTCTTCATCAGTTGCATCCGGCTTTCCAAAACAGATGTTGTCTCTCACGGTTCCGCTCTTGATCCAGGTATCCTGCAGTACCATGCCAAAGCTGCTTCTGAGCGCATGTCTGGATACTTCCCGGATGTCTTTTCCATCCACCAGGATCTTTCCTTCATCTACGTCATAGAAACGCATCAGCAGGTTAATAAATGTCGTCTTACCGCATCCGGTCGGACCAACGATTGCGATACACATACCTGGTTTTACATCCAGATTGAAATTCTTAATCAGTTCTTTTTCTTTATCATAACTGAATGCCACATCATCAATTGTAACATTGCCATCGACTGTAGCAAATACTCCTTCTGCATCCGGTGTCTCTTCTTTCTGCTCCAACAGGTCAAAGATACGGTCCGCACACGCCAGCGCATTCTGCATCTCTGTAATTACCGAACTGATATCATTGAACGGCTTCATATACTGGTTCGCATAGGATAACAGTACAGAAAGTCCTCCAACCGTCAGCGTTCCGCCCGGTATCAGAAAAGCTCCGAGTAGTGCTACTCCGGCGTAAATGATATTGTTGACAAATCGTGTAGATGGATTCGTTAAACTGCTGTAGAATACCGCTTTCTGACTATAATTTTGCAGTTCTTTATTGATCTCATCAAATCTTCTGGATGATTCTTTCTCGTAACCGAATGCTTTGACTACCTTCTGTCCGCCGATCATTTCTTCGATCAGTGCAGTCTGGCGTCCTCGGGTCTCGCTCTGCTTCCGGAACATCGTATAAGATCTGGAAGAAATGAATTTCGCTACTACGAAACTAAATGGTGTCAGAACGATCACTAAAAGCGTTACCCACACATTCTTGGAGAACATGAAAATTAGCGTCACAACGATCGTCACGATCCCGGAAAATAACTGTGTAAATCCAAGTAACAGACCATCCGATAAGATATCTGTATCTGCAATGACACGGCTTACGATATCTCCGGTGCTGTGCTGATCCAGATAAGATAACGGCAATACCTGGATGTGGCGGATCGCCTGTGAACGGATATCCTGTACGATCCGGTAAGTCATACGGTTGTTCAACAGATTCATGAACCAGGTAGCAAGTGCCGATATCACGATGAATACCAGAATCTGTCTTAGATAATACCACATCATATCAAAGTTCACCTGATGTGCTGCCACGACTTCATCGATCGCATCTCCGAATAAGACCGGCACATACAACTGCAATACTACAGAGATCGCAGCAAAGATGACACTGAATCCAAGGAAAATCTTATATTTCCCTATGAGCTTTAATAATTTCTTCATTACTCTGCCGCTCCTTTCTCTGTCTTCTCCGAAGTCTTCATTACAACCGGATGTTCTTCCGGGAACTGTGAATAATAGATTTCCTGATAAGTCTCGCAGGTTTTCATCAGTTCTTCATGTGTCCCCTGACCTGCCAGTTCACCGTCGTCCATAACCAGGATCTTGTCCGCCTGCCGGATGCCGGAAATTCTCTGGGATACCAGGAATGTTGTCACATTGCCTTCCAGTTCACCGATTGCTTTACGAAGCGCTGCGTCTGTCGCAAAATCCAGTGCACTTAAACTGTCATCCAGTATCAGTATATCCGGCTTGCTGACCAGTGCACGGGCGATCGTAAGACGCTGTTTCTGTCCTCCGGACAAGTTGCGTCCGTTCTGTTCCACTTCAAAATCAAGCTTTCCAGGCTTAGATTCTACAACATCTTTTGCCTGAGCGATTGTGATCGCTTTCCACAGATCTTCATCTGAAGCCTGATCATTGCCCCACTTTAGATTATCACGGATACTTCCTTTGAACAGGATGGAACGCTGCTGAACCACTCCGATCTCACGGCAAAGTTCTCCCTGCGGATAATCCTTTGCATTGGCGCCATTTACCTTTACCGTACCTTCCTGTGGATCATAGAATCTCGGGATCAGGCTGACCAGCGTACTCTTACCACTTCCGGTTCCTCCGATGATTCCAATCGTCTGTCCTTTCTTCGCCCGGAAGGAGATGTCCGATAAGCTGGATGCTCCGGCACCTTCGTAGGTGAAGGTGACGTGATTGAACTCAACTGCCATATTATCAGCAGCTTTATCATTTCCAGCCACTGCTTTGTATTCCATGCTGGACTTCACATCCAGAATACCGGCCACACGGTCTGCACACGCCATTGATTTATTCAACGTAATGATCAGAGATGCCAACTTGATCAGCTCTACGATGATCTGTGCCATATAGTTATACAGTGCTACCACCTGCCCCTGTTGCAGATTCCCGATATTCACCTGCACTCCGGCACGCGCGATCAGTAACACAGTTGCCACGTTGATCAGTACATACGTGAGCGGATTCAGAAGAGCAGAAATTCTTCCTACGAATTCATTCAGTCTCGTAAGTTCACGGTTTCCTTCTTCGAATTCCTCCACCGACTGTTCTTCCCTGCAGAACGCACGGATGACACGGACACCTGTCAAATTCTCTCTTGTAAGTCCTGTCACACGGTCCAGTCCTGCCTGTACTTTCTTGAACAGCGGAATACTGATCAGCATAATGGAAAATACAACTACAAACAGGATTGGCACTGTCACGACAAAGATCAGTGCGCAGCGCACATTGATGGTAAATGCCATCACCATCGCACCGATCACGACAAACGGACTTCTCAGCAACAGACGCAGTCCCATGTTAATTCCGTTCTGTACCTGATTCACATCGTCCGTCAGTCTTGTGATCAGCGTGTCTGTTCCAAGCGTGTCCAATTCTGTAAATGACAATCCCTGGATATGGTCGAACATGGCCTGTCTGACACTGGTCGCAAATCCAACACTCGCCTTTGCGGCAAAGAACTGTGCGGTAAAGCTGCACAACAGTCCGACTGCTGCCATAAGCAGTAATACGAAGAACATTTCCACAATATATCCACGATCATTCTTCGCAACGCCCACATCAATAATCTGAGCTACCACAACCGGAACCATAAGATCGAATACCACTTCCAGCAATTTAAAAAGCGGTGCCAGGATACTTTCCCTGCGGTATGGTCTCAGAAATTTCTCAAGACGCTTCATTTCTTTCACTCCATTCCTTTTTCTATCCGATAACTAATAAATCATCTGTTATCTACTTATCATAATGTTCCTTGACTGTTTTATTATAGTCCGTTATCATTGATATGAATAATATTGTTTTTATAGCTTTGCAATACAAAAAATATATAAGGCAGGTAATCCAACATGGAACTCAGACAGTTAGAATATTTCCGCGAGATTGCATCCACCGGCAGCATCAACGAAGCTGCAAGACACTTAAATATGTCCCAGCCGCCGCTCAGCTATCAGATCCGCCAGCTGGAAAATGAATTAAATGTAAAACTTTTCGACCGCACCAGCAAGGGTGTTACCCTGACTGAAGCCGGCAAGCTTCTCTACGACCGCTCCGGTAACCTGCTGGAATACGCCCGATCTACCGAACTGGAAGTCTCAAAAACCGGTAAAAAACGTATCTTACGTATCGGCCTGACTCCGACAACGGTAGATACCATCATGCCTTATATTTCCCAATTTTCGAAAAAAAATCCCGATGTGAACTTTGAAGTCCACGACGGGATTACTTATTCGCTTTATCAGTATCTTCTGGACGGGATCATCGATATCTCCGTTGCCAGAACACCACTGCGTCTTGACGAGGTGTCTTATATGGAATTGTGTTCTGAGCCGATGATCGCGGTATCTGCGCCAGAAAATACTGCCTCTTCCTTAAAACTCGCTGATCTTCTACATAGACCATTAATCTTATACCGAAGATACGAAGAACTCATCATGAATACCTTTCATGCCCAGAATATGAATCCGGACATCTTCTGTGTCTGCGACGATCCGAGAGGTGCAATGCTCTGGGCAAAGGAAAATCTTGCAACTGCCATCTTTCCACAGTCCATGGCAAGCTTGTGTGATGGCCTTTGTATACAAGAATTGGATGAGCCGGATCTTGTAACCAAGATTCTTCTGATCTGGGCGAAAGGAAAGAAACCAGTGCCGCTGGTGCAGGAATTTCTGGATGTGTGTGGTGAGCATTAGCACATTAGAGCTTACGGCTCACCCACCATATTCCAACCACAATATATGCCGCCATCACTCCTAATATGGCAGATGCTGCAACCGGTTGATTCCTGTTTTCCAAAGCAAATACTAATAGCAGAAATAGAATTTCGTCACACCGATACCAGATGCATCCGGATACTTCCCTTTCTCCAAATAATCTTTCTATATAATCTCTATTCTATTTTATTTTTCTTACTCCACCTTCGCTTTCTTCGGCAAAAACAGACTCAAAAGCAGCGATACCACGAACACGCCTGCCACTGCATTTCCATTAAACACATCTCCTACTGCACTTGGAAAGGCTGCGAAGAAGTTCCCTGATGTCTGTGTCAGACCAACTCCGATACTGAATGACAGTGATACGATGATCATCGTTCTGTCATCGAATTTACATTCTTTCAGCATCTTGATTCCTTCATACATGATTGATCCAAACATCATAACCGTACATCCGCCAAGCACCGCCTGTGGAAGTGAATTGAAGAATGCTCCAAGCGGCGGGAATAACGATGCAAGAATTAAGATCAATGCTCCCATCAAAATCGTAAAACGGTTGATTACCTGTGTCATCGTCACAAGTCCGATATTCTGACTGAATGATGTCAGCGGCAGACATCCGAAGCATCCGGAGATTGCACTGGAAAATCCATCAACTGCCAGTGAACCGCGCAGTTCTTTCATCTTAAGATCACGTCCAAGTGCTCCCGTACAGACTGCCGTCGTTGCACCTGTCGTCTCTGCTGCCGATACCAGGAATACGATTGCGATCGTAAAAAATGCTCCCAGGTTGAATACCGGCTTATGACTGGTCAGGAACACAAGCTTCGGGATACTGAACACACCAACCTCCTGAATCGTCTTATGGATACCTGAAAAGTCAACCATCGGTGCGATTCCCGCTACAGTAAATATAATTGCAAGTACATAACCAAATACCAGTCCGACCAGCACATTCAGATTCTTATAGACACCTTTCAACACTTCTCTGGATACCAGACATACGATCAATGTAAATGCACCTACTACCAGATGATACCAGGAACCGAAGTCTTTCACTCCGCTTCCGCCGCCCCAGGAATCCATACCTACCGGCAGAAGTGATAATCCAATCGCGATAACTACACATGCCGATACAACCGGGGTCAGATATTTTCTCCAATACTTGGCACTTAGTCCGACAAAACCTTCAAAAATACCACCCAGAATAACCGCGCCTACCATACCTTCATATCCAAGATCCGGATTCGTCGCAATGACCAGCAGACTTCCAAGGAACGTAAAGCTGACTCCCATAATAATCGGTAACCCGGAACCAATGATACCAACCGGATATAACTGCAAACAGGTCCCGATTCCGGCTACGAACATCGCACACTGCAATAACTGTGTGATCTCCGCAGAACTTAAATGTGCTCCGTTGCTTCTAAGTACCGCCGCACTGCACACGATCAGCACTGGTGCCAGATTCGACACGAACATCGCCAGTACATGCTGTAATCCAAACGGGATGGCTTTTCTAAGTGGAACCCTGCCGTTCAGCTTATAGATATTCTCTTCACTGACCGTCGTTATCTGTTCTTCTTTGTTGCTTTCCAT
This sequence comes from Dorea amylophila, assembly GCF_025567265.1. Lineage (NCBI taxonomy): Bacteria > Bacillati > Bacillota > Clostridia > Lachnospirales > Lachnospiraceae > Dorea > Dorea amylophila. Next base: position 66,106 of record NZ_JAOQJW010000006.1, on the reverse strand, counting down.
GATATTTCCTCATTCTCTCTATAAAATTTCATTTATTATAAGTTTAACTTATATTTCATAAGAAATCAACACGAGAATTAATAAATGCATTTATTACTTTAATACAATCCGAAAATATTCTACTGTCGTTGAAAGAAGAAATATTCCACACACTGCCATTTGCAGATATTCTTTCTTAATTACACTTTCAATAAAATCTTTTAAAAATGTAAAATCAATCACAATACAAATAAGAATGCTCCCCACATCCATGATACTGTTTATTGCTTTTATCGAAAACACCTGGAACATCCATATCAGACTGGCTGCTCCCAGACAGCAGATAAGCGAAAAATAAAATTCTCTTTTTTCACGAATTTTCCAATGCTGCCGTAAAAGAACCACACATGTAGTACATCCTATGATGCAAGCATAAAATACAATCGAAGAAAACACTTTTGTTGACTGTGTAACCATCACTCCCAGCACTGCTACTACAAAGCAAATTCCGCCGATCAACCATTTCATCTTCTTCATTTTATGATATTCCGCTATCTCTGCTGTTGATTTCATAATCTCGGTCACACATTCTTGATTTATTTTATCTTCTCTTTTTTCTGTGTTGATTTCCGATCTCATAAGTTCCACCACTCCTATCTCGAGTGCATCTGACAGAGGTTCCAGTGTATTAATATCAGGGAAGCCCAGTCCAGTTTCCCTTAGTTAAAGATATTGTTGGGTATCTCAAGATGTGTCATTCGATTTTGCCGATAAAGCGGTAGAAGATTTCTACCTCCTGTTCCCGGCTTCCGTCCTCACCTTTGACCGCTTCATGGACAACGATTTTTTCAATCAGCGTATTCAAAAGTTCGGCGGTCAGTTCTGTTGGATTGACGCACTCTTTCATCAAGGCAATCCATTTTTCTGCGTCTGCGGCGTTCTGGCTTTCAGTGGCGATAGCGGATTGAAGCTGTTCAATCTTTGTGTCCAGTTCAGCCTGTTCGCTCTGGTACTTCCCGGACAGCATAGAGAAGTTGTATTCCGTGATACGCCCCGCCGCCCAGTCCTCATACATCCGGGCAAACAGGGTATCGACTTCGGCTTTCCGCTTCTCCGCTTTGTTCAACTCTGCGGCTTGCTTCTTTCCTGCGGCGGCCTGTCCCTTGTCATTGGCATTTAACAGCCGCTTCAAAAGCCGTTCTTCATCATGCTGTACCAGCCCCGACCAGTATTGCAGACGGGAGAGGACATAGGCGTAAAGCACATCATAGCGGATATAATGCATGGAGCATTGGCGTGTGCCCTGTCCGTACTTGCTACAATGATAATGGCCGTAAGGCTTGCTGTTCTGCCTGTTCTCCCCATAGGACAGCGACCAGCCGCAATCCGCACATTTTACCAGCCCGGAAAAAATCTGCGTCGTACCATCCTTGCACTTTCTGCGGCGGTTTGCTATCTGCTCCTGTACCTGCCGGAAAACCTGTTCGCTGATAATCGGCTCCTGCGTATTCTCCACCCGTACCCATTCACTTTGGGGTTTGCGTATCCTTCGCTTGTTCTTAAAGGAAATGTTTGTTTCCCGGTAGTGGATGGTATGGCCGATATAGGTTTCATCTTTCATAATGCTCTTGACCTGCGCTATCGTCCATGCGTAGCTTTTTTCCTCTGGCGCACCCGCATAGATGTTTGCGAAAGTCCCGTCACGCTGGAAGTTGATAAATCCCGGCGTAGGAACCTTTTCCGCAATCAATATTCTTGTGATACTGGCCGCCCCTCTGCCATGAATGGCAAGGTCAAAAATCTTCTCCACTATCCAGCGGGTTTCCTCGTCGATTATCAGCTTGTTTTTGATTTCCGGGTGTTTCCTGTACCCGATGGGAGCATAGGCGCCGATACGCTGTCCTGTGGCAAACTTTGCTTTGAAAGCGGCCTTTACCTTGCGGCTTGTATCTTTCGCAAACCATTCATTGAACAGGTTTTTGAACGGGACAAAATCGGAAAGCCCTTTCTCTGTGTCCTCATTCTCCGCAACGGCGATGTAGCGCACCCGTTTTTCCGGGAACAGAAATTCCAGATAGTAGTCCATCATCACATGTTCCCGCCCGAAACGGGAAAGGTCTTTCGTGACAATGCAGTTTACTTTTCCAGCTTCCACATCGTCCATCATGCGCTGAAAATCCGGGCGTTCAAAGTTCGTCCCCGACCAGCCATCGTCCACATACTCACCGACTACATGAAGCCCCTGTTCCTTTGCGTACTGTTGCAGGATTGTCCGCTGTGTTTCAATGCTTACGCTGTCACCATAGTTTTCATCGTCCCGGCTCAATCTCATATAAAGCGCCGTGTTGTAAATCGTAGTATTGTAAGGTTGTTTCACCGTTAAAAATCCTCCTTCTAAAGAAACAACCCACGCTTACAATACTTTTGCTCTATGGCAATTATATCATAAGCGTGGGCGTGTTATCAATGATGGGCTATCAGGTTGAAGCGGCTTTTTCTGCGGTATGCCGCACCACATCTACAATCAGATCACCGAGGGGCTTCCCGCCTGCGGCGAAGTGTTCGGAGATTTTTATACGGTTGTTCCCACATACAAAATACTGCGTGCCGTTCTCTGTTTGTATGACCTGCCCTGTCCGGGGCGTAAAAATATCGCTTTCGCTTTTTGCCATCCAGTGTCCTCCATATTCAGTTTTCAAGGTACAATGCCGCACAAAGGCGGCGAAAATTTCTGCTTATATCTATCACCTTTCCTTTACCGTGTGCCGCTGCTGACGTTTCAGTTCCGCCAGTATATCCGGCGGGATACGGTCAACCAGCCGCTGTAAATTGTCCAGTTCGCTTTTCAGCTTTGCCCGTTCCATCGTATCTTTCATCTTTCCTTTTTCGCTGGCCTTTGCCCTTGCTTCCAACTTCTCATTCTCCGCCAACAGGTCATTGATTGTGACCTTGTACTTTTTCAACTGCCCGGAGAAGTTCTCCATCTGCGGGAACCACTTTTTTAGCATGGAGAGGGCTTCCTCTTTTTTCTTTCCGGCGTTCAGCGGGTTAATGCCGTCAAGGGCGGCTTCAATGGCTCTGGCCTGTTTGGAGAGGGAAACCGCCTGTTTGAAAAGCCGGGTGGGGATATGCTTCCGGCCTGTCTTGCTGGCACTCTCCCCACGCTCCAAGTCGGGATATTTCACCACCATATAGGCGTGAAAATCGTCCTGCCACTTCGTCAGGTTTGCCCGGTTGCCGATAATCTCTTTAGCGCACAGGCGGTTGTCCTTTGTCAGCGGAACAAAGGTCAAATGCAGGTGGGGCGTTTTCTCGTCCATGTGTACCACCGCCGACACGATATTTTCACGCCCTACCCGCCCGATGAGAAAGTCCGCCGCCCGCTGGAAAAACGCCTGTATCTCCTTTGGGGATTTCCCCTTGAAAAACTCCGGGCTGGCGGTTATCAGCGTGTCCACAAACCGGGTGCTGTCCTTGCGGGTGCGGCAACCCGCCTGTTCAATACGGTTTTGAATGAAATGGTAGTATCTGCCCTCCGGTTTGACGATATGGAAGTTGTATTTACTCCGGCTGGTGTCAATGTCGGGATTGCTGGCATACTTCTCCTTTTGCCGTTCGTGATGGGCTTCCAGCGGCCTTGCCGGGTTGCCCTTGTGTTTCTCGAAACGCAAAATTGCGTGTTGTGCCATGAAACTCCTTTCCCCATTCCTTTCCCATCCGGGGTTTTCCACAGGGAAAATCCCGCCGGAAATAGCTCGGATAGGATTGGAATGGATAGAATCTAAATCAATCTTTTAATCTTTGTATTTCTATATACCGTCCGGTTTCCGTACTTCTCACGGGTGATTTCCGTACTTCATGGGTACGGTTTTCAGCCCTCCGGCGTACCATAACCGGATTTCTTGAAGTCGGTGTTTGAAACCGCTTCATAGGATTTTGGGTAAATGCGGTTGGGCTTTCCACAGCCCTGCTTCTGGATCTCCACCAGTCCGGCATATTGCAGTTCCCGCAGGGTGTTCACCGCTTTCTGCCGCCCACAGTGAAGCAGGTCAACCACCTCGCAGATGGGGTAATACAGGAAAATCCGTCCGCAGTCATCCGCCCACCCATTCTTGCGGGATAACTCTGTCCGGCGCAGGATAAAGGCGTACAGAACCTTTGCCTCGTTGGACAGGGGCTTGAATGTGGGGGCTTCAAAGAGGAAATTCGGGAGCCGGGTGAAGCTGAACGCCTTTTCCGGCTGATGGATATAGATTGTATTTGTCATAGTGCGTTTTGTGGACGGTTAGAAGCCTGTTTTCCGGGGTAGGCGATACTTTATACCACCTGCCCCGGTTTGGGGCTTGCGAAGCCTGATAAATCAAGGCTTTTTCCGCTCCTAACTGTCCACAGCAGACCTCCTTTTCCGTTCACTTTCTGTTTTCTGCCGCCTGTGAACTCTGGCGGCGCAGCCGGGGCAGTATTTTGCCCGGTTGGATTTGGGGACGAACATACCGCCACAGACCACACAGCGTTTCAAGTCCTTATCCCGGAAAATCTCCGCTTCCAGCGTTCCGTCCAGCGGCAAGACCGCCCAGCGGAACCACTTACAGCAGACCGAGAAAGAAACCGTCTGCGGGCAGGTGCAGGTGTCCCCATCGTCAAGGACAATGCAGTTGCCGCCTTCGCAGTTACAGCACGCCCGGCGTATCAGGGGGCTTGCCCGTTTCCGCTGCGCTGGTGTCATGCGGTAAAGGGAACCGTCCGGCTTGCGTTCCAGCGGCGGCAAGTCTTTATAGGGGTTATCTCTCATGCGTTCCCTCCAGTTTGCTTTCCGTTGCCGTTCTCCCCGAAAAGGCTTCCTGCCCCATTCCTGCGGCGTGTTCCGGCATTGGCACGCTCCCCATAACTTCGGGACAACTTGTCCCGAAGTGACCTCTGGACAAAGTGTCCAGAAGTTGGCTCCTTGCGGTGCTTCCCCAGCCAGGGTATTCCTTTTCGGACGGTCATTTGGTTTTCAAGGTGCTGTCCATCGATGAACTAATCTAAGTCTACACCTAAATGACCGCCCGTCCCGTATATCCGAAAGGTGGGAAATTGGCTTCAAAAACAGGCTATTTCCACGCTCTCGGAATTGTGGTAGAATGGAAGAAACAGAACGGTAAATCGGTATTTGCAGGAGGAGTTGTTATGTTTAGAAAAGTAAGAAAGATTAAGAACGAAATAGCGATTGAAGAAGCAAAAGATTTGTTGAGAAATAATAAGAGAGCGGCTTTCTCCGTAAACGGAGATGGCGGATATCCTTATACAATCCCAATAAATTTTTACTATGATGAAAATGAAAATAAAATTTATTTTCATAGCGCAAAAAAAGGACATAAGATTGATTCCATTATAAATAACGACAAAGTTTGCTTCACGACATGGAATGATGGATATGTAGATGATGGAGATTGGGCTTATCATGTTTCAAGCTGTGTGGTATTTGGCAGAGCAAGGCTAGTTGAAGACTGTAAGACTACGGAAGAAAAAGTGAGAAAATTTGCACTTAAATATTATCCGTCAGCGGAGGAGGTTGAAGAAGAAATCAGAAAGGGAATTAAAGGCGTACAGTTGATAGAAATAGAAATAGAACATATTTCCGGAAAAAAAGTACACGAAAAATAACAATAAGAATTGTATTTAGAGCGACAACTTCCCATTTATCGGGCAGACAAGGAGGGAGAGGGAAGCATGGAATTATCCATACCAGAACGGTTAAAAGACCTGCGTGTAGAGCGTGGCTTGACGCTGGAACAGCTTGCGGAACAGACCCACCTTTCTAAGTCTGCGCTGGGAAGTTATGAGGGGGACAATTTCAAGGACATCAGCCACTATGCCCTTATCCAGCTGGCGAAGTTTTATGAAGTGTCCGTTGATTATCTTCTGTGCCGCTCTCACACAAAAAATCACCCAAACGCCGATCTTGCCGACCTGCGTTTGAGTGATGAAATGATTGAATTATTGAAAAGTGGGCTGGTGGATAATTCCCTCTTGTGTGAACTGGCGGCACACCCGGATTTCCCTCGGTTGATGGCTGACCTTGAAATCTATGTAAACGGTATCGCTGGCAAACAGGTGCAGGGGGCAAACGCCATTGTGGACGCTGTGAGCGCAACCATTATGAAGCAGCACAATCCCGGTCTGACCGACCCGCAGTTAAGGCAGCTGATCGCCGCCCACATTGACGATGACAGCTTTTGCCGCTATGTGTTACAGCAGGATATAAACAAGATAGCCCTTGACCTGCGGGAAGCCCACAAGGACGATTTTTTCAGCGTCCCGGAGGACAATCCTCTGGAAGATTTTTTGCAGACCGCAGAGGAAACCACCAGAGAGGACAGCGACCCGGAGCAGGCGGCTATGGCATTTATCTGTAAGCGGCTCAAGCTGAACTATGGGAAACTGTCAGAGGAAGAAAAGAAGTGGTTGAAAAAGATTGCACAGAAATCGGATTTGCTGAAAAATCCAAAGCCGCAGCGGGGACGCAAGTAAGAGAATAATAAATCAGATTATATGGAGGTATTGGTTATGAAAAAGTGGTTACTGATAATTTCAGCGACTGTTATTTGCGTTGCTGCCGCTTTTTTATATTTCTTTAGTTTAACTCCCAAAAGAGATACCATTACCAGCAGAGAAAGCATATTGAACACCGCAATTTCAAAAGGGAATGAATGGACTATCGCAAAAGAACTGGAACTTGGCGGTTATATCGTGAGTGGAGCATACAGTACAGATAATAAATCTACACTTGCTATCTTTGAACCAACAGGAAATGGAGACTACAAATTTAGTACATCAACAAACCGAAATAGTGATGAGATTATTGTCGGTGGCGTTGCAATAAACGGAGAATGGTATGATTTAATTTGGTTTAATGGTGCTAAAACAGAGTATGCTGAAATCACTTATACAATAAATGGACAAGTGCAAGATACATTGAGATACAACACAGATGATATGGATATTATCTCAATTAAAAACCCAGAAAAAGAGTATTCCATTCATGTGGCTTACTATGACAATGATGGAAATAAATACGAATAAATTGTTTTTCATCGAGAAAATAGCAAAGCCAGCCGAGCCAGTCAACGGTCAAGATGAACGGCGCATTTCATGCGCCGCCGTTGACAGTCCCGCCCGTCTTTGCTAAAGGGTAATCAAGGCGGGAAAGCCCTAAAATGGCTTCACACCTATTTCAATAATTGGAGGAGATAAAAATGAGATCAGAAAAGGAAGTTTATGATATTGTTTTGAATTTTGCAAAAACAGACAAACGCATTCGCATGGTTACTTTGGAAGGATCTAGAACAAATACAAATATTCCGCCTGATGATTTTCAGGATTTTGATATTACTTTTTTTGTTACGGATATGGACAGCTTCACAAGTGATGATAAATGGCTAGATATATTTGGTGAAAGGTTGATTCTGCAAAAGCCGGAAGATATGGAATTATTTCCAGCTGTAGAAAAGGGATTTTCATATTTAATGCTGTTTACTGATGATGTTAAGATAGATTTAACTTTGCTGCCGCTGGAACTGATAGACGAGTATTTTACATGGGATAAACTGGTAAAGTTACTGTTGGATAAAGACAACCGTATCGTAAAGCCGCCAATACCAACGGATATAGACTACCACTTGCAGAAGCCTACTCAAAGAATGTTTGACGATTGCTGTAATGAATTTTGGAATACTACAACATATGTAGTAAAGGGCTTATGCCGCAAAGAAATTCTTTTTGCTATTGACCATATGAATGATATAGTACGAAAAGAATTGCTTCGCATGATTTCCTGGCTGATTGGTATCAAACAGGGATTTCATTTCAGTTTGGGAAAAAACTATAAATTTATGAAGCAATATGTCCCAGAGGAATTGTGGGAACGACTTATGTCCACTTATAATATGGATTCCTATCCCCATATGTGGGAATCCTTTGAACAATGTATGGCATTGTTCCGGGAGGTTTCGTCAGAAGTGGCATGCCAGTTGGATTACCAGTATCCACTATATGATGAAAAAATCAGTAATTATGTGATTCGGCAAAAGAAAAAATATGGCATTGAAGATGATAACAAATAAAATTTTTTCAATCGAAAAAATTTATTTTGATTATTCAATTTTGAAAAACTGAATACCTCAAAATCAGAAAGAGCGCGGCCAAGCACTTTGAGGGATTGGCCGCCTTGTCCACCCATCCAGCGGGGCGGCGGGCGGCGGTCAAGGCCGGGTGTAACCCCGTTCATTTCAGCCTTGACGGTTGCCCGCTGTCCTGCTACTTTTCCGGGAGTGTGGCCACAACTTCGGGACACTTTGTCCACAAGTCGGAGCGTAGGACGAGGGACGGGGGCTTTCATATACGCCCTGTCTGCTGATGAAACCAGACCTGCGCTTGCGGCTCCACGCCACGCAAGCACAGCCCTGTTTTCTTGCCGCTTCAAATCTTGCCGCTTCAAATGCCCTTGCCCTCCCCGGCGGCAACGGCATTTTCACGACAACGCCGACAGAGCGTATAACACACTACACTTTGCTTCGCAAAGTCGTGTGCCAAATGGGGGCGTTGCCCCCTTTGGAAACCCCCACAAGAAAAGGCGATATGCTACCCCTCCACGGGGCGCATACCGCCTTTTCTTGTTATCCAGCCCTCCGGCTGTATTGGTTGAGCAAAAGTCAGCGTGGGATTGGTGTGGTATCTTTATCTAAGTGAACCCCCTCTTTCCCACCTGCTGACCGCCTTATCCGTTACATTTATCTTTCCTGCTAATTCCGCCTGTGTCATACCCAGCTGCTTTCTCCGCTCCATGATAAATTTTCCAAATACTTTTGCATCCATGTAATTCACTTCCTTTTTCCACTCTTTGAAGCCGAATGAACTTCTTTGTTTAATTACATCATATACATTTTTTGTTAAATACGTCAATCGACGAATCCTTTACTTTTTGAATTTTAAGGTAAAAAGCTCTGAATCGTAAAAGAAGACTATTGCAGACGCAACAGCCTTCCTGATCATATACTTATTTTTCTTTTTTTATTTCTTCTATAATTCGTTGAATTGTAGTTACTTCTTCTTCCAATTCATCCGCAATTTGTTCTATAGACTTTCCTTTTTTCAACTTCTTTCTAATCTGATTTTTCAGAAGACTCCGTTCTCCAAGTTCAATTCCAGCTTCTACTCCAGCCTCCACACCAGCTTCATACTCCGTTTTCCGTAATTTTTTCTCTTCAAATTCTTTATCATACTCATAGATGCTCACTTTGATCACCTCTGCCTTATTCTTCACCAAAAATTCTGCCAGAATTCCTTCCTCTATGCATTCATCTACCGCTCGCGTAACTGCCTCTTCCAGAGGAATATTCTGCGTCACATATTTTCTTACCCTCGCAACATATTTGGCATATTCCTTTAATGTTCTGCAGTGTTCCATCAGTTCTAGGTTATGACCATCATTTACATTCAACATAGTCACCTTTAATTCCAGATCCGGATCATCCATCGGATTCTCATAAGCTGAAGATAATCGGAATTCATTATAATCGTCTACCTTTTTCGTTCCATTATAAAATACAATAAATCTTGGTGTCGGTATCTTTTGTATTACCGTGGAATATAAAGATTTCCGAACTACTAATCTTTGATATTCATCCGCAATATAGAATAAATTTCTAAGCGGAATATTCGGGTTATACGTCGACTGGTGCTCATACAAATATAAATTCATATCCATAATAAACGCCAGATCATTTTTCATTCCCATATAAATTGCATTTTCTAATGTGACAATCTGCAAATCTTCTGCATTATACAATGATAGCAGATTTTCTTTATCATGATACAACATTCGAAAAATCGTATCTTTGTATGGCCGTTTTGCCTTTAACTGACGGTTGCTTACCTGATACTTTTTGTTACGTCTCTTCTGACTTTTTCTTCTCGCCATATTTAATTCCTCCTATGTGCAGGAGGATATCTTACTTACACGTTCAGTCCTCTCCTGCTTTTTACAATTGATTGGTATAAAAAACATAGATTCCTGAAATGCAATTAGAATGTAGATAGTATATGATTCAATATACCTTAGATTTCTTTTGAAGTATGCTTTTATATAGATTAACATATAAATAAATATTATTCAATATATTTTCAAACAAATTTTGTTGCTGTTTATTACATGAAGCGGTCATTCCGTGGGTATCGCATGCTGTAATGATTCAACAGCGGAACCATAACTGCTGTGATACCGGAAGTGTACAAAAAAAGCCGGAAAGTCAAGGCTTCCGCCACAACTTTTCGGCCATACACAGGTTACAATTCCGCTATTGAATTCAGTATCATTGGCCAGTCTTTCTCATGGACCGGGGTAAGCCACAATACTGTATTAAACAGCAAAAAAATTCAACTTCGTCTCATCAAACTCTATCTTCTGCCCTTTCCTTCTAAAATACTCCTCCACAACCTGATACATCTCCTCATACCGTCCCTCGCATGCACAGTTTCCTAACGGTTCAATCCAGCAGGACTGTTTTCCACAGGCATCTCTCAAGTGAACCTTAAAATTCAGCCCTTTCTCCTCCAGCAATCCGTTCACTTCAATCATCTCATTAAATGTAATATAATTCATATCCGCTATCTCCTCCAGTTCTTTCCACTATAGTATCCGGCTGCATTGAATATCGTTGCGAATACATTGATCATCTTGTTCGACGTATACACTGCATGATACCGGTTATATTTTCCCCAGTCTGCATTCGCCAGTGTCCATGTTCCGGATACTGCGACCAGATAAATAACCGCACACAGGAATCCGACGATAAGTTCACCGGTTGCCATCAAATGGTCATACTTCTGATTCAGCATCTGCGCTATCACTACTGCCATGATCAGGCTGGCAAACATACTGATCCAGAGTTTGTTCAGGATATAGCGGTTCAGCTTTGAGCCCATCCACAATATGATTGCAAGAATAAATACCCCGCCATACAGATAGATTACATACTGCTTCAATACCGCTGTATCACGACACACAATATATCCTCTTCCCATCAATGTTCCGATTGTAAAAAGTCCGACAGGCTGTACAACCGCCCCCAAAAGTAACAACGCCAGATGCACTTTCATATTCGCCGAACATGCTCCTATGATCAACAGACCAACCACAGCTGCAAGTGAAATCATTCCAACATAAAGATGTGTTCCGATATAATCCTTCGGGAGCAGCCATATAGATATCACACTTAAGATCGTTCCTGCAATAAAAAAGCATGCAATCTCATTGTTCATCTCATCCCTGCTTAATTTTTTCTGTACAATATCCTCTTTCAAAAGGATTGCCAGACGTACCTGCCACTCTTCTTTTTCTTCCTCAATCTCAAGCTGATCGATCGATGTAATATCAAGCTTACTTTTCAGTGCTTTCTGGCAGGTCAGTTTCGTTTCCTTTAATGTACGTTCTTCTTTTTCGATCTCGTCCAGTCTGCGGGATAAAGCTTCCTGCAAGGTCAGTCTGTCTTCATAGATTTCTTTGATCTCCTGTACCGGAATACCGATCAGACGCAACTTTTTGATTTCCTGAAGTTGTTCTACATCTGCTTCTGAATACTCCCGGTAATTATTTTCCTGATTACGTGCCGGATGGATCAGTCCTTCTTCTTCATAAAATCTTATATTCGCCTTGGAAATGCCAACCTGTTTTTCTACATCTTTAATCTTCATAAAGTGACACCTTCTTTCCATTCTTCCAGTCTGCCTCTGTAATGATCTCTTTGCGGTGTTTTATCGTCTTGTATTTTACTTTACCAAATAAACCTTTCTGCTCTTTACAATAAATGATATGAACTGCCATATGAAACTTCTGGTTCTCGTCTTCCAACTCATGACTGTATTCCAGATGAGTCGCACTGTAACGAAGCAGAAGCACTTCACCGGCTCCCACCGGTACATTCCCACCATCCACAGACATAACCTGAAATGTAATGGTTCCCGGTATTTCGATTTCTTTTAATTCAACCTGTTCTTTTATTACTGTCTGAAGTTCAGAAATGATTTTGTTTCTTTCTTCACTTTTTTCCATACTGTCACCTTCCCTCATTCCGGATATCTACATCCTTCTCCCTCTTTGTTAAGATGATTATATTCCTTCAAGCCGCTTGAAGGTCAAGAGATTCACCATATTTTTCTTCCATTTTTTGCCTTTACTCGTATTCCCTCTCGATTTTTTTCTCTGCCAGCCGCTCTGTCTCTTCTATTGCTTCTTTATAGCCGGTCAGTGCCGCAAATGGTGCAAACTGAGCCGCTCGGTCTGCTATCGGCATCGGCGGATGTGTCTCCGATACATGATGCGGAAGGTTCAGAATATCTCCATACTTTTGCTGCACTTCGATCACCGATTTCTGTAATTTCCCCGAAACCTGTGTAACATTTTCTTTCAAAACATTATCATTTCTCACGCTTTATGTCCTCCGATCTGCCGGTTCCGTTCCATCGCAGTTCCATCCTCCTGCAGATTCATTCCTTTTAAGATTGCATTCTTTCCATATTTTTTCTTAATATCTAGCATCGCTTTCTGCATCTTCTTTTCCCGTTCCAGCTTCTCATTCTTCTCTTCTTTTTCCTTCTTTGCAGTGCCAAAATCTGTAAAAAGATTCATCTGTTCATACTGCTGTTCTTCCCGAACCTTTTTTTCACTGATCACATGATTCGCCGCCATCGTAATCCTGCGGATCAGAAGATTCTGATTCACAATTTCATTATACAGCTTTACAACCGCCTGTGTCATCAGCCTCGATGAAGAAGTATGCTGCTTCAGATTAGCGGTTCCGTGTGCATGTTTCGGCAGCTTCCTGCCATACCAGTCCGTCGTGATCTCTCCTACATTTTTCTTCATTCCTTGTTCCAGATTCTTGATGTCATATCCGATCGTCAGAACGATCTGATCTGTCACAAGACATTTATCTACCAGATCCAGCGCCAGCTGGTCAATCATTTCCTTTACCACGATCTTTGTCTGTTCGAAATCATATGGACAGTGCAGTACCTGTCCCGCACCCATACTGTTATTCTCAGGCTTATACGCCTTCACATCTGTGATCGTGCAAGGCTCCCATCCCCATGCATGATCGATCAGAAGTTCTGCATTGATGCCAAACAACCGGTACAGCAGATCTTCATTATAATAATCTCCTGTTTTCCCAAGCGAGCATCTTGCCACATCTCCCATGGTGAATAATCCGACTTCCGCAAGCTTCTTCGCATACCCCGGGCCCACACGCCAGAAATCCGTGATCGGCTGATGTGCCCATAAAAGCTTCCTGTAAGAAATTTCTGTAAGTTCTGCAATCCTCACCCCATTCTGGTCCGGCTCGATATGCTTCGCAACAATATCCATGGCAACTTTACACAGGTACAGATTCGTTCCGATTCCGGCCGTTGCCGCAATCGACGTCTCCTGCTGGATCTCCCGAATAATCTTTCCAGCCAGCTCTCTTGCCGTCATCCGGTAAGTATTCTGATAATCAGTCACATCCATGAATACCTCATCGATGGAATAGACATGGATATCCTCCGGTGCAACGTATTTCAGATAAATGTTGTAGATCTCCGTACTGCATTTCATATATAATGCCATTCTCGGAACCGCCGTAATATAATCCAGTTCCAATTCCGGATGTAGTTTTATTTCTTCATTATCTACGGAAGCTCCTGCAAACTTCTTTCCGGGTGCCATGCAGATCCGTCTTTTATTCACTTCTTTCACCTTCTGCACAACCTCGAAAAGTCTGGCACGGCCCGGTATCCCGTAGGATTTCAAGGAAGGAGACACTGCCAGACAGATAGTCTTTTCCGTACGGCTTTTGTCCGCTACTACCAGATTGGTCGTCATCGGATCCAGTTCTCTTTCTTTGCATTCTACCGATGCGTAAAATGATTTCAGGTCGATTGCGATATAGCTTCTCTGTCCTTTGTCTGCCATGCCTGTTCTCCTCCTTCCTTTACTCACAAATTCATTCACAAAGTTGTCTTTTCTTATTTCGAATGTATGTTCTCATTATACCAACATTCTGATTTTTCCACAATACCGAAGCAGTTACAAAATATGGCTGGCATATATTCTTTGATGATATATGCCAGCCATATTTCAAAATCCGTTTACCATTATTTTATTTATAATCCATCACCAGAAACATCGGTTTAATCGCTACCACTTCGTCATACTCTTCTTTCTCGACGACTACGCTGGAATTCAACGCTTTCAGATCTTTTTTCAAAACCTGCAATGCTTCCGGAATATTTCTCGCACGCCCTTCTTTCATAATTTCCTGCATTCTCTTTAGCACAATCGGATGTGCATAGTGAGCCGGTACCGGAAAATCTGGATACACTCTGATATACTCTTCCATCTGACTGATCGATTCCGTCAGCCGCTTCTCAATATAATTCTTATTATTCTTCGAAGTCGGAAGTACATTCGCTCCGGCAAATAAGAAGATTGCAGCCAGACCAAACAAAAGGAAATACATTCCAAATCCTGCATGGGTCGTCAATGCATAGATACCATAGACGAATGCCGCACCGCCCATCAGTACGATTGCAAGAGCTACCCATTTATACGCCGGGTTACTTCTGTCATAAGTACGCTTTTTCTTCGCCGACTGACTCAAGTCCATATAGATATCCGATTGCTTTTTCAGATACTGTTCTGCCTGTTCCAGCTTCACGAGACATCTTTTTGTTTCTTCCGATACATTTCTTTCTCTTTGCTTTTCTGCCAGCCATCTTTCCTTCTCTGCCAGCTTTCTCTCAGCCTCAAGACTGTGTACCGGAATATCCGGATATTCTTCTATGTACGCAAGAAATCTGTCCACATCTTCTTCATGTTTGAAATTACATTGCTTTTCTTTTCCGTCCTCGTATACGACCACAAGATAGGATAATGTACCGAATACTCCTTTTCCTGTAAATCCACCCTTACTCATGGCGATTCTTTTGAAGATCCTTTTTACAGAACTGATCGGTATGTAATACCTTCTGTCAATATAAAAACTACTAAGATACACTGCCTTTTTTCCAATGCCACAAGGTCCGATCTTCTTACATTCTTTTTTGTCTTTTACCAATTCTTCATCCGGAATCGATACATTACCCAGTCTTTGTGGTTTCATCTTTTCATCATCTCATTTCTGTCAATTCATTCTGCCTTTTTATGTATTAAAATTACACTGTCTTACAACTATGCTTTCATTGGTTTCTTTGTCGCACGGATAAAGATTCCAAGGAATGCTGCTGCCAGGATAATTCCTACCGGATAAGCAACCTTCGTAGAAAGTCCCAGACACTCTTCTGCACAGAAGAAATAGGTCATGGAAACTGCACTCATGAATGTTGCCGGTACCGCTGTGATCCAGTAATTCTTCTTCTCGCGGAACAGATACATACTTGCTGTCCACAGAACGATCATTGCAAGTGTCTGGTTTGTCCAGCTGAAGTATCTCCATACGATTGCATAATCCAGATGTCCGACAAATGCTCCGACTGCCAGAAGCGGAACACATAACATCAGACGTTTCTGCATCTTATTCTGATCAACTTTGAACCAGTCTGCCAGTACCAGACGGGCACTACGGAATGCAGTATCTCCGGAAGTGATCGGGCATACGATAACTCCGATCATTAGATCTGTGTGCATTTTCCACAATGCTATCATCTCGGGAACTGCATGCTTAAAGTCCAATACAGAAAACTCAAATGAAAAATGCCGGCACCCCAAGATACCGGCATTTTCCACTCATAGGAATCAATCATTTAGTTTTAGTTTCTTCTTATTACAATAGCGATTCAATTAACATACAGTTCTGATATCTGTGTATTCATAGCAGTCAAAACTGTCTGCTACGTTCTTGCATGTTAATTTTCCATCGTATGTATTTACAGCTGAATAGATAACTTCGTTATCTTTGCATGCCTGCTCAAGTCCTTTTCCTGCAATCTGCAGTCCATAAGACAGTGTAGCATTTGTCAGTGCAATTGTAGATGTTCTTGGAACTGCTCCAGGCATATTTCCTACACAGTAGTGAACAACACCATCTTCAATGAAGATCGGATCATCGTGGTATGTAACTTTTGTTGTCTCACCACATCCGCCCTGATCAACAGCTACGTCTACAAATACAGCACCTGGTTTCATCTCTTTGAGATATTTTTTCTTGAAGATCTTAGGAGCTGATTTTCCTGGAATCAGAACACATCCGATTACGAGGTCTGCTTCTTTTACAGCTTTTTCGATATTTGCATCATTAGAAACAAGTGTCTGGATACGTGCTCCGAAGATATCATCCAGATAAGCAAGTCTCTGAAGATTGATGTCCATGATTGTTACATTAGCGCCCATTCCTACAGCGATCTTACAAGCGTTTGTTCCTACAGATCCGCCTCCAAGGATTACGATGTTAGCCTTTGGTGTTCCAGGAACTCCTGCTAAAAGAACTCCCTCTCCTCCAAATCTCTTCTCAAGATATTTTGCACCTTCCTGAATACTCAGACGTCCTGCGATCTGGCTCATTGGAGCAAGCAGAGGAATACTTCCGTTTCTTTCGATCAGTGTCTCATAAGCAACACCTTTTACCTTTGCTCCGAGAAGAGCATCTGTCTGCGGCTTGTCTGCTGCAAGGTGAAGATATGTATAAAGGATCAGTCCTTCATGGAATAATGGATATTCTTCCGGAAGCGGCTCTTTTACTTTGATCATCATCTCTACAGTATCCCATACTTCTTTTGCTGTATCAATCACCTTAGCCCCAGCTGCCACATATTCGGCATCTAAGAATCCTGATCCTTCTCCGGCACCTTTTTCAATATAAACATCGTGTCCTGCGTTCACATAGCTCTTAACATTGTCAGGTGTCATACCTACACGGAACTCGTTGTTTTTAATTTCTTTTACACATCCTACTTTCATTTTGAAAAACCTCCTAAAAAATTTTAATCCGTTTGTTTTTTGAAGTGAAGATTATTTTTCTTCTTGTTATTTTGTTGAAGAATATTCTTCATTTCTGTTTGAACTCATACTAACACACTCAAGTTGTTAATGCAATAAAAGTTATTTTTTTCACTAGTAAGTTATTTTTTTGTCTTTCTAATTCTTTTTCTCTTGTTTTGCAAAGTAATCTTTTACCAGTTTTGCCACTGTTCCTGACAACAGGAATAATGCGATCAAGTTAGGGATAGACATCAGACCATTACAGGTATCTGCAATTCCCCAGATGATACCAAGATCCACTGTTGCACCAAGGATTGCGACCAACGCATACACGATCATAAATGGTTTCACAACCTTTGTTGTAAATACAAACTCGACACATCTTGCTCCGTAAAGTCCCCATCCAAGAATCGTTGAGAATGCGAAACAGCACATTGCAATTGCAGTAAAGATCGTCACCCAGCTTCCATACGTTGTTACGAATCCTGAGATGGTAAGCTCCGCACCTGCTGCCACGCCGTACTGGATTCCTTCGCCGCCACAAAGGATAACCAGTGCTGTCAGTGTACAGATCACGATTGTATCTGCAAATACTTCAAAGATACCAAACATACCCTGTTTTACAGGCTCATCTGTATCTGCACATGCATGTGCGATCGATCCGGTACCGATTCCGGCTTCATTTGAGAAGATACCTCTGGAAACACCACGTCTCATAGTCATAAACATGCTTCCAACCACACCGCCGGTAAATGCGGACGGGTTAAATGCTCCTACAAAAATCATCTCAAATACATGTGGAACTTTGTCTGCATTCAGTGCAACTACTCCGATTGCAAGGATGATATAGAATACTGCCATGAATGGAACCAGCTTCTCTGTTACGGTACCGATACGTTTTACTCCGCCAAGTAAAACAACCGCTACCAGTGCTGCAATCACAATTCCGATCACCAGATTCACCATACTTATCTGTGCGTCATCAATCACATTGTAGCTTATAAGTGCTGAATCGATGGATGTCGTAATGGTATTTACCTGTGTTGCATTTCCTGTTCCGAGTACTGTCAAACTTCCAAGGATCGCATAGACCGAAGCCATCCAGTACCATTTCTTGCCAAGACCGTTCTTAATATAATACATCGGGCCCCCAACATAATCTCCCTCTGCATTCTTCTCTCTGTAATGAACCGCAAGTGTAACTTCTGAGAACTTCGTACACATTCCAAGCAATGCGGACACCCACATCCAGAACACTGCTCCTGCTCCTCCGATTGCAATCGCACCGGCAACTCCGGCAATATTTCCCGTTCCTACCGTTGCCGCAAGCGCCGTACACACTGCCTGGAATGGAGTGATACTACCTTCTTTCGCTTCTGACTTTGTGAAGATACGTCCGATAGAATTCTTAATGGCATACCCAAATTTTCGGAACTGTATAAATCCTGTACGAGCTGAAAGTACAAGCCCTACACCGATGATACAGACCATTGCCGGAACCCCCCAGACGAAATTGTTAACGGCCGCATTCACGTTTTCAATTGTTTGTAACATTTCTTTTCCTCTCTTTCGTCGTTCGTTGGTTTGATAATAACATACCATTATTTTTTTGTACACAATTATTTTTGCACTTTATCCATATGTGTTATTATTTTCACACATATTTTTGTGCAATATGCACATTTTTTTCTCCTTTTTTTACGATTTTCATTCAAAAAGATTGGAGTATACTTCATTTGTGTGATATATAAATAACGAGAAAAAATCATCATTATCTATAAGTTCTATCTTCTTTTCCCCATATCCACACGTTTTTTTCTTTTTTCATGCTCTCCGTCTTGCAACTTTCCCAGATTCATGTTTTAATCTAATTATCAATATCACTTTCGGAGGAACTATATTATGAAAGATATGAAGGAATTACTCCATTCTGCACATCTTACCAAAACGCAGAGGATCATTGCGGAATATGTTCTGGATAATGCTTCGGAAGCCTGTTTTATGACATCTACGGAGATTGCTTTAAAGCTCGGGGTGAGTGAGTCTTCCGTAATCCGTTTCAGCCGTACGATCGGATTTGACGGCTTTATGGATTTTCAGAAGGCACTGCGGAAAGATTATCAGGACAAAGTACTCAGCATTTCCAGCAGTATCACAATCCCATCCCAGCGGATTGCAAAGCAGGCAAAATTAGACAACTCTTCTGATTACATCAACCGGCATTTTAAGAATGCTGCTCATAACCTTGAAGAGATATTTATCCAAAACTCCATTGAGACCTTTGAGAAGGCTGCGGATCTTATTGTTTCCAGTAAGCACAAATACATTGCTGCAACGAGAGGAAATATCTGTCTTGCAGATTTCTTCCTCCTGTATTTAAAACAGATGGTTCCGCATGTAACCATGACAACCACAACTTCCATGAGCCCGATTGATCATATGTGCAATATCTCGCAGACCGACTGTCTGGTATTATTTAGTTTTCCAAGATATTCTTCTCAGGACGAAGTGACCGCCGAGATGGCACGCGATGCCGGAGCTTCAATAATTGTGATCACTGATAAACCGAGTTCCCTGCTTGCACAATATGCCGACATTCTTCTTACAGTCCCGGTAGACAGTAATACATTCTTCAACTCTATGATCGGTCCGCAGTTCGTAACAGAGTCTTTGCTGGAAATCATCAGCCATAAGGCCAAGGGAATTGAAAAAAGACTTAATACGATTGACAAATATCTGAATAAACTCGGAAATTATTAACAAAGAAAACCTGCCGCAGATTTTCTCCAAGTCTCATCAATGATTATGACTTGTCGGAAATCTGTGACAGGTTTTCTCTCTCTTCTATCTGCGCTGTCAGGATTTTTACCAGTCTGCGCTGTTTTGCATATAATTTGATCATGTTAAATACCCGTTGATATACGATCCGCATATCAAACGGACGCCTAATATAATCCACGGCACCGGCTTCGTAAGCTCTCCAGATATATTCTTCCGAATCCTCTCCTGATATTACAATTACCGGAATGTCATCTATCCACTGTTCCTGATTCATATATTCCAGTACTGCAAATCCATCCATCTTCGGCATCACAATATCCAGAAGTATCAATGCTATATCATTTCCATATTTCTCCAGCTTCTCTACACATTCGTTCCCGTTTTCCGCTTCTATGATCTGGTACTTATCCTGCAGAATTTCTGTCAGAAGTTCTCGGTTGATCTTAGAATCATCTACAATAAGAATCCGTGGCTTTAGAATATCCGTATGCTCATCATGATCCTCCTCCGCTATTTTCTGATCCATTCCCTCTACCATTGCAGTATTTTTATACATTTTAGCAAGGTACATCCGTTTATCCGCTCTCTGGACAGCCTCTTCCACTGTCTCTTCTGTCGCTGACACACCTCCGATGCTGACTGATAACTTAATCCGCTCATATCCTGGAACACTCGTTTCAGCAATTTTTTTCTTAATCTTATTCAGCTTCCGCGCAAAGTTCTCACTGTCGATCTCCGGCAGTAAAAGCAGAAATTCATCCCCTCCGTATCTGATCAGTTTATCTGTCTTTCTGATATATTGCCGTATTACTTCTACCACTGTAATCAGTGCCATATCTCCTGCGTGATGACCACGCATATCATTATATAACTTAAAATCATCTACATCAAGAATCGCAACCCCTGCTTTTCCCTTTACATGCTTAATCTCATCTTCATAGTATCTCCGATTATAAGCCCCTGTCAGCGCATCTCTGTAAAGCTTGTCATTATAAACAGAAAGCTTCTGGACCATCTTCCCATATCCAACCGCATCAATCAATGTGTCTTCATCCAGCTTCTTCAACATCTCCATTACGTACGGTTTTCCATCAATCTCCACATATCTTGAAAACACCTGAAAAATATCCGAATCCAGAAATTCCAGCTTCGCTGCCTGTTTTTTTTCTCTCAGCGATTTCATAGATATGCAATTCTCACACGGCTTTGCCTTATTCCAGAATGAATAGCACTGACACATCTCCATTACATCTGCATCCGCACTGTGCTCCGCTCTCTTCTCCAGCATCTCACCATCAACCAGGCGTACAATTGAGAACACTTCTCTTAGGCACTCCATCTTCTGTTCTGCCTGCTCCATTGTCATACAGTCCTTCTTATCCGTCATCGCACACCTCATTCTTTCTGTCCTTTCCTGCTACTCTTTTCTCCAAACATACTGTCTATATTTTAACATATAATCTATGATTTTTGAAGATGAGATCCATATGTACTCATTCTTCTTTTCTTCCGCCAGAAATAGTACGGGATCAGACAAAGTAACGTTGCCCCCCATGCCAGCGGATAACTGATCAGCAGAATCTCCACCTTATGATGAATCTTCGTAAGAATTATGATCCACGGAAGCCTTACAAAGAACAGACCTCCGAATGTAAATATGGTCGGCCAGAGGACATCTCCCAGACCACGCAGTCCTCCAGACAGATTCTCAAGCAGCACACTCAACAGATAACTCGGAATCAGGAAACGTAACATATATACTCCTATCCCGATGACCTTTGGATCTGTCGTGAACATATGGTATAACGGTTCGCAGAATGCAAACAGGACTATAATAATAGCTCCTGTAAATATATAAGAGATCACTACATTCACCCGGATACTTTTATATACCCTGTCCATCTTTCCTGCCCCGTAGTTCTGTCCGGCGAATGTGGTCACTGCCGCACCAAGCGCGCTCGATACTGTCCAGAAGATCATATCAAGCTTTCCGTAAGCTGCCCATCCTGCAGCGGTATCTGTACCAAAACTGTTGACGGATGCCTGAATCACTACATTTGTCACACCGTAAGCACATGCCTGAAGTGCCCCCGGAACACCGATTTTCAATTCTTTTCTCAATACTCTGGCATCCATCCGGAGTTCCCGGAACTTTAATTTCATAGCATCATATGCCCTGGTCAGCGACCAGGTAACCAGAACTGCACTGACACATTGTGAAATAACCGTCGCGAGTGCTGCCCCCGCAATCCCCATCTTCATTCCTACCACCATGACAATGTCCAGTATGATATTCATCACACAGCAGATCAACAGATAGAGAAGTGGTCTTCTGGAATCTCCGACCGCCCTCATGATTGCCGATCCCATATTGTAGACCAGCGTAAACAGAATTCCCATAAAGTAAATTCTGAGATAAGTTATAGAATCCGCCATCATATCCTGTGGTGTATTCATGATTTTAAGCAGCCATGGTGTCAATACTGTACCGGTCAGTGATACGATCAGACTGATCACGACAGAGAACAGATATGCCGTATGTACCCCCACATGCAGGCTCCTCCTGTCCTTTGCACCATAATATTGTGCGATAATAACTGCTGCCCCGTTCGCCAGCCCATTAAAGAATGTAACAACAATTGTTGATAAGACGGCTGCCGGTCCTCCGACACTGGCAAGTGCCGCTTTTCCCACAAAGCGTCCTACAATGATCGTATCCACAGTTGTATATAACTGCTGGATCAACGTCCCAAGCATGATCGGGAAGAAGAAGATCAACAGTTGTTTCCAGATAACTCCTTCTGTGATCGCATTTTTCTCAATTGTTTTTTTCCCCATTTTTTTGTCCCTCTCCTACTTTTTCCACATTTTTTGTTTTTTCCCTATGTAATTTCCCCTTTATTCAATTTCAAATGAGTGATATTCCCACTTTCATCACTCCGGCCAGGACCATCACCCATATTGGATTCATTTTCACTTTCCGAAGTAATATCATACAAACTACAAAAATCACTACCAGACTCCATTTCGTCCCTGCAAGTGCGATCAGATCCCTGTTTCCCCAGAATGCCGTGATCAGGATTGTGATCCCTGCTGATGCGATCATCGCCACAACGGCAGGTCTTAAAGATCCCAGTACACCTTGCAATACCTCCATACTGCGATATTTTAAATATAGTTTTGCAATAACAGTTACGATAATACAAGAGGGCAGAATGCATCCAAATGTTGCTGCCAGGGCACCCGGTATCCCCGCAATCTTGATTCCGACAAAGGTTGCCGAATTCACCGCGATCGGTCCCGGTGTCATCTGGGAGATTGTAATAAGATCCGTAAATTCCGACATACTAAGCCAATGATGTCCCGTCACAACCTGTCCCTGTATCAGGGGCATCGCCGCATAACCGCCGCCAAAACTGAACATTCCAACCTGTAAAAAGCTTAAGAAAAGCTGCAGATATATCATTTGCCTGCTCCTTTCCTGCTCATACATGTGCGTAAGACACCCAGCAATCCACATATGATCACAATATACACAACATTTACTTCAAATACACAGGATGCCGCAAATGCACCTGCCATGATCAGCAGCGAGATTCCGTCCTTTTCTTTCACTATGCCCACGCCCATCTCATAGGTTACTGACGCGATCACCGCTCCGACTCCCGCCTGCATGCCTTCCAACATCTGACTTACCAGTTCATTAGTGCGAAACGCATTATAACAGACAGAAAGTAACGCTATAATGACAAATGGCGGAATGACTGTTCCAATGATCGATACCAGTACACCAACAATTCCTGCAAGCTTATATCCTACAACAATTGCTCCATTTATCGCGATTGCCCCGGGTGAAGACTGTGCAATCGCAACCAGATCCAGCATTTCCTTTTCTTCGATCCAGTGAAGCTCATCTACAAATTTCTTCTTCATCAGGCTCACGATCACATAGCCGCCGCCGAATGTAAATGCACTTAAATATAATGTTGAAATGAATATCTTCCATAAGACTTTTTTTCTGCTGTTCATATTCGATTTTCCTTTTCTCCTGTGGTTTCAATTCTAATGTAACACATGTCATATTTATATTATACACTCTTTAAGATAATAAAAAATTTTTAAATATCCACAAACAGCAATTTTGATCTTCTTTTTCATATGATATAGTTTAAAACTATACCCAACCCACAATTTTAAGTATTATGCAAAAAACTATTACATCTGGCATAATAAAATCATCAACTAAGCAAAGACAAATAATCAAAAAATCGGAGGTTTTCATATGATAAAAGACACATTAACTTATGACATCGTAGGTTCTTTTTTACGACCTGCAGAAATTAAAGAAGCACGTAAAGCTTATAAAGACGGTAAGATTACAAAAGAAAAATTAACACAAGCCGAAGATCTTGCAATCGCATCACTGGTAGAAAAGGAAGTGGCACACGGTTTGAAATATGTAACAGACGGAGAATTCCGCCGCAGGTGGTGGCATTTGGACTGGCTCAAAGAATTTGATGGATTCGATACCATTCATTTCACAAAAGAAATCAATGGAACCAGTAATGAAATTGAGCTTGGAACCGTTACCGGTAAGTTCTTCTATGATAAGAACAAGGCACATCCTGAGCTTTGTGCGTGGGACTATCTTCATTCTCTGGCACAAAAATATGACGGTATTACGGCTAAAAAATGTATTTCCGGTCCGAATATGATTCTGATTGATCACTTCCTTCAGCTTGGTAATAAAGAGACACCTTATTACGGAACAGACATCCATGCACTGATCGATGATATTGCAAAAGCCTATCAGGATGCAATTTTAGATTTCTACGACCATGGCTGCCGTTATCTTCAGATTGATGATACATCATGGACTTATCTCATCGATGAGAACTTCCAGAAAAAGATAACTGCTCTTGGATATACAAAAGGACAGATTCTGAACTGGTTCCAGCTTGTATCAACAAAAGCTCTGGAACACAAACCGGAAGATTTCTTTATTGCAACACATTTCTGTAAAGGAAACTTCAAGGGAAATCCTCTGTTCCATGGATTTTACGATTCCGTTGCCCCGGTAATCGCTGAAATTCCGTATGACGCATTCTTCGTAGAATACGACGATGCCCGTTCCGGTTCCTTTGCTCCATGGTCTGTCCTGAAAGATAAGGATGCTATCTTTGTCGCAGGATTAATCTCTACCAAGAACCCGATTCTGGAAGATCATGATTTTCTTAAAAAACGTTATGCCGAAGCCCGCTCCGTAGTCGGAGAGCAGATCGCACTTTCTCCGCAATGTGGCTTTGCTTCCGTTGAAGAGGGCAACTGTATTGATGAAGAGACACAGTGGAAGAAGATTGATCTTCTGGTATCTTGTCAGGATTTTCTGTAAAAACGCAAGAGAAGCTGCCAGTGGCAGCTTCTTTCAAATGCATGGCAATCAAAACCAGTGCTTCTTTACTTCTTTACATAGTAAGAAGCCAGCTATTCATAACTTCCTTCTATATTCCCGCATTTCATACTATTTTTCAAATGGAATACAATTCCACAATTCCAATAATTTTATTTTTCCTGTTTCGTTTTCCCATTGTTCCTTACTCAGTATCACTTTATCAATTTTTTCCGTTTTAAGTTTCTCCGTCCCATAATGTCCCTGTTGTCTCTTACAATAAAGCATTTCAATCTTTCCAAAATACTCCGAATGTTCTTTCCCTGTTACAACTGCATCTAATGCCACATCCCTGGCTTCTGAACCATCAAAACTAATCAACAGAACATGATCACTCACAATATTCCGTCCAGCGATACTTTTTACTCTAAATTGATCAATACCATTTCGTTTTCCCCAAAATTCCAACTCCACAGGCTCTTCTACTGCTTTTGAAATAACGGAAATTTCTGAATTGTACTTTGATGTTAATTTTTCCGTTTCCTTCTCAGGTGTTTTTATTGACTTATCATTTTTCCCTGAAATCATCCAGGTTAACATCACCATGATTCCCAATATGACAATAACACCTATCAACCAGCCAGGTATTACATGCCACGATGATTTTACTCCTGCTGTTCCTGCAGCTCCCATAAATATCCCCCACACAATCAACATTGGATATCTTACTTTTCTCATTTTCTCTTTCATACTCTTACGCCCGCCTTTCTTCTACTTAATCTTTACACTTGCCTCGCTTTCATTGCGAGAAACTTCTTTTTCTTGCTTATAATGTAAACGATCAAGTAACTTGAAGGTCAATATTTTTCGAGAAAATTTCTTTGCATTTTTCTATTTTACAGTGTCAAAATATCCAACAATTCCTATATATCCATCTTTCTTTAAAGGCGACCATAACGTATGCAGTTTCAGATGATACATCTGACTGTCGTTCTTCACCTTCGCTTTTATCTGCAATGTAATTTCATTATTTTGTACAGATGTCTGATTTAACAAAAATCTAATGTGTTGAATGTCTTCCATGCTCACTTCGAACACATTGAATATATCAAATTTAGGATCATCTCTCTGACAAAGTATCTGCTGCTCCTCGTTTATTATGATTAGCTGCCCTGAAATTGCATTATACTCGATAGAATTTTTGCCACTGTGCGATCTGAAAAAATCTATCTTTTCCTGCATAATTTTAACGACATTCTGCGAATAATTTTTGTTCGGCAAAGATTTTTCACTGAGTATTTCATTCGAAAGTCTCTGCGCCTCATAATAATATTTATTACTATCCATCTCTTTGCTGAGCATTTTTGAAAACTGAAGGCTCAATTCTTCCAAACATTTGAGAAGGATCGGATTAAACTGTCCGCATTGCCCGTCCAGGATCATCTTGATTGCCGTATCATGATCAAATGCTTTCTTATAACATCTTTCACTGGTAAGAGCATCATAAACATCCACAATAGACACCACCTGTGCAGAGATTGGTATTTCTTCTCCTTTCAGGCCATCCGGATACCCATTTCCATCCCATCTTTCATGATGCCATCTGCAGATTTCCCATGCGGTATGCACCAGTGGATGATTTTGCAAAAAATGCATGTCCCGGATCATGGATGCTCCAATCTCACTATGGGTTTTCATAATTTTAAATTCTTCATCGGTCAGTCTTCCGGGTTTATTCAGTATTTCTTCCGGAATGCGTATTTTACCAATATCATGAAGCGAAGATGCAGTTGTAATTATAGCAATATCAGTCTCCGTCAGATGATATGCATCCGTTGTTTTTACCAGTTGCCTCAGCATCATTTCCGTCGCAGTACGGATATGTAAAATATGTTCGCTGCTCTCACTGTTGCGTGATCCTAATACATTGCTCAGAATCCTGATCATAATATTATTATTTTCTTCTTTTTCATAAACCTGATCAACGACCACATTGATCAGGCGCTTTTGATTTGCATATAGCCCCAAAGTATTTTGAACTCTCTTTTTTACGATAACAGAGTCAAATGGCCGTGTAATATAATCTGTGATTCCCATCTCATATGCTTTACGCATAGTCTCAACAGATTCTTCCGAAGATATCATAATTACAGGGGTTTCTTCAATGCATTGGCTTAGTTTCATCCATTTCAGGACTTCAAATCCATCCATCTGTGGCATGTTGATGTCTAAAAGCATCAGATCGATTCCCGGATTCTCTTCCATAATCTGGACTGCCTGATTTCCATTTTCAGCTTCCAGATAATCATAGGTTTCTCCAAGAAATTCTTTCAATATATCCCTGTTGAACTTTGCATCATCGACAATCAGTATTTTTTGTCTTTTATTCATATTTTCTGTTTCCTTTATATTTCTTGCATAACTGTTTATTTTTATACATATAAGTATCTGCATCATCCAATAACATCTGCATTGTACACGACATATCATCGGAGGATAATGCCCATCCGCATGCATAGTCGATTGGTATTTGATTTTCATAACTATTTAATCTATCTTTTTCTCTGTACAAGGATTTCAATATTTCCTTAATTTCCGCCTATATTAGGAACAAATACTTTTAATAGTCTTTTTCATCTTTTCAATATCCAAAGGTTTCGCCAAATGAGCGTTCATACCCACGGCAATGCACTTTTCAGCATCTTCCTGGAATGCATTTGCTGTCATAGCTATAATCGGTACTGTTTTTGCATCTGAACGTTCTAATTCCCTGATTTTTCTCGTAGCTGTATATCCATCCATAACAGGCATCATCAGATCCATCAAAATTACATCAAATGTTCCTGCCGGTTTCTCTTTAAATAGTTCCAGTGCCTGCTGTCCATTCTCCGCTCTGGTAATTAACGCTCCGACATCTTCGAGAACTGTCTTTGCTATTTCCGCATTCAGCTCATTATCTTCTACAAGGAGAATTCTTTTCCCTTTTATTGTATGAATTGCAGATGACTCTATGGTATCCTCACTTCCATATACCTCTTCTTTCAATGCTATGTCAAAAGAAAGATCTATCGTAAATTTTGTTCCAATACCCTGTCTGCTTTCTACCTGAATACTTCCACCCATCAGCTCTATCATAGATTTGATAATAGGAAGTCCCAACCCGGTTCCCGGCACTTTGTTTTCTGTTGTACTATGTTCTCTGGAAAATTCTTCATAGATATGTGGAAGATATTCTTCACTCATACCAATGCCCGTATCTTCACATGAAAAAATATAGCGTATCTTTGAAGGATTCTCTGATACCGCCTCATGTACTTCTACATAGATTGAATGTCCCTCCGGGGTATACTTTATAGCATTGCTGATAATATTCAGCATGATCTCCTGTAACTTTGTCTGATCACAGACAACATAATGATGTCTTACATCTAAAACAGCATGATACTGCAGGTTCTTCTTTCTGACATCCTCTTCAAACACTGTATTTACTCTGTGAAATAATGCATCCATATCTTCAGCTTTTAACTGCAATACCGCAGTACCACTTTCAATCCGGGCCATCTCCAGAACCTGATTGATGATTCTCAGCAAAAGATTACTGGAAGACTGTATCTTTTCCAGATATTCTTTTGCCTTTCTTTCATTTTGCAGATTCTTCTCCAACAAACCGGAAAAACCTACAATTGCATTCATCGGAGTCCGGATATCATGACTCATGTTAAATAAAAATCTTGTTTTTGCCTCATTGGCATTTTTCGCCTGCTCAGCAGCTTTTTCCAGTTCTGCTTCATATTGTCTTTCCCTGTGTTTTTTACTGGATATTAAATAAAATACTGTAGCAATCAATAATGAGAATACATAAGAAATGACAATACACATAATCCAGTAAGAACGTGGACTCCATCCCTCTGAGGGTATAATATCAAAATACCATGTGTTATTGGGAACTGCACATTCTACTGTCAGAATATTATCCGACATATTATCCTGGCTCTCTGCTAAAATAATCTTGTCGCTGCTGCCTCTGTCATATGTCCAAATTCTGTAACAGAAATCTGCATCGCTTAAATAATCAAGATTTATCTCTCCAATGAAACGATCCCAGTCAATCACCAGAATCACAAAGCCCCAGAACTCCTCCTGTTCTGAATTATTGTCCTGATAAACCGGATTAAAAAGCAATGCTCCTGTCCCTCCCTGCTTTAACTGGTATGGTCCTCCAAGCGTATATTTCCCGCTATCCCTTGCCAGAATTGCATCCTTTTTCCGTTCATGTTCCTGCAGCATATCCAGTCCAAAAGCCCCCTCATTTCCCTGTTTCGGATAAATGTCTGTAACAATCCCTTCAGGTGCCAGTTCAAATGCCTTTATCACTCCATCTTCATTAGGAATCTTTTCTGCCAGTTCAGAAAATGTATTCTCATCCAGATTCTCTCCTGCACTGATATAATTTCCCAAAAGAGCAGAGAGCATGCTATACTGATCCAGTCTTGCCCTGACTCTTTTCTCAGTAATCTGCGCCATATATTTTCCGGTTGTCTTTTCATCCTTTTCCAAATTATGAAGCAGAAAAACGCCAACAATCAATGCTGTCAGAAAAGCAATCAATCCAACAATATAGCAATGTACTCTTATTTTTTTATATAGTTCGCTGTCCTTTTTCATTCTGCTATCCCTCTGTTATTCTCTTCTCGGTCACTGACATATCTGTTTACCAGCACAGAATTTTCGGATTGTATCCATCAGTTCCTGTACATTTAAAGGTTTTGACAGGTGTGCATCCATCCCTGCCTCCATCGTCTTTCTTTTATCTTCAGCAAAAGCATTGGCTGTTATGGCAATGATTGGAATCATTTCTGCATCTTTCTTTCCACTGCCACGAATCGCCCTGGCTGCCTGATATCCGTCCATCACAGGCATCATGATATCCATTAGAACCGCATCGTAATATCCTTCCGGCATTTTTAGGAAACATTCCACTGCCTGCTGTCCATCTTCCGCCTCTGTGACGGAAATTCCCTCATCTTTCAGAAGGAATGCCGCAATTTCCCTGTTGAGCTCGTTATCCTCTGCCAATAGAATACGGCACCCGGACAGATTTTCCTTTGGTAATTCAGACATTTCCTGTACAGCTGCAGGTTCTTCTGCTATTTCAAAAGGTATGACCACACGTATGAAAGTGCCCTGATTTTCCACACTGTCAATCTGAATGGTTCCATCCATACGATCAAGCAGCTCTTTTACAATCGCCATTCCAAGTCCGGTACCTTTATAGTGTGATCTGGCGCCCTGATCAGCCTGAACAAATGGCTGAAATATATTCTTCAGGAAATCCTCTGACATTCCGATTCCCGTATCTTTTATAGTCACATCTACCAACACTCTATTATCGGATTGCTTCTCTTCTTTCAAGAAGCAATCCACTGAGCCATTTTTACGGTTGTATTTAATACTGTTTGTAATCAGATTTAAAAATATCTGTTTTACACGCAGGGAGCTTCCGGTAAGATTCGGATATGGAATCGAATAAGGATCATCCATAAAATGAATCGTAATACACTCTTTATCTGCCATCATCTGTGCAATGGTTTCCACCTCATGAAGCAGATCCGGCAGATAAAAATCTTCTTTCGAAATTTTTGTTTCTTCATTTTCCAGTTTACTCATTTCCAGTGTGTCATTGATCAGCGACAACAGATGGTCTGCCGCTACTCTTGCCTTAAGACGGCTGGAATCCACCAGTGTTCTGTCCTCCGGGTGCTTCATGCAGATATCCATAAGCCCGATAATTCCATTCAATGGTGTACGCATATCATGGGACATCCTGGAAAGAAAATCCGATTTACTCTGGTTTGCTTTTTTCTCGCTCTCCAGGGCAATGGTTTTTTCCACCAGTTCATTTTTATCCAGAATCAGATTCCAGTGTTCGATTACTCCATTCGGTTTGCAAATTTTGTGTCCCCTGTCCTCAATATATTTCCAGGATCCATTTTTGCATTTCATTCGATATGTGATTTCATAATGATCCGATTTACTATACTGCTCCAACGCCTGTGCAATTCCCTGTTCCAGATCGTCCGGATGCGCCAGGTCAACAATCGTCCCTCCGGAAGCTTCCATCAATTCCTCCGGAGTATCATATCCCAGCATCTGTGCAAAATGCTCTGAAACATACTTAAAAGAATATTCCGAATCATCATTGCTGATTTTCACACCACCCGGCAGTGCAGATGTGATCATGTCCAGCTGATTCTTAAGTTCCTGGTTTACTTTTTGCAAAGAATCTTTATAAAACCGCTCTTTCTGTACGATCTCATCTATACTTCGGAAACCAAGGAACGCAAAATGGCTGCCTTCCTCGTACTCTTTTACAATATGTGCCTGAAAACAGGACAGACCTGCTGCATTTGGTGACGTCTCAAAAGAAAAATGATATTCGTCTTCTGTTTCAAAATGCTTTTTAATCACATTACTGTCCAGTTCCCGACGCATTACGTCACGAAATTCCGGAAGTGCAAATGCAGAAGCATAGGCATCCACATAATCTGAAAATGCTTTGAACTCTTCATGTTTCTGGGCATGATTTGTCTCCTGATTAAATACAAACTCATACTCATCCGTATCCAGATTCAAAACAAAAGCTGTCGTATAATCACGGCTTAGTCCTGACAAAATCCTGTTCTTTTTTATCAGTTCCTGCTTATAAGTAATTTCAACCTGTTTTTCTTTATCAATCTGCCGGACAACATACAGAACATTTGTAACCTTACCAGATGGGTTCCGTTTTTTTACAATAAATCTTGCCAGATGCCAGGATCCACTTTGTGCCCGGTATTCGACCGCAATACTTTCCGTGTCTTTCAGCCTGTCAGCCAGAGTCGATGTATCAAGGAACTTTTTCATCATTTCCTGATGCTCCCCATCAACAATTGTATTGATAGCATGCCGGAAAGCTTCTTCCGTTTTTCCATGCTTGCCTGTAAGTTTATGCATCTCGTTGCCGGCAGATATTTCTTCATAAGTTCCTGTTTCCAGATTCATTCGGTAAATCAGCCAGTATAATTTACTGATGGAATCAATGATTTCTCCATTCAGATTTGCAGTTTCCAGTGCATCCTCAAGTGCCTTCATCATTCTCAGGTTTTCACGGACACTTCCCATATGGCACCCCACATCAGATAACAGATTCATGGACACCATATTCTGATTCAGATCCGGGTTATCCAATCCAATGAAGCCTATAAATTTATGATTTGTATAAATCGGCACAGCAATCAGAGCATGAATATTCTGAGGCTTTAAAATTTCATATTCCTGTGGGGTTTCTTCTGCTATTTCTTCCAGGTCATAAATGATGATATTTTTCTTCTGGATAAATGTTTCCACCCAGTTCTGCATCAGGCAGACGGGAATTTTCTGCAGATTCTGTATCTGCGGTTCGATTCCCGAGGCACACCATTCAAATGTATTTTTAAAACTTTCTTTTTTTTCTGAACTCCATTCAAAAATATACGCTCTATCTGCTGCTGTATATTTTCCAACGCTCTTCAGTATAGATGGCGTAATGTCATCCAGTTGTTTTTCATTCTCTGCCTGACTCATGGAAGAAATCTTATGAAGGATTTCATCCATGTAATACAATTTACCTTTTTTATCATCTCTGTATTCTTCCATATCACTTTTCCCCAGTTTATAATTATTAGCCGCCTGTCTTCTTGCTACTTACGTATGCTCCAATTGGGAAACAATAACTTCTATACACCAAACACCTGGTCAAAAACAGCAAGTATTGTATTTATATCAATTGGTTTTGCAATATGAGCATTCATACCTGTTTTAAATGCCTTCTTTTTATCTTCTTCGAATGCGTTTGCGGTCATGGCAACGATTGGAATATTTGCTTTCCTGTTATTCCTCAGAGTGCGGATTTCCCTGGTTGTCATATAACCATCCATGGCAAAGAAACCGACTTTGACAGTTTCATGCTGCGAACTGTCCTCGGCCGCATATGCAGTCAGGGGAGAAAATATCATACACACGCATACAAAAACCAGTAACACTGCCACATATTTCTTTGCTCTCGAAATCATATTAAATCTCCTGTCTGTCAAATATATTTCTCTATACGTCTCCTTGTCAACCTCCTGGTTTAATAAATTTTCACCTGTCCCTACTGCTTCTCAATTCTTCGCATATAGTCTGCTTGATTGTTTTATCATCTAACGGCTTTGCAAGATGTGCGTTCATTCCTGCTTCCATACACTTTTCTGCATCTTCCCTAAATGCATTTGCAGTCATAGCAATAATAGGGATTGTTTTTGCATCCTGCCGTTCCAGGGATCTTATTGTTTTTGTGGCAGTAAGCCCATCCATCACCGGCATCATGACATCCATTAAAATAACATCGTATGTTCCTGATTCGCAGGCTTCAAAGTGCTGAACAGCTTCTAACCCATTTTTCACTGTTTCTACTTTAGCCCCATTTTCCGTCAGTATAAATTCTGCTATTTCCGCATTCAGCTTATTATCTTCAACCAATAATATCCGGACACCTGATATATCTGCATCAAAATCTTCTTTTTCTTCCGGTCGTGCATTCGTATCAATTTTAAATGGAAGTATTACAGTAAAACAGCTTCCTTCACCAAGCTTGCTTTCAACTGTTATGGTTCCGCCCATCTTTTCTACAAGTTGTTTCACAATAGGCATTCCCAGACCTGTCCCATTATAATCAGAACGTGGGGAATTATCTGCCTGTACAAATGGAGTAAACAATTCATTTTTTATAAATTCTTCTGACATTCCAATTCCATTATCTTTTATTTTAAATTCACATGTCATGTAATCTTCTGATCTTTCAATCGTTCTCATACTCATGTAAATAGAACCATTCACCTTATTGTACTTCATACTGTTTGTAAACAGATTCATCAATACTTTTTTCAGATGAACTGCATTGCTCCAAACATATATACCACTGTAATCATCATGTTCTCCTATAACATGAAGTCCTTTTTCTTCTGCCTGAAAAGATAGTGACTCCGTGATTTCCTGACATACCTGATCCAGATTGATGGATTCATCACTAAAAACCACGGTATCCGATTCTAACTTTGCCATATCCAAAACATCATTTACCAATGATAATAGCAGTTTCGAAGACTCATTTATTTTATTCAGGCAATCTTTTGCCCGCTCACCATCACTTCCGCTTTTTTCAAGAATTGTAAGCATGCCCATAATACCATTGATCGGTGTCCTGATGTCATGAGACATGTTATTTAAAAAGGAAGTCTTAGCCTTATTGGCACTCTGTGCTTCTACAAGTGCATTTTGTAATTCCTGCTGTTTTTCTTCAAGCTCCTGATTCAGCTTCAATGCTTGCTCAGCAGACTTCTTGGATTTTTCTTCCGCACGTTTTGATTTTTTCAAAGAATCAAGAATTATACACAGAACAACAAAAATAGAGATTCCAACTATGAGTGAGACAGCCAGTAAATTGTCCTGAATAAAATCCTTCGCTGTAACTTTTCGTGAAGAAGCATTATACGAAACTACTGCACCCGAAAATTGAGCTGTAGGCATAGATGTCAGTGTTTTATTCAGAATGGACAAAAGAACCGGTTCTCCCTGCTGAACAGCAAATGAAATATCAGCCTCTTTTGTCAGAAAAACGCTATGAAGCTTATTATTTTTCAAATAGTCTGAAACAGTACCTGAATTGCTTACAATACAATCTGCCTCCCCTTTCTGCATTGCTTTTACTGCTGCATCTGATGTCTCATATTCCATAACCTCCCATTGTGGATAATTGTATGAAAGATATGCTTTCAATGCAAAATTATCTTTTTCAACAGCAACTATATTCTCTTTATTTTCATCAAAAGAATCCTTTGCCGTAATTGCTGCCATATTGAGAGTCAATAGCGTATCCGACAAAGCAAATCCATTTGTTTCTGCAAAGTATGGATTCTGGTTTGCGTGAAAAATCAGGTCTATTCTTCCATCCTGCAATGCCTGAAGCAGTTCACTTCTTGTATCATACCCCTTTAATTCAAATTCCAGCGCCTGACCTTGCAGACAATTTTCTGCAAGATCCACATAATCTGTAATAACACCTGTCAGTTTACCTGTTGATGGATCTACACTGCTGATACCTCCATCCTGATTCAGATACCCTATCCGGATTGCACCATGCTGCCCGATCCACTCCCTTTCTTCTTTTGAAAGAAACGAACTGCTCTGTGCAGAAAGATAACGCCTGTAGAGATCATCTGTGTAAAATGGGTTGTCATCCTTGATTCTTCGCATAGCACTATCCAATGCTTCTTTGATATCCGGACGTTCTGGATTTATAGCGAAATAGATTTCTGTCTCTCCAATACTTGTAATCGGCGAAATCTCCGATTCTTCCCAACGGGGTTCTTCTACCGAAACGAAGCAGTCAATTTCATGTTTCGACAATTTGTCCATAACTTCTGCGGTATTAGAAACATTGACATGCTGCGTATGCAGACCATACTTTAACTCCCATTCGTTAAGCACATCCTCCGTTATATTATCTTTAAACACACCAATATTTTTTTCCTCAAAAGAATCCAAATTTCCTGCTGTAAGATCCATATTGGATGCATCCGTATAGATGTAATATTTCTCTTCCCCCATAGGCATATCGGAAAAAAGCATATTTTCAGCACGTTCGTCTGTATAGGAAATGCCACCAAGAATATCAATCTCTCCATTTTCCAACTGTGTAAAGCAGTTTTTCCAATCACTTGTTATGTATTTATATGTCCAACCTGCATAACCTGCAATATCTTGAAGATACTCATAACCATAGCCGCTTCTTTCTCCCTTTTCATTGACGGTATTATAAGTTTCTTCAAAAGATCCTACCCGGATAACATTGTCAGAGTTTTCTTTGGCAAATGTAGGAACGGATAAAACAATAAAACATATAATTGTGCAAAATATAATGTAACAAAATTTGAAATTCATTATATTCTGTACTAATTTGCACTTCTTCATCTTTCTCCCCTCCTCTAGGCTACAGTTGCTTGCTTCCAGATTTTAATTTTACATTCATTAATTATCAATAACCTCCCCACTATTTTTCACAATATTTTTCCAAACAGATTCTGTATTACTTATTCAAGTGCTCTACCATAAAAAAGCACTGCCAAGCAGACAGTGCACCTCATTGCATGCAACTGGCTGCCATTTTACAGGCCCTGTAGCTTTGCGTCCTAGATTTTCATCTGGTTTGCCGATTTCCATATTATAACTTTAATACTTATGCAAAAAAAACTGGTTTTATTATACTATAGCACTCTACTGTACACAAGAAAACATTACCGTTTTAACGCCAAAAAATAAAAAAAGAACAGCCGATACATATACTCGAACTGTTCTTCTACTTCCGAAGTCCTTAACTGCTGTATTTACTTCTTTTTCTGAAACAGTTCTCCGTTTGTTTCTTCCCCAGTCATACATGACATAATAATTAACCACTACCCCATATTATAAATAACACCCAGAGATACTTATTTCAGACTGATAATCAGATTTTTATTGAATTTATTAATCTATATGTTATGACAACATCTCTTTCACACAAGTACTCCGGTAGTCACTCGGTGATATTTTATATCTTTCTTTAAATACTCGGTTAAATGTTCTCTGACTTTCAAATCCACTATCCAGACAAATTTTTGTAATAGAATCACTCGTATTTTCCAAACGCTGGCATGCATAGTTCAGCCTTACATCGTTAAGATATTGATTAAAGTTTCTATGGAATGTTTTGGAAAAGAGTCTGGATAAAACATATTTACTCACCCCCAGATCTTTTGCCATCTCTTCCAGCGAAAATTTCTTCTTAAAATTTGCTGATATATAGGAAACTGTCTGGTAAATAAGATCGTTGCTCCCCACATTACTCTTTTCTACCAAATTTAATTTTCCTATGCAGCGTGCCAACACAATTTGAAGATATGCCTGTGCAACAGTAATATCCGACTGTTCTGTCTCTAAAATTGCATTTATAACCCTATATACCTCCGGTTCAACCTTTTCCGCTTTGATGATTGGGTATTCAGGAGCCATGGATTGCATGATATCTGCAAATTTGGCTATCGTAAATGGCGATGCAATCAGATAAGTCGCTTTATTTACACCGGGTGTCAGTACCTGATAGTGATGAATAACATCTGGAAATACAAAGCCTATATCTCCTTTTTCCATATGGTATAGTTCCTGTCCGACACCAAGTTCTAATGCTCCACTTGTTACACAAACGATCTCCAGTGCATTATGAAGATGTGGTTCAATATGTTTTGACTTCCTATTTATTGCTATGATTTCCTCTTTTGTGTCAACATATTTTAACTGCATGAAATACTCCCCTTTGCAACATTTGTCTATATCTTCTTTCGATTTGGCAAGCAATCCTTTTACACCTATCTTATAATCAACTTGTAAATAAGGAAAGGAGGAATTGCAAATGAGCAACCTAAAAAAATATCTGAATGACCTTTTAGTATTCTACATTGAATATTTTGAGCATCCTTACCATGTATAAATACTAAAAGGACTATTTTGTGAAAACTGAATATTTTCTTAAGGCCATTTCACAAAAATGAAGTGGTCCTTTTTTATTTTCAAAATACAGTTCAATCACTTTATATATAGAAAAAAGCACTGTCTCATCGAGCAATGACCAGACAACGCTTTCTCCTGTCAATTCTAATTTATGTCTGATGCATCTGTTACTTCATCTGCAGCAATTCCTTTTTCTGCTTTCAGTTTTTTATTTGCATCTTCTACATTCATTCTTGAAAGTACAAACATAATCAATACATCAAAGATTAACGGAAGCCAAAGATACATAAACTGCATCATATCAAGTGCAGACTGCGGCTGAGTTGCATTTGTTCCGATATATCCACTGAACTCAAGCAGCCATCCAACAACAGCGGTTCCAATACCTCCACCGATTTTTACGCCAAGAGAAGTACAAGAGTACATCGTTCCGTCAATTCTCTTTCCCTGTGTAAGATAAGTGTACTCAGAGCAGGATGCGATAACTGCATTCATATCTCCCTGCCATGGTCCCTGACCTAAGGCTGCAAGAGCTGTAAATGCCATCATCAGCGGAACACTGCCCATATATCCTGCAACAACAACAAGTGCTCTACCGATGACTGCTAAGACATAACCTCTTAAGTTCAGTTTATACATACCTTTCCACTTACCAACTAATGTCGGTGTGAAAATCAGGGCAATGATCAGTGGAATATTTACTGCCCATGCAAATTGTCCAAACAAATTCTTATTTTTCAGTACCCATGTCATGTAATAAATGCCAGCTCCAATCATGGCACCATATAACTGCTGTAAAATATATGTTCCACAAATCATCATGTAATATTTGTTTTTAACAAGAAGCTTGAATGCCTGTACCATTCCGTACTTTTCATTATCAGCCTTTACTTCTCCTTCGTTAAGTTCTTCCTCAGGAAGTTCCTTAACAGAAAGTGCTGAAATC
Source organism: Dorea amylophila (assembly GCF_025567265.1). NCBI lineage: Bacteria > Bacillati > Bacillota > Clostridia > Lachnospirales > Lachnospiraceae > Dorea > Dorea amylophila. Next base: position 27,418 of record NZ_JAOQJW010000006.1, on the reverse strand, counting down.
GTATTTATGACAAGACCAATGATTGCATAGATAATAGCAACCGTTCTCCATGCTGCAGCATCTCCACCACATTTATCTACAAATCCAACTGTAATTGCCTGAATCAGAAGACTTGTTGAAAACGCAAAAATAAAACGGTAAGATCCCATCTGCACACGCTCTTTGCTGTTCTTTGTAATCAGTGACGTAAGTGCTGAATAAGCAATATTGTTTGCTGTATAAAACACACCATTTAACAGTGTGTAAGAGATAAAAAACCATGCATATTTAGCCGTTGTTCCCAAGCTGACTGGTACTGCAAAACAGCAGACCAGCGTAATGGCACAACCAATATATCCATATAACATCCAGGGTTTCGCTTTTCCCATTTTACTGTGTGTTTTGTCAATCATTGATCCAAAAAATATATCCGTAAAACCATCAAATAGTTTTGATACGGCAATCAGGCTACCTACGACACCTGCAGCAAGTCCTACTGAGTCCGTCAAATAGACCATCATAAAAGATGTCAGGAACGCATAGACTACATTACCTGCAATATCGCCTGATCCATATCCAATTTTGTTATACCATTTCAAATACTTTTTTTCTTCCATCGAATTTCTTTGCTCCTCATCTTCATCGCACTTAGAATTTCAAGATGTCTAACAGAGTATGATGTCTAATTCTAGTTTTTTCTCTGTTTTGTCTGATTGCTCTGTATATCCGGACTTTACATAACAATCAGACTCTCTTTCCTTGTTTACGGGTTACATGAAACTTTATTATCCCTTTATATACGGTATCAGTGTAAACTGGAACCGGAATAATACATCATCAAATCGGTACTGCTCCAATACAACTGGACCACAACTGTTAGAACCAATGCCATTTAGTGCATAGTCAACACAAAATACTACACTATCTGATTCTGTCAGTTCATAATTATGCGTTTTCTCCTCAAGTTCTTCCTGCGTATAATAAGAAGCATTGAATGAGAAGGCATTTTCCGCAGAGACCACAATTCCATATCGGCTGTTGTTAAGCTCTACATATTCACAATCATAACGGCTTCCATTTTCCTGTGGGCGAATATAATCCTCATGCAAATCATCTACATTTGCCTGATACAAACCGTGGCTCGCAGCCTGATGTTTGTCACAATAGCTTTCCTGTGGTCCCATTCCAAAGTATCGTGCAGCTGAAAGTTTTTTATCCAGGAACATCCTCACACCAAATCTTGGCAGGTCCGGAAATTCATCATCTTTCGTTACTTCAATATCTGCATCAATCTTTCCGGCAGCTTCTATTTTCCATGTGATCGTCACATCAAGAATCTTCTGTACTGTCTCTGCCACAACGGAAGCATGGCTTGTAATCTTCACACCATGTTTTCCCTGCACAACCTCTGTCGTATAGGCTCTTGTGTAAGCCTTATCATAGTGGGCTTTCTTCCATTCAGACTTAATGTACATATCGTTATCTGTTGGAGCTCTCCAAATATTTAATTCCATCGGATGGTTCAAGTATTCCCGCCCTGCGAATTTCATCTCTGTAAAGAGTGCAGTACGTTTGTCTATGGTATAAGCAAATTCACGCCCCTTGATATGGATCTGTGTATCATTTTCATTTACCTGTAACTCAGAGTCCACTGCTGTTTTTTGTAGCCATTTCTCAGCAAGTTTACATTTTGCACCGTCTTTGCTTACCTCAATTTCATCGAATCCAAGAATATGGTCTTCATCCAACAGTGGCAATTCCTTTTTCAGATGGTAAATAAATTTTAAATAACATTTTCCACTCTCTGGCACATTGATTTTAAGGTTTATTTTTCCTTCACTGTGTGGTGCTGCTGAAACTTCTGGAAGTTTACCTTTGCTGATTACAAGCCCGTCCTGCGTCAGTTCATAACTGATCTTCACATAATCTTTCAAGTCATCAAAATCCATGTAGTTATGAAGCACCAGTTCTCCGCTTTCTTTGTCATAGGAAATAACCCTTGCCGGGCGGTAAACATTCTTGTATTCCAAAAGTCCTGTATGTACCGTTCTGTCCGGATATACTAATCCATCCATACAGAAGTTGCCATCATGAATTTCTTCGCCATGGTCGCCCCCATAAGCATATATAATCTTTCCATTCTCAGCAGTTCCATGAGCAATCGCATGGTCACACCATTCCCAGACAAAGCCGCCACACATTTTATCATTATCCTGAATCATCTGGAAGTAATCTTCAAAATCTCCAGGTCCGTTTCCCATGCTGTGACAGTACTCTACCAAAAGGAAGGGTTTGCTTCCATCTTTATCCAGATATTCCTGAATTTCGGAAAGCGCTGGGTACATCCGGCTGTACACATCCAGATTGCTGTAATCATATGTTTCATCATAATTACGGTATCTTGCACTCTCATATTGTGTGATGCGGTCTGGATCAAAATTCTTTGTCCATTCCAGTGCTTTTTCAAAGTTGCAGCCATAAGCACTCTCATTTCCCATTGACCACATAACAATACAGAAACGGTTTTTGTCACGTTCCACCATGAGTTTTACGCGATCAACGATTGCCTCTTCCCATACCGGATCATCTGCAATCTTCTCATTCCATCGTTTGAACCGATTGTAATCAGTATCTTCTTTTCTGTAGATCATAAATGGACCATGAGCTTCAATATCTGCTTCATCTATTACCATGAATCCATACTTGTCACACATTTCATAGAAAAATGGTGCGTTCGGATAGTGGCTGGAACGGATCGCATTAAAATTATGCTGCTTCATTAACGTAAGATCGGTTGTAATCTGTTCCGGATTGATTGTAAATCCAGTAACCGGATCAGAATCATGTCGATTGACACCACGGAATTTAATCTTCTGTCCATTTAAATAAATAACCTGGTCTTTAATCTCTATCTTTCTTAATGCAATGTGATCTACAATTACTTCATTCTCTGTTTCAAGAATCAGTTTATATAGATATGGATTTTCTGTATTCCAAAGTTCCGGACTTGCGATTTCTAATACAGCTGTTCCTTCTTCAGCAATACTTCCTAGTGCTACAACTGCTCCGTTTCTATCTTCAATCGAAATTTTTACATTTAACGGAGAGTAGAATTTCATTTCAATTTCTACTTTCGCAAGCATATCCTCAATTCTTGTTTTAATATGATAATCACTGATTGCCTGTTTTGGGCGTTTCAAAATGTACACATCCCGGAAAATACCACTCATACGGAATTTGTCCTGATCTTCCAAATAGGAACCATCACACCACTTCATGACCAGAACCGCTATGCTGTTCTCTCCGTCCCGAAGGAGGTCGGTGATATCAAACTCACTGGTCATATGAGAAACCTGGCTATACCCTACATAAGAGCCATTGATCCATACATAAAAGCAACTGTCTACTCCTTCAAAATTCAAGAAAGCTTTTGGTGCATTTTCATCTTTGTGATAAACAAAGGTATGTGCATATGTTCCACATGGAATATCCTGTGGTACATACGGTGGATCAAATGGGAACGGATACCTGATGTTTGTATACTGATGTGTGTCATATCCTGCCATCTGCCATACACTCGGAACCTGAATCTCATCAAAATTTTCTGTATCATAATCTTTCTCAAAGAAGGGTTCCTGAACATCATAGATACTGTTAAAATACTGGAACTTCCAAGTTCCGTTCAATAACTGCATTCGGTCTGACTCTTCCCTGTGCTCCACCAGGTTATCCATTCTTCTGGATGCCGGAATATAATAGGCTCTGGCTGGCATTGTGTTTTCGTGCAGTACGCTTAAATCCTCATAATAACGTGGTACAATCATAAATAACTCTCCTTTAATACATATACATTTTTTTGCACTTTGTTTTTCCACAGCAAACCTTGTCTTTTACTTTTATGTTTACGCTTCTCTGTTTTGCTATATATATCTTATCCTAATCTGCAAAACATGTCTATGAATTGGATTAGACAAAATATGCACTAAATGATACAATAACCAAAAAAAAGGAAAAGAGGTGCTACCATATGTATATGAATACCGGTTATTTAAACCACTCCCATATGGATTTCAAAGACAAAAGTCACCCACTGGTTGTAGGAAGTTGCGGTACTTACCGCCTTTCCAGCCATCCAAAGTTACCAACCTACCGTCCAAGGGGACGCCTGGATTATCAGATTATCTATATCACTGCTGGTTGTGGGCATTTTCATTTTGACAATGTGGATAACGAAACGATTGTCCCCGCCGGTAATATTGTACTGTACAGACCGAAGGAACTTCAGAAATATGAATATTATGGAAAAGATAAAACAGAAGTATACTGGATTCATTTTACAGGCAACAATGTAAAAAATATCCTACGGCAATATGGATTCCTGGATAAAGAGCGTGTATTTCAGGTCGGAACCTCTATGGAATACGAACAGATTTTCAAGCGTATTATCATCGAGCTTCAGCGTTGCCAAGATAATTATGAGGAAATGCTTGTCCTTCTGCTCCGTCATCTTCTTATCATCTTTCATCGGGAACTGATCAGGGAACATATCTCGAAAAATGAATACCTGGATCACGAGATGGATAACGCAGTTACCTTTTTTAGTGAAAATTATAACCAGAATATTAGCATAGATGATTATGCTGCCTCACGTGGAATGAGTGTCAGCTGGTTTATCCGAAACTTCAAAAAATACACAGGTTCTACACCAATGCAGTTTATTGTGGGAATCCGAATTAACAATGCCCAGATGTTACTTGAAACAACAACTTATTCCATCAATGAGATTTCTAAGATTGTCGGATATGATAACCAGCTTTATTTCAGCCGGCTTTTTCACAAGCTGAAAGGATATTCCCCAAGAGAGTACCGAAAGATAAGAAACAAGTTCTAAAATCCACAATATCATAAATCCAGTTTCCCCTCCAAAAGAGGATGCCACGGAATCATCAAATCAACGATTCCATGGCATCCTCTTCTCTCTTTTTGCTATTCTTATTTTACAAACTCAACCGAATAATAATACATATACTCATTATCTGTATCTATGTGTTCTCCTGTAATGTCCTATATCGGCAACGAACTCACTCCTTGTTCGCCATAGATTAGTGCTGGCAATCCTTTTTACAGCATACGCACCGAAAAACTTCCAGAAGCCGGAATTGCTATTCTGAGAAAAATGAAAGAACAAAATCCGCTTTACCAACGCCTCGATGCTTTTTGATGCTGGTGTAAAAGCAATTGACATCCAGCCACTGTTGG
>NZ_JAOQJW010000006.1:0-21894 GCF_025567265.1 Dorea amylophila | reverse complement strand
CGCGCCAACTCCGAAGGAGTTGTGTGCATCGATGCGAAGCATCGCGTCACATTTCGTGATTACACTACTTGCAAATCGTGATAACTTACTATCACGAAATGGGACCAATAGGGCTCGAACCTATGACCCTCTGCTTGTAAGGCAGATGCTCTCCCAGCTGAGCTATGATCCCATATTTAATTGTTTATCGCCTGCTCACTAAAAGTGACAAGCAAGCGACCCAGAAGAGACTCGAACTCTCGACCTCCGCCGTGACAGGGCGGCGCTCTAACCAACTGAGCCACTGGGCCATTTCATGGACCTTCGGGGACTCGAACCCAGGACCGATCGGTTATGAGCCGATTGCTCTAACCAACTGAGCTAAAGGTCCAAAATCTTTAAGTCCCGTAAGGACTAAGCCGATGATCGGACTCGAACCGATAACCTGCTGATTACAAATCAGCTGCTCTGCCAATTGAGCCACATCGGCATTTTACCTAATTACTTAGGTAATGACTCCAACGGGAATCGAACCCGTGTTACCGCCGTGAAAGGGCGATGTCTTAACCGCTTGACCATGGAGCCATATCTCAGTCACTGCTTCGTGTTTTTATTTCTCTTGCGTGACCGAGATTTATAATATCATAACACAATATCTTTTGCAAGTGTTTTTTTGAATTTTTTTTATTTTTTTCAAAAAAACTTATTTTTGTGTATTTTCCGCTTTTTTTCCGAAGTGTACTATTCTTCTATTTCACGTTCGTCATTGGCAACTCTTTCAATATGCATTGCCAGATATCCTGTCTCTACTTCTTCCAGCTTTACTCCCAGACTCGTACCTACCTGGTCGCAGATAACTTGTGCCATCCCAAAAGATTCCGGGAATTTCACTTCCATATAGTCGTTCATATTCACCTTCAGCTTCTCACCGCTCAAGGCTCTTGCCACCATATAACGGATATGATTCATCAGACGGTTGTAAGATAATGATGCAATATCGATTGGTTTTCCGATCGCTTCTTCTACCATACTGATGCATTCCCTGACAGATCTTGCCATCTGCATTGCCTGTGATACTTTCTCGTCTTCTATTGCCGAATGGATATGAAGTGCCACATATCCGATCTCGTCGTCTTCTATATCGATCTGAAACTGCTTTTTCAAAAGAGGCCGGATACTTTCCGCCACCTTGAATTCCATATGGAATAACACACGGATGTCTTCTGTGAGCGGATTACTGATCTGCTCATGATTCTGAATACGTTTTACTGCAAATGCAATATGGTCTGCAAGTGGGAATAGTACCATACGGTCAATCTTCCCAAATACCTTTTCAGCCTCGTCGAGCACAGCATTCGTCAGTTCCAGAAATTCCGGTGCGATAGACTTTACGATTTCTTTTGCCCCGCCCCGCTCTTTATATTTTTGGAGAGAATATAAACGGTCTTCTGGTCTTACTTTGATTCTTTCTGCAACTTTTCTGCCGAATCCTACTCCCTTTCCCATGATCAGGACTTCTTTATGATCGTCCTGATGGATGGCTATTACGGTATTATGATTTAAAACTTTCTCTATCCTGTACATCATATCCCCACTTGTATCTCCACATTACATTCTTTTACGCTTCGTAGATATCAATTGCGAAAAGCTCATCTCCTGCCTTGATCTCTCCCTCATTCAGAAGGCGGATCTTCTGGTTATCTTCAAGCTCTGTACAGAGAACCGGTGATGCTACCGATGGTGCATTTGCTTTCAGGTAATCCAGATCCAACTTCAGCATCGGATCACCCTTCTTCACCGTCTGTCCGTTCTCAACGAAGCATTCGAATCCTTTTCCGTCCAGTTTTACGGTATCAATACCGACATGGATCAGAAGGCTCACTCCGGACTCTGTCATGAATCCGATCGCATGCTTGGTATCGAATACGAAGCATACTTCTCCATCTTCCGGTGCTCTTACGATCGCATCTTCCGGTGTTACAACAGCACCGTCACCCATCATACGTCCGGCAAATGCTTCGTCCGGCGTTGTGGAAAGGTCTGCCGCAACTCCTGTGATCGGACTTGAGATCACGATTGTATCTACAATTTTCTTTTCTTCTGCTTTGGTTTCTATTTTATCATCTTCTGATATGTTCTGACCAGTACTTTCTGCGTCTTTCTGAGGCTCATACAGCTCTTTTGGCGCATGTTCCAGATAGTCTTCCAGGTTCGCCTTAATAACCGTCACACCCGGTCCGTAAATGATCTGTACACCCTGTCCGCGATGGACCACGCCGGATGCACCTGTTGCTTTCAAAATTCCGTCATTTACCAGATCTGCATTGCTTACCGTACAACGAAGTCTTGTCGCACAGCAGTCTACGTCTTCGATATTCGCAGAGCCTCCAAGTCCTCTTGTAATTTCCGCACTAAGCGAATCTTCGGAAGTTCCTTCTGTACCTGCTTCTGTATTTCCTGCTTTTTTGGCATTGACATCTGCTTTTGTATAAAGTTTTGTCTCTGCATCATCATCTTCACGACCCGGTGTCTTAAGATCTAACTTCTTGATCAGGAATGAGAAGATAAAGTAATACAGGAAGAAATAGATAATTCCTACCGGAATGATTCTGATCCAGCTTGTCTTCGCATTTCCCTGAAGGATACCGAATAACAGAAGATCTAAGAATCCGCCGGAGAATGTCAGTCCTACTGCAATATTCAGGATATGTGCAATCATGTATGCACTACCTGCAAGTACAACCTGTACTGCGAACAGAACCGGTGCCACAAACAGGAACGAGAACTCCAGAGGCTCTGTGATACCTGTTAACATACATGTCAGTGCTGCGGAAAGAAGCAGTCCGCCTGCCGCTTTTTTCTTTTCTGGTTTTGCCGTACGGTACATAGCAAGTGCCGCTCCCGGAAGTCCGAAGATCATGAAGATGAACTCACCGGAGAAATATCTTGTCGCATCCGCGCTGAAATGTGTAATATTGGCAGAATCGGCAAGCTGTGCGAAGAAGATATTCTGACCACCCTGGATCAGTTTTCCGCCAACTTCCATCGTTCCGCCGACAGCGGTCTGCCAGAACGGAAGGTAGAACACATGATGCAGTCCGAACGGGATCAGCGCACGTTTTACAATACCGAAGATCAGTGTTCCGAAATATCCGGTTCCTGTTACCAGACCGCCCAGTGCATAGATACCGTTCTGCACAACCGGCCATACGAAATACATTGCGATTCCGACGAACATATAAGTAATTGTTGAAATGATCGGTACGAATCTTGAACCGCCAAAGAATGATAATGCATTTGGCAGTACAATCTTGTGGAAACGGTTATGAAGCGCCGCAACTCCAAGTCCTACAATAATACCGCCGAACACACCCATCTGCAGTGTATTGATTCCACACACAGAAGCGATCGTTCCTTCAAGGACATTCTTGGAAATGGTTCCGTCAGCTGCGATCTTCCCGCTGATTTCCAGCATACTGTTAATGGAAATATGCATAACAAAGTATGCGATCAATGCTGATAATGCTGCAACTTCTTTTTCCTTCTTTGCCATTCCGATGGCTACACCAACGGCAAAAATCAGTGGAAGGTTATCGAAGATCGCACTTCCAACCTTGTTCATAATAATCAGCAGCGAATGAAGGATTGTTCCCTCTCCCAGGATTCCCTGCAGTCCATAAGTTGCAATGGTTGTGGCATTGGTAAATGAGCTGCCAAGACCGAGAAGCAATCCTGCTACCGGGAGGATTGCGATCGGGAGCATGAAGCTGCGCCCTACTCTTTGCAATACGCCAAAGATTTTGTCTTTCATATTTTTCTCCTTTTCTTTGTACGTGTATCTATGCATAGTCTTTCCTTTTTATCAACTTATTAACACAAAAAAGGCACTAACTCTGCATAAATACATTTAATAATTTACACATAGTTAATGCCTCGTTCATCGTTTACTAACAAGTAACATACTATATTTGTATAATACTCTTTTTCCCATTTCCTGTCAAGATTAACTTCTACAATTTTCTCACGGAATTACCATCATTTATTCTCACCGGAAAACGGTATGCATAATTTTTTGTCTGCCAGTCTTCATCATCCATCATACGCAACAGATGATTCCCTGTAATATATCCCAGCTTGTTTTTCGGATGTATGGCGGACAGTACTTTAACATCTGTATTATCCATCAGCTCCGCATCATCAAAAGATACTACCGACAGATCTTCCGGAACGTGTATCCCTCTCTCATCCAGAAATTCCAAATACACTCTCGCCACTTCATCATTATAGATCATCATCGCTGTACACTCTCTGGTGTGACGGTAAATATGAGTAAGTCCTTTCTTACCGAACTTGTCTTCCATCTCTCTGGTAGAATACCATCTGATGCAGTCATCGTCATATTTAATTCCATAATCCGACATGCATTGGATCAACCCCTTATAACGTGCAATCCCCTGCATATCATCATATTTCAGAATTCCTCCGATTTTTCTGTGCCCATGTTCGATCAGCGTCTTTGTCAGTTCATAGGCCGATCTGGTGTCCGACATCTCTACACTGTCAAAAGACATATTTTCATAATGATTGTGTATAAAGATTGTCGGTATATTCCGCTTCTTAATTTCTTCAAACAGACGCAGATTCGGATTCGGAAATGCAGAACGTGAACCTTCAATGATCAGACCCGAGACGTTATTCTTCAGCATACTCTCCAGATAAACCGCTTCATCGTTCAGACGGTTCTTGGTAACTGCCACATCAATACGATACCCCTTTTCACTCAGGGAAGCTTCTATGCCGTCATACACCTCCGGGAAGAGATATTCCGAATAATAGCTAAGCAGCAGTCCTACTCTCGGCCGGTCATCATCTATCATCTGTCCTTCATAAGACACATATGTTCCGCTCCCCCTCACCCGGGTGATCAGCCCTTCTTCTTCCAACTGCTGCAAAGCCGTTCTTACTGTCTGCCTGGAATACCCGAACTTCTTCTGCAGACTCGGCTCTGATGGGAATTTATCCATGTTCCTGATCACACCACTGGTGATCAGTGTATGTGCCCAGTTATATAATTTTTGATATTTCAGACCTTCCTGATTCGTATTCTTCATAAATGCTCCATATACCAATTACGGGCAAAAACATTAAAGAATGCCTTTGCCCGTAATGAATAAATAATTTTATTATTTGATAACTGTAAGTGATTCACGGTCTGCGAATACTGCTACGAAGATCAGGAATACAACTCCCTGGATCAGCTGCATCATCTGTGTTGAGAATCCCATCATTGTCAATCCACTGTTCAGTACGACGTAAAGAAGAGATCCAACAACGATATTTTCAAATCTTACCTTGGCTCCACCGGAAATAGGCATACCACCTAATACCAGAGCGATCAGAATCTGTGTCTCTAACTGGTTACCACCGGAAGATGTAACAGATCCAACCTTGATAACGTTGATAAATGCTGCAAATCCTGTCAGTGCACCTGCCAGTACATACATGAGGAATTTCATTCTGTCTGTGCGAATTCCTGAGAACATTGCTGCTTTTTCACCGGCTCCGATCGCTTTTAAATATGTTCCGAATTTTGTATAACGGAATGCGATAAATCCAATAACCAGAACAACTACTGTACAAGCCACTTTGAATCCTGTACTGTCATAATTGATCAATGTTGCAGAACCGGAAACGGGTGCATTCGTTGTCATATATTTGATAAATCCACGGAATAAGAACATGGTACAAATTGTAACAATGAATGATTTGATCTTACGGTATACATAGAAGAATCCGTTGATCGCACCGATGATCGCACCTGATGCAATACCACCAAGAATTGCAATTGCAATTCCATGTTTTGAAAGAATACATACAACGATTGAAGCAATTCCAAGGATAGATCCCTGAGAAAAGTCCAGGCCGCCCATTGTCATAATAAAGAACACGCCCATAGCTGCAATCATTGTAACATATACCTGCGAAAATGCCAGTGACATATTTCCCATCATACGGAAATCTGTCAGGACATTGAACAGCAGGAAAATAACAACCAATCCTACGATTGGCAGGAGCGCACGAACCATCGCCATCTTAGACGCTTTCTTAAGCTGCTGCTCCTTATCGTTTGTTTTTGCACTTACTTGACTTCCCATAGTTGCCTCCTTATACCATCATCGAAATCAGACCATTTTCATCCAGGTTCTGATTACGTTCAAGTTCTCCACTGATACTTCCATCTTTCATAATAATGATACGATCACTCATACCAATCAGTTCCATCAACTCTTCTGAGATCATGATGATGGATTTACCGTTCTTTCTCATCTGGTTCATCAACTGATAGATGTCCTGTTTTACCTTAATATCGATTCCTCGGGTAGGACTGTCCAGAACAACGATATCAGAATCTTTTCCGATCCATCTTGCAAGAACAACTTTCTGTTTGTTACCACCGGACAGATTTGAAACGAACTGGTTTACATCATTCATCTTTACAGACATCTGTTTTGCATATTTATCGGCAAACTCTCTACGTTTCTTATCGCTTAATATATGTGCTTTATTAGCAAGTTCATCTAATGATGGTAAGCAGATGTTGTCACCGATACTCTGATTCAGCACAACCGACTCATTGTCACGGTCTTTGGATGTATAAGCAACGCTGTGCTTAATTGCTGTAGGAATATCGTTGATGTGTGTTCCGTCAGCCAGAACAACTTCACCTTCTCTGTCATAAGATGCACCGAAGATTGCTTTACCGATCTCATGCATACCTGATTCTGACAGACCACCGAATCCAAGGATCTCTCCTTTGTGTAAATCAAAGCTGATATCTTCGATCAGTCCTGGAACTGTAACATTCTTTACGGATAATACAACTTCATCTGATACTTTTTCACCATAGTCTGAACGATAGTAATCACCTGTTACCTCACGTCCAACCATCAGCTTCTTCAGATCATCTTCGTTCACATCTGCACTTTTAACCGTATCGATATATACACCATCCCGGAGGATTGTGATTGTATCGGATTTGTCAAGAATTTCCGGAAGGTCATGGGAAATAAAGATAACCGTATTTCCATTGTCACGGACACGATTCATCTGTTTGTACAGTTCTTCACGTCCTTCCTGCGAAAGAGCAGTTGTCGTCTCATCGACAACGACGATCTTAGGATTAAAATATGTAGCTTTTACGATCTCAACCAGTTTACGGTCTTCGAAATTATAATCATCAATCATATCTCCTGCTTTGATCTTATCAAATCCATAGGATTGTAAAAGCTCATTTGCTTTTTTGTTCATTGCTGCGGTATTCTTGATCCCCAGATGAACGAACTGATCTTCATGTCCAAGGAAGATATTCTCTGCTACCGTCAGTCCGGAAAGAGTTCCAAGTTCCTGTACGATGATAGAAATACCTTCTTCATTTGCTTCTACCTGGTTCTTCGGATGAACTTCTTTTCCATCCAGAATGAACTGTCCACTTTCCAGTGTATAGATTCCTGTCAACATATTTGTCATTGTTGATTTACCGGATCCATTTTCACCGATCAGTGCGTGAACCTCACCTTTATTGATATTAAATGACACATCTTTCAACGCCTTCGTGATACCGAAGTTTTTAGAAACATGTTTTACCTGTAATCTCACTTCACTCATTGCTGTCTTCCTCCTTCTATTACTTGACAATCTCGCCTTTTGTAACCTTTGTTGTCAGAGTAACGATAATCAGCAGTGCAAATCCTGTAATAACGTCCTGGATCGCTGTAGGAGCACCAAGTGCGATGAAACCGAAGAAAATAATATTGATTACGAATTCACCGATGATAATAGCCTGCAGCGGCATACCATATTTCTTAAATGCCAGACCGAAGAAGCATCCCATTGTCGGTACGAAGTTTCGGCTCATAGATGCCATACCGGTAACCGCTACCATTGAAGAACCATAACTGATTGTCAGAATTGCCATTACTCCAAGGAACGCACCACTTAAGATGAATGCAAGTACCTTGTATTTATTAACATTAATACCCATGTTCTTAGCAACGAACTCGTCACTTCCGATCGCATAAGTATAAGTTCCGATTTTAGTGTAGTTTAAGAATATGTAAGCAACAACGCATGCTACCAATGCAAGGATGATATCCCATGGCATACGTCCGAATGCTCTTAAGTGTGCCGGAAGTGTCTGTTCTACACCACCTGCCATGTAGTTTGCCAGCGACTCATAGATAAGTGCCAGACCTGTTGTAACGATCATAGATGGAATTCTTAATTTCACATAGAAAATTCCGTTTAATAAACCAACGATTGTACCTGTAAGAATACCTCCGACGATCAGTCCGAAATATCCTAAATTAAATTTTGTTGCCAATACGCAACCAACGATTGCGGAAAGCATGATGTTTGCACCAATAGAGAAATCGAACATTCCCATTACCATTACGAAATAGAAACCAACCGCACCTACAGTGGCAATCAGACTGGCCTGAAAGTAATTGAGCATATTGGAAAATGAGCCGAAGTTATGTGGTGTCAATATTTTAAAGATTACCCAGGAAACAATCACAAGACCGATCAGGATTACATACCCCATTGTCTTTCCTGAGAGTTTTTTAGTAGTGCCCATATTATCTACCTCTTCTTATTATCTTTTTAAAAGAGAAGGTGGCATCGCCTTTTTTGCGACGTCACCCTCCCCAAATTATTTTCTGTTATCTTGTGTCCGTCTTATTTAGCGGCACGGCTCTCTGCATCAGCGATAGATACGCTTGCTGCAGTAGCTTTCAGCTCTTTCATACTTTCTTTAGACATAGCTACTAATTCATCGTCTGTGTATGGAAGCTGATCTACGAAATATTTCTCGTATGCTGCATAGTCTTCTGCTGATGATACATACAAGTATGGGAATGGAACATCTTCGAATTTACCAGCGAAGTCTTTGTAGTTACCTTTGACTGCATTGTAAACCATCATGAATGCGATCAGTGGGTCACAGAAGTGTCCACCGGATTCACCGGCCATTGATCCGTTCTGAAGTCTTTCTCCAAGGTCTGGAAGGAAGTCTGTAGAAACGATATCGATGTCCTGAGTCTTTCCTGCACGTTCAACTGCTGCGATTGCTCCCTGAAGTGGATCTCCACCACCACCAGCTGGGATCAATGCATCAAGCTTAGGATCTGCTGCCATTAAAGCTTCAGCGGCTTTTGATCCACCTTCTGAAGTTGTACCAGCGTACTGTGGCTCAGAAATTTTTGCTTTGTCGTCTGGGTTTTCTTTGTTCCATTTTTCAACTCCGGCTTTGTAACCTTCCCATCTTCCAAGCCAAGTAGCATCTCCCTGCTCCCAGCCGATCAGACCGATGTTACGATCACCTTTGTCAAGAAGAATCTTAACAAGTTCTGCACCGTTTTCAGGTTCATCTTCATGAACTGCTCCGATGTAGTAAGCGGAATCTTTTGCTGCTTTGTAGATATCTGCACTGTCTTTTTTGCTGATTACACGGAAGAACTGTGCAAGATATACTTTATTATCATTACATGTCTTGATTGCTGATGTCATCTCTGTATCAGATGAGTTACAGATGATGATTCCCTGGCATCCTGCTGCTGCTAACTGCTCTACAGAAGCTGTAACTTTCTCAGATACATGTCCCTGGTCAACATACTGTACTTCTACATCCAGTGCTTTAGCTGCTGCATCCAGCATCTTCTTACACTGTGATCCAAGAACGTCTGTTGAAGACCAGATAGAAACTCCGATTTTAACCTTTCCTGATTTACTGCTCTTGCTGCTCTTGTCATCAGAACTTCCACCGTTTCCGCATGCAGCAAGTCCAACTACCATTGTTGCTGCCAAAAGAGCTGCTGTTACTTTTTTGAGAACTCTCTTCATAATGTTTCCTCCGTTTTCTGTATTTATTTGATGATTAGATTATATACTTAACTGGTATCGTTTTGCAATAAAATACAACCATTTTTTTCAACAAAGTTGTACTGTCTCATAGCGCTTTTCATGGTGTTTTCATCTGTCAAAACCGTTTTTTGTGCGTTTTGACAGTCTTGGTTTCAATAATTATGAACAAAGAATGAATTTTTTGTGCATTTTTCTTCATTTCTTTCATACTTTCTTTATAGTACAATACAACTTTTATTTTGTACTCACTTGTATTATTTTTACAAAACAGCAACCTAAGTTGCATTTAATCTTATAAATAGCAATATTCTTTCAGGTATGCAATACAGTAACCATCATCACAAGTATGATCTTTTTTCAAGATATCAACTGCTCCTAAACCATTTTCTACTATAAATAATGGTACTTCATAATGTTCATATAATGTAACCAGCGCATAACGCACTCCTACCGGGTCAATCTGCCAGCCCAGTCTTTTCCTCCATCCATACCAAAAACTTATATTTGCAATGCATAATTGCTATTTTACGCATACTTTTCATTGTGTTATTCTACAAATGGTTAAAAAAATAACACAAAAAATTATTTTTAAGAAAGAGGTATGAATATGGAAGACACAAAAACATGTCTTGAGAAACAGCCGTTATCCCAGGAAATGCTTGAAAAGATGAATGCCTACTGGCGTGCTGCCAACTATCTGTCAGCCGGTCAGTTATACCTTCTTGACAATCCATTATTAAAAGAACCACTTACAATGGATCAGATCAAGAAGAAAATCGTTGGGCACTGGGGAACTGTCCCAGGACAGAACTTTATCTATGTACACTGCAACCGTGAGATCAAACGTTATGATCTGGATATGATCTTATTATCAGGTCCTGGACATGGCGGAAACTTCTTAATTGCCAATACATATCTGGAAGGTTCTTACAGCGAAGTATATCCGAACATCAGCCAGGATGAAGAAGGTATGAAGAAGATGTTCAAGCAGTTCTCATTCCCATGTGGAGTTCCGAGTCACTGTGCACCAGAGACACCAGGATCTATCAACGAAGGTGGAGAGCTTGGATACTCTATCGCTCATGCATTCGGTGCTGTATTCGACAACCCGGATCTGATCGCAACTGTTGTTGTTGGTGACGGTGAAGCTGAGACCGGACCGTTAGCTACTTCATGGCAGTCTAACAAGTTCCTGAACCCAGTTACAGACGGTGCTGTACTTCCAATTCTTCATTTAAATGGATATAAGATCAGTAACCCTACTATCTTCTCTCGTATTTCCCACGAGGAAGTTGAGAACTTCTTCAAAGGATGTGGATGGAAACCTTACTTCGTAGAAGGCGATGATCCGATGACAATGCACAAGAAGATGGCAGAAACAATGGATACTGTTATCGAAGAGATCAAAGCAATCCAGAAAAATGCACGTGAGAACAACGATCCAGAGCGTCCGGTATGGCCAATGATCGTTCTGCGTACACCAAAGGGATGGACTGGACCAAAGGTTGTAGATGGACAGCAGATTGAAGGATCTTTCCGTGCACATCAGGTACCACTTACAATGGAAAGTCCAGAACATCTGGAACTCTTAAAAGAGTGGCTGGAAAGCTATCATCCGGAAGAACTCTTCGATGAAAACGGACACCTGATCCCAGAACTTGCGGAACTTGCACCTAAGGGAGATGCCCGTCTCGGAGCTAACCCACATGCAAATGGTGGATTATTATTAAAAGACTTAAGACTTCCTGATTTCCGTTCTTATGGAATCGAAGTTGAACCAGGTAAGACAAAGGCTCAGGATATGATCGAACTTGGCGGATATATCCGTGACATCTTCGAATTAAACGAAGAGAACAAGAACTTCCGTATCTTCGGACCTGACGAAAGTATGTCTAACCGTTTATACAAAGTATTTGAAACACAGAACCGTGACTGGAATGCCGGACTTCTTGACACAGACGATTGTCTTGCAAGAAACGGACGTATCATGGATGGTATGTTAAGTGAGCATATGTGTGAAGGATGGCTGGAAGGTTATCTGTTAACAGGACGTCACGGATTCTTCGCAAGTTACGAAGCATTCATCCGTATCGTTGACTCTATGGCAGCTCAGCATGCAAAATGGTTAAAAGTATGTAACCAGCTTTCATGGAGACAGCCAATTGCTTCTCTTAACTTCATCCTGACATCAAATGTATGGCAGCAGGATCACAACGGATTTACACATCAGGACCCAGGATTCCTGGATCACATCGCTAATAAAAAAGCAGATGTTGTCCGCATGTATCTCCCACCGGATGCTAACTGCTTACTCTCTTGCTTCGATCACTGTATCAAGAGCAAGAACTATGTCAACGCTATCGTAGCTTCAAAACACCCAAGCTGCCAGTGGTTATCTATGGAACAGGCTGTTAAGCACTGTACACAGGGTATCGGTATCTGGGATTGGGCAAGTAACGACTGTGGTGAAGAACCAGATGTTGTTATGGCTTGCTGCGGTGACACACCAACTCTTGAAACAATGGCTGCTGTTACAATTCTTCGTGATGAAATGCCAGAACTCAAGATTCGTGTTGTTAACGTTGTTGACCTGTTCAAGATGGAATCAGATCACAAACATCCACACGGATTAAGTGATGCAGAATATGATGCAATCTTTACAAAAGATAAACCGATCATCTTCGCATTCCACGGATATCCGACACTGATCCATGAACTTACATACGAACGTAACAACCACAATATTTCCGTTCATGGATATCAGGAAGAAGGAACGATCACTACACCATTCGATATGCGTGTACAGAACCAGATCGACCGTTTCAACCTGGTAAAAGATGCTATCATGCACTTGCCACAGCTTGGCAACAAGGGATCATTCCTGATCCAGAAGATGAACGACAAGCTGGTTGAGCACAAACAGTACATTGCCGAATACGGACAGGATCTTGAAGAGATCCGTAACTGGGAGTGGCATAAATAAAAATTCCTACTAATTAGTTTGTTTTAATAAAAAGCCCGAAAGCTTACCATATTTTACTCCAATTCGATACCTTTTATCTTTGTCAGATCGTTATGATCATCCGAATTTGTGTAAGCTTCCGGGTTTTTATTATATTTCTCATTTCTCATGATTGGCAGATTAATTGCCCTTCTCTTTCAGGAATTTCTGGAACTCCTTTGCTGCGATACTCTGCGGATATTCCATATCGTAAATCAATATGATATTACGTTCCGGCAGTTTTTCTTTTACCTTGATTTCAAATACCTGTCCGGACTTAAGTTCCGCATCCGCAAATTCCGCCGGGATGAATCCCAGTCCCAGATTATGTCTTACTGCCGGAAGTATCATATCCGTCGTCGCAAGCTCCATATCCGGTGTAAATGTCAGACTGTTCTTTTCAAAATATTCATTTAGAAAACGTCTGGTAATCGTCTCTGCAGTCAGACTGATCCATGGATACGACACCAGTTCCTTAAGCGATAACTCCTCTTTCCCCGCTTTCAATTCTTCAAATCGCATTCCGGCGATCAGTATATCCCTGTATTTTCTCAATATCTTCATCCGAAGCGGCTTTGCCACCTGAAGGTTAGCCGATACAAATGCAAGGTCTACTTTTCCTTCTTTTACTGCATTCACCGACTCTGTCGTACTGTTATTCAGAATCTTAAACCTCACATTCGGATACAGGCTGTTGAATTCTTCCATTGCCTGAAAAAGATAACAGTGAAGTGCCGTCTCCGTAGCGCTGATATAGATCGTTCCGTTCTCCAGCGAGATCAGATTGCTCAGATCATTCTCTCCTTTGAAAAACTGGGCACATCCTGCCGCTACATATCCATAAAATGTCCGGCCTTCCGGAGTTAGCTGCATTCCGGTCTTACTCCTCGTAAATAAGCGGCAGCCAAGTTCATTTTCCAGTTTGTGTATGGTACGCGTGACTGCCGGCTGGCTGGTCTTCAGTACCGTTGCTGCCTTGGTAAGATTTTCATATTTTGCTACATAATAAAATATTTTGTAATATTCAAAATTTGAATTCATAATAAAAACTACTCCTCTTCATCTCTCACTATATTTTAAAAAATAAGTGAAAAATGTCAAGTGATATCTTCATTCTCCACCGCTGTCAACTTTTCTTATATACTTTTACATATTCCAAAAGAGATCTGACATATCCAAATGCCAAATCTCTTTTTTGTCCTTATTAACCTTTTACAGCTCCGGCTGCAACACCTTTGATAATATGCTTCTGACAAGCCAGATAGAAGATAACTACCGGAATTACCGCAAGGATCAGCGCTGCCATAACAGCACCCATATCTACACGTCCATAACTTCCCTTCATATACTGGATCGCAATTGAGATTGTCTTATACTTATTCAGATCCAGTACCAGGTATGGAAGCAGGAAGTCGTTCCAGATCCACATCGTCTCCAGGATTCCTACGGAAATGTATGTCGGCTTCATGATCGGAAGTACAACGGAGAAAAAGGTTCGAAGTGGTGTACATCCGTCGATCATTGCTGCTTCCTCAATTTCCAGTGGAATGGATTTTACAAATCCGCAGAACATGAACACTGCAAGACCTGCACCAAATCCGAGGTAAATGATGATGATTCCCCAAGGTGTACGAAGCCCTGTACGGTCAGCTACCAGCGATAAGGTGAACATAACCATCTGGAACGGAACAACCATGGAAAATACGCAGAATAAATATAACAGTTTTGTAAACTTACTGTTTACTCTTGTAATATACCATGCACACATAGAAGTACATACAAGGATCACAAGTACGGAACCAACTGTGATAAATACAGTCCAGCCGACTGCACTCAGCAGTTCATATTTGTCAATTGCGGACAGGAAGTTATCGATTCCTACCCATGTCTGCTTTGTCGGGAGTTTGAATGGTTCTTTGTTGATAAATACTTTATTTTTAAATGAGTTGATCAGCACGATCAGGATCGGCATGATATATACAATACCGATGATCGTAAATGCACCTGTTCCAAACCAGCTTAATTTACTTGTTTTTTTCTTCATTACTGCTGTACCTCCTTAGAACGTGTTGCACGTAACTGGATCATACCGATCACAACTACGATCGCAAAGAAGATGACTGCCTTCGCCTGTCCGACTCCTTCCCATCCGGTACGTCCGTAGAACGTATTGAAGATGTTTAACGCCATCATCTCAGACATCTTAGACGGTTCACCGGCTGTCAGGGACAGGTTCTGATCGAATAACTTGAATCCGTTTGTAATTGACAGAAACATACAGATCGTGATCGATGGCATCATCATCGGGATTGTTACCTTGAATAATGTCTGGATCTTATTTGCTCCGTCAATCTCTGCTGCTTCAATGACATCACCAGGAATGGACTGAAGACCCGCAATATAGATGATCATCATATAACCGATCTGCTGCCAGCTGACCAGAATGATCAGTCCCCAGAAGCCATACCACTCATTCAGAGCAAGTGCGGTACCATATCTGGAAAGAACTCCGTTAAAGATCAGCTGCCAGATATATCCAAGTACGATACCACCGATCAGGTTCGGCATGAAGAAGACCGTACGGAAGACATTTGTTCCATGCATTTCTTTTGTCAGTGCCATTGCAAGTGCAAATGCTATGATGTTAATGATCAGAAGAGAGGCAATCGCGAACAGTACGGTATACCAGAATGAATGACGGAATGCCGTATCTTTCAGTGCTTCTATGTAATTTGAAAATCCTACGAATTTCGCGTCTGTTACGGTTGTAAATTTACAAAATGAAAGCCAGATTCCCATAATAAAAGGAACGATAAAGCCAAGAATAAATGCAAAAAACGTTGGAAGCACGAAAATCGGCATATAACGTTTGATGGATTTTTCCATAATAAATTCCTCCTTCCATGCAGAGAATCTCCGCTTCATTTCCCTGCACTTTTTCATAAAAGCGGCGGGTGTTTCTTGCAACCGCCCGCCACTACTCACTTCATATAACTATTTTGATTGTTACATTTTTATTTTTATTTTGCTGCTGCAGCTTCTTTTGCCCATCCGTCAACGAATGCTGTTGTAACTTTTGCCCAGTTTGCATCTGTCGGATCTGCTGCGTAACTTGTCAGTGCAGAACCCACTCCGTTCTTCCACTCTTCTGATGGCATTGTTGAGAAGTTCCAAGATACAGGAGTCTTTCCGTCTTCTGTATATTTGTTTGCTTCGTTAACAAGTACGTTGTCTGATTTCAGGTTCTTCTTAAATGGAATTGTGAATCCCATGTCTTTGCACATTGCCTTTACACCATCATCAGATGTTACACACCAGTTCATGAAATCAAGTGTTGCCTGAATGTCGTCTTCAGATGCTTTGGAGTTTACACACCAGTAGTTCTCTGTACCTGTACAGATTCCCTGATCTTCTTCGCCTTCTACACCGATGTAGATTGGAAGGATTCCAAGATTGTCATCTCCGACGTCTTTGATGTTGTTATATTCCCATGTACCATTCTGGTAGAATACTGCATCACCTGTTACGAAATCTGCTGTTGCATCGTCAGCTGTCTTTGTAGAAAGTTCTGTTGGTTTGCAAGTAGCGTTGTTGATGTAGAGATCCCAGATCTGACGGTAGTTATCAAGGTATGTTCCTTTGATAGCATCTGTGTTATCGATTCCTTCATCTTTGTATTCATAGTAGATTGGAAGGTTTGCCAGATGAGTTTTGAATCTCCAGTCAGATGATCCGTCCATACCAGCGGATGTAAATGCTGAGAATCCAAGTTTGTCCTTATTCTTTGTGATGTCTTCTACAACTTTCTTGAAGCTGTCAAAGTTAGTGATATCATCAGCTGAGTATCCTGCTTTCTTTAACAGTTCTTTGTTGTAAATGATTCCGTAGCTTTCTATTACGTATGCGATTCCTGACATCTTGTCGCCGTCCATCAGTGCGAAATCATCACTTGTCAGCTGTTTTGCAACATCAGAATCTTTCAGATCGTAGCAGTAATCTTTCCAGCTTGCAAGTCCAACCGGTCCGTTTACCTGGAACAGTGTCGGAGCATTGCTCTTAGCCATCTCAGATTTTAATGTCTTTTCGTATTCTCCGGATGCTGCTGTAAGTACTGTTACATCCACTCCTGTTTCTTTTGTATACTCTTTTGCCAGATCCTGCCACTGCTCATCCTGTTCTGGTTTGAAGTTTAAGTAGTATACTTTTCCTTTTGCGTCTTTCTTGTCTGACTTGCTGTCAGAAGAGCTTCCACATCCTGCAACCATTCCTGTTGCCATGGCTGCTACCAGCATTGCTGATACAACTTTACGCATTTTCATAATTCATTTCCCTCGCCTTTCTTTTTTGAAACCTTCGTTTCTCTCGTTGTCATTATATTAACAGAAATGCGCTCAAACCCTGTATCAATAAAACAACCTGATATACAAAAAAACATATCTATTGTTCTTCTTCAAACTGCCGGATGCTTTCGTCTTCTGCCTGCGTGAATTCCTGCTCCGTTATCTTTCCCTGTGCCAGTTCCGCCAGACATTCTCCCAGTACATCCTCCTGTAGCAGTGAATTCCACTTCACCTGATAATTCGGTACAATCTGTGGATTTCCCGTATAAGCCTTCAGATAATCATCCAACAGCGTTCCTTCCTGTCTTGTCCTGCTGTTCAGCAATTCTTCTTTCTGTTCTTTATTCAATTTCGTTCTGAATTTGAGGAACTCAACTGCTCCTTTTTTCACCTTTTCACTATAAGTTGATACAACTGCCCAGCCGAATGTCTCTGGTGAGCCTATCAGTTTATTTTCAGGAAATGTAGAAAAACATACTTTTTTCTGCATTTCCTCCGGAATCTGATCAATCATCCAGTAACCATTAGGTATCATCGCTGCATTTCCTGCCACGAAATTATCATGAGCTACGTCAAAATCATTATGTAATGCATCCTGGGTCGTATATTGGAATAATTTTTTAATGTACCGGCTATCTCCAGCCCCGGTTCATTCTGATAGGTATCCGGATATAATTGCTTCATGAATGCCGCACCTTCTTCACTTCCTGCTACTTCTGCTGTTGCAAGCAGCATTGCGGCCCATGCTGTTCCTTCCGTATGCAGGGCAAGCGGCGTGATCCCTGCTGCTTTCAGTTTCTCACAACATTTCCAGAATTCTTCCCATGTCTCAGGAAATCTGCTGATTCCTGCCTGTTCAAATAACTCCCGGTTCCAGAAAACCCCTGAACAGGCGAATGCCGCCGTGCTGACCGGACCCAGATAAATCTTTCCATCCTCTTCCCGGACCGATTCCATTACTGACGGTTCGATCATATCTTTCCATTCCTGATCTTCGTTTATGTAAGGTGTCAGGTCCTCAATCCTGCCTTTCTTGATCATCATCTGATAGAAAGACGGAAGCATACGCAGATCAGTGATAATAGCCGGTAATTCATCTGTCACATTCATACGTTTCAGATTCTTCCGGTATTCTTCCTCTGTCTCCATCACCCAGTCCACATCTATATGATACTTCCCTTTGTATGCCCTGTTGAACCGCTCCACCACTTCCTCTTCATTCTTATTACCGGTACTGGAATCTACGGTAAGGATCATTGGGATCTCTACTACTTTATTCTTTTTTCTGGTCTGTGTATTCTCTTTTCCCGCACAGCCGGTCAGTGCTGTCAGCATGGCGATCACCATCACTGCTGCCATAATCCGTCTACTGTTCACAGTTTTCTTTCCCGTCATCCGGGATCTGGATAACACAGACGGTTCCATTTGTATCCGATTCATAGAAAAATCTCACATCCTCCCCATACTTTAACCGCAGTCGCGTAATGATATTTATCACACCGTAACCATGTTTTTTGTCTTCAAAACTGTCTTTCATTTTTGATACCGGTATCTCTGACAGTCCGTTTAACTTCTCCGCCATCTGCTCTTCCATCGGAGTTCCGTTATTATAGACACTGAAAGTAAGCTGTCCTGCCTGTTCAGTGACACTGATCCTTATCAGACCGCCTTCGAAGATATCACAAAATCCATATTTGACTGCATTTTCCACAATTGGCTGTAAGATCAGCTTTAATATCCACCTTGTTTTCAGTTCTTCTGCACATTCGATCTCATAACGGAACAGATTCTCATTGCGGATCTGCTGAATCTCCATATAACTTTTTACATTTTCCAGCTCGTCTTCTACTGTCACAATCTCACGTCCTTTGCTCAGTGACAGACGCAGATACTTTGACAGTGCCTGTATCATCTTCATCGTCTTCTCTTCCCCGTTGATCCGCGCCAGCATATAGATGGTATCCAGAGTATTATAGAGAAAATGCGGATTGATCTGGCTGATCAGCGTATTCATCTCACTGATTCTTAGTTCTTTCTGCTGATTCTTGACCTCGTTCTGGAACTCTTCGATATTCTTTAACATCTCGTTATAGGCATGCCCGATCTTATCCAGTTCTGTATCCGTATGGATCTGAATGGTATGTGTAAAATCATTTCCATCAAAACTTGTCATGGCATCACTGATCTGTCTGATCGGCCGGGTAAATGTCTGTGATGCATAAAGACTTAATACAAACGCCAACACTGCGATCACCGCATAGATAGTGAGTAATACGATCAATATCTGCATCATTCCCTGATTCAATACCATATCCGGCACCAGTGTAAAGATCACCATCCCTGTCTCTTCCTGCCGGTATGCCTGTAAAATCCCGCCTTCTATCTTTTTTCCCCGCACGATCACACCGGATTTTTTCGTTCTGGTCAGTTCCGTAATCTTCTTCATTGTCCTTTTTTCGATACTGAGATCTTCCGGTTCCTGCCGGATGCAAGTCTTTCCTTCCGGACTTATGATTCCCACTGCAACATCTTTTGCAATCTTCCTGTCTTTATCCATAACACTTTCCAGAAACTGTTGATTCATCTTCAGATACACGATTCCAGGTTCGTGTGCGTAATCCATACTGTTCACATATCTTCCGATAAACAAAGCTTCGTTCCCCGTACCAAACAGGTAATCCCGGGTCCATATCCACTGCGTCTTCGCATACTCATCCCCCATTTTCTCACGCAGACCGCTGCTTTGAAAATCCGAATAACCAATCTGGGAATAGGATTTTGCGTAAACATTTCTTTTATTATCAATGTAGCAGTAATCAGCGACATGATTTAGATCTATATATGCAAAATATTTGCTCAGTGCATTCTTCTCTACTTCCTGCAGTTCTTTATTCTTCAGACTCTTCTGCACATCATTTTCCAGGATGATTTCCGCTGTCACGGCATCCGTCTTCCGGTACAGATTATCCAGGGCTATCCCCATCTTCTCATTCATGAATTCATACTTATCCACAATCACATCTGTCATATTCCGTCTGACATAAGTCCATACACAGATGCTGGAAAGAACCAGTGCCAGTATCAGAAGCGTACACATATACTTCAGATACTTTTTCTGGATTCCTGACATTTTACTTTTTTTCATACTTCATATTCCCTTTTGTAATCTCTCGGAAGCTGTCCTGTATATTCTTTAAACAAATGTGAAAAATAGGATGGATTACTGATTCCGACCTGCTCGCAGATATTACCGATGCTGGTTCTTCCGTCTTCCAGCAGTCTCTTTGCCAGCTCCATTCTACGCTGCAACAGATATTGTTTGAATGTCATATGAAAGGTATTCTTGAATACCCGTCCAAAATATACCGGATTCAGATATACATGTGTCGCCACTGATACAATCGAAAGATCTTCATTATCCAGATGTTCATCTATATATGCCACAGCCGCTGCAATGTATTCTTTTGATCCTTTATTCTCTTTCTTCTCTGCATTTTCCAGTCTTTTTTCAATAGCAGTTCCCAGAATCTTATAACAGACATCCACCGCTTTTGCCGCCTTTAAGTTTCTCATATTCGAATAATAATTTTCAAATTGCTGATTCAGTGATTCGTCCATCCCGTAACTGTCTTTTAACATGAATTCTGTCTTTACCATGATCTTGTGCATATACTGGCATTGCAGTTCTTCTCTGTGTGGCAGTTGGTAAATAAAATGTACAAATGCCTGCTTTAACTGTACGGCGTCGTTCTTCCGCACGCTGTTGACCACCATCATCTCTGCCTCCGCCGGATATGGGCTTTCCTCTTTTTCTTCAACAGTCTCCGGGATTGTAAATACTCCCGCTCCGGATGCATTTGTAACAGCGAACAATCTCTGTGCTTCTTCAAAACTTCTTCTGATTCCGCGGATCCCTTTATATGGTTTGGATATTGCTGCAATAACCGGGCTGTTCTCTTCTTTTTTTACCTCTTCCAGCAGTTCTTTCAATTCATGTACCGCTGTGTTCTCCTGCGTCTTTATAATAAATGTACGATGTCCTTCTTCACTCTCGAATTTCCAGTATGTGAATCTCTCTGCGATCTTTTCTTCAATCATTCTGACCATGGAAAATCTCGAGGCTTCATATTCCAGTTCATTGGTAATCTTATAGGCCAGATCAAGATCTGCATATACTGTAATAAACCGGTCCCCTTCCTTCATGACATCCTGCAGCGTATGGAAGACTTCATCTACTTTTTCTTCCGGCAGCCGGTTCTGGACATATTTTTGCACGACAACCTGCAAAAATCCATCTCCGTCCTTTTTCAGAAGTCTCTCCCAGCGGTCATACTTTTCCTCATTTCTGATCTGATCTTCACAGATTTTACCGACATCTGTCATCGTCGCCTGTAATTTTTCATCTTCAATCGGCTTCAGAAGATATGCGAATGCCCCCAGATCACATGCCTTCTTCGCATATTCAAAATCCCTGTATGCACTTAATACCACGAACTGACACTCCGGGTTCTCTTTCTTGATTTCTTCCATTACCATAAGTCCGGAAATCTGTTTCATCCTGATGATATGCTACCCTCATATAGGACAATGAAATATAAAAGTCCTATATGGGGGTATTTTCATGTTCAGAAAGAGTAAGATAGAACCAGTAGA